>JBAQKP010000037.1:0-8270 GCA_049301135.1 Moraxellaceae bacterium | reverse complement strand
GGGGATTGCAGGGGTAGGCAAGTGGTTGGAGTAGTCGGCTAGATTCTAATTAAGTGGCATAAACGCCCTTCCGCTTGGGAAGGGCGTGGGATGGTTACAGTGAGTCGGTGAGTTCTGTTGCGTTCTGCAAGCCTTGTCTGACTTTGGCTTCTTGTATCTCGCCCATTTCATCAGTATCTTTTTTGACCACCAACGGTTGCTTGAGAATGGCGCGGATAATAGAAACCAATTTGATGTTGTTATCAACCAGTTGCTGCTCTTGATCAGAGTAGCTGTTCCAGTCTGTGTTGGTCGCAACCAGTCCTTCCAGCCTGCCCACATACTTGTAGTAGTAGACCGACAGGGTATTGAGTTCGGCAAGAACATCGTTAGACAGCACGGTCAACTTGTCCATAAACGCCATAGCTTTGACCATCAATGCCACAGTGTCATCGACGCTTTTTTCGATTTCTGCGGCTTTTTCAAGGCTGGAGTTGCCTTTGGCATTTACCAGTAGCCCTGCAACCGCAACGACTGGGCCTGCAACCGCACCAGCCAGAATGGTCGAACCAAGTGCCATGCCCCCACCGCCAGCCGCGAGTGAGCCACCGCCCAATGCTGCAAGTGTTGCGTTGTATGCTGCAATACCGGAAAGCGAACTGATTGCTGTACCAGTTGATGCGACGCCAAGTGCCATCGTGCCACCGTAAGCTGCAAAACCTGCCAATGCTCCAGCACCAGCAGAAAATGCGGATGACGCTAGAAACTCGATTGCAGTGATAGACACTTGTCGAATTTCGTTCAGGTCATGCTTGCTGATACTTGGGTGCTCAGATGTGTATTCGGAAAACTTAGGGCGATTCTGAATTTTCTCGAAGGCATCGGCAAACCGACTGAAGTCTTTGTTGAGCTTGACTTGGAGACTACCAACCGAGTCAAGACTCTGAGTCATCACCGTGTTTTTATCGTCAAGCTTTGCTTTAGACGTTTCGTACTTGGTTGAAGCTTCTTCAATTTGCTTGCTGGCGTCTCTGATTTTTTTGACACCATTTGCACCGGATGCAAGACCGGCCAAACCAGCAGCTATAGCAACTCCACCAATAATCAGGGGTAACGGCATATTCAGATCCTCTAGCCTTTTGTCCTTAAGATTTCACAGTTTTTCTCATTCACTTGGTGATATTCCTCCAAGCTCATGAGGTCAGAAAAAAATTCGTAGCTCTGATCGACCCGACAAATGAGCGGGCGATCTTCGTATATCTTACACAGGTTCGAGGCGAGGTCTAGGTTTTTACAGATACCATCACCACGATCCAAAAAACGATACATGTCGTGCTGTGCCAGATTCCGGCAACATGCGCCACATTGCGAACACTGAAAAGCCGTCATAGTACCAGCACACGACTACGATCATTCATAAAGGCATTCAGTTCACTGCGATTGGAGTACGGTAGTTGGATATTCATCTCCTTGACGATTTTCTTCAGCTCTTCAGAAAACGTACCGTCATCCTCTGCACAAGCCAGTCGCTGGTTAATGTTCCTGACCTTGAGTAATTCGGCTTCAAATGCCTGATAGTCGATTGACATCAATTCGGCGCAATACCGGTTCATTTCTTGGTTGATTTTCAAGAAATAATCGAGAGCATGCTGCTCTTTAGACTTGATGCCATCGACGTAGGCGACGACTTTTTGAATGAGTTTGGAGTGATCCAAAAAGTAGATAAAAGAGACGCTCAAAATGCCTGTGGTCAGTGCGCCAATCAAGGTGATCAATAGGTCGCCGACAAAAGGAATCGCCGCAAGGCCATGCTTTGCAGCAGCTTCGGCAACCAGCACACCCATAACCACCGCCGCTCCGGTCGCAACGATTTTTGAAGCATGTAACACCAAAGAACCAAACGGTAGCTTGTCAGGATTAAACAAAAGCACTCTGAGTGCTTCGACCAATGAAGTCCAAGACTCTCGGATGATTTTGCCGACGTTCTTTGCTGTCGTGAAAAAAATATTGATGAGCGTGTTCATCACGGTAGAAAAAATACCCGCAATCATGCCGTCAGCAAGGGAGGCAAGTAGTTGCTTATATTTGGCTTTGACGGCTTCGTAAGATTTTTTAACCAGATCAGATATATCCGAAAACAGCTTAGAAAAGTCATCATGTGCTTTATACCGCTGAATGAGTCGTGGTGCTTCAACGCGAACCAGCATCCATACTTCAGACAGCAGGAAACCTAAGCCTTGACGCACCGCCATTTGGGAGCCTTTGGTCAAGCTCGCTTGGCCGAGGTCAGTCATGAATGCAGGGCTTTTATAGTAATCTTGAAGCGCTTTTTCGTAGTCGGCTCTGGCTTGTCGGTCAGCTTCTTGCAGCTTGCCGGAGTTGACCACCTTGAGCTGATCTTCATGTTTCTTAAGTTGCTGTTTTTTCGTTTTAAGCGTAAGACGGTCACTTTCGCTGGCTGATTGGCTTTTTTCAAGTACGCTTATCTCAGTCTTAAGACTCAGGATTTCCGTGGAGATCTCCTTCTTTTTTGCAGTGATTTTTGCTTGATACTCGGTTGCAGACATCGCTTGTTTAGAGCGATTGACACTCGCAGAGGTAGCATTCAAGTTTGATGAGGTGTTGGCGAGGTCAGCACCGTTTTTGCGGGCAAGCACCCTTGCAGGATCGTCATGTATCTCCTTCGCGGAGATTGTGTGGTCAAGGTCGTAGCTGCCTTTTTGGGTGATTTGCTCTCCGGTATAGGCGTCATGCAGGTTGCCTTGCTTTAGTGCTTCTGAGTTGGCTCTGTTTTTGCCGATATAGTTGGGGTGACTATGATACTCATGCGAGTTGTATTCGCCCCTGTTGTCATAGGCTGCTTGGTTGTCAGAACTGGCGTAGTCAGTCACTGTGGGATCGCGTACCGTGTGCAAGGTATCGACGTCGCCGCCACGCCTATCCTTCACAAGAATGAAGTCTAGCCCGAAGGTCTTTATAAAGGTTTCAAATACAACGCGCTCGTATTGCTGTACCAACGAGGCGGTGATGTCTTGACTCATGTTTGGCTCCAATCCTTGGTTATCAAAAACACATTAACAGCATAAACGAGAACGCTTGCACGGTGATATTGCAGAGATAGATTTTTTCATCAGCAACAGAGATCAACCGAAATGAGATCGTCAGGTACTTCGTTTTAGACGATTCGCAATGCAGAGCCTATCACAGCCGCTCATGTCTTGAGCATGCTGTGGTTAGCCCTAAGAGTAAGATTTTAGATTGATGCGACGATTGATGTCGTCTGGTTTGGAAATCAGTCAGCCACAACTCGGACAGTTGATATTCATCATCTAGCCGCTGTTGATAGTTGGCACGATCCAGCTTGTTCAAAGTGGTGGAGCCATCATCTGCCAAACGCGCTACGACCATGTTTTCTAATTCAAAACAATCGACCGTGTACAGCAGTTGGGTGGCAACATTTGATCGGGTAGGTGGAGGAGGCACTTCAGAAAAGATATTCAGCTCCGTGTCTTTGTCGGTTATCCGCTTGACCAGTTGAGGTATGATGGATGCCACTCGAAAAAATCGAGTAGGCTGTAACTGATTCAGTAATAACATGAAGCGTCAGGGGTGATATGGATATTGATCTAACACTTGCATCTGTGGTGAATTACGCAGGCACACAAAATTTTATTGCGCCTTTGCAACAACTCAGGATTACCAACAACACCGACCAAGTCTGGCACGACTTGGAGGTGCGCATCAGTGCCGATCCAGAGTTTGCTCAACCCTTGATTTTGAAGCTTGCACAACTAGACATCGGGCAATCCCATCTGATTGTAAAGCCCGAATGGATGCTGAACCAAGATTGGCTATCGAAGCGTTCGGAGTCGATCAAAGCAAATGTGTTTGCTCAGGTATGGCATCAGGAGCAACAACTGACGCAAGTTGCCTATCCGATTGAGGTTTTGGCATACCACGAATGGTCAGGCTTTCGACAGTTGCCGGAGCTGCTGGTGGCGTTTGCACAACCAAATAGCCACGCCATCAGCGAGCTTCAGCGTAGAGCCTCAGACAAGCTACTCAAACAGTTCAACGTATCGCTCAACGGCTACCAAGCGGCAAGCCGCGAGGCGGTCATGCGGCAGATTGCAGCAGTGTATGCCGCAGTCAGCGACTGGCAGATTCATTACGCTAATCCACCGGCAAGCTTTACCGACACAGGACAAAAAATCCGTCTACCTAATCAGATTCAGCAAGACCGCATGGGGACATGTTTAGATACCTGCTTGTTGTTGGTGTCTTGTCTGGAGCAAGTCGGTTTAAACCCATTGATTTTTCTGGATCAAGGTCATGCTTGGGTCGGTTGTTGGTTGATTGATCAGCATTTGGCACAGACCAGCGTAGACGATGCTGCCGCGATTCGTAAACGGATTGACGCGGGTGAGATGCTGGCGATTGAATCCGTCGGAGTGACACCACAAGCGGGTATGCCATTTGCACAAGCGGTTCGTGCTGGTGCAGAGCGTTTGTCTGAAGCCAAACAGCAGAGCTTTCAGTTGGCTATTGACGTGCAACGTTCACGGCAGGGCTTGAAAATCTTGCCGCTGTCTTTGCCACAGGATCGTAGCAATGCCTTGAATAACGCTGAATCAGAGGAGTCTGAACAGCCGAAAGAACAAGCGATTGACGAGATTGGCTTGCCGCCGCTCAGTTTAGACGTGATCGTCAACTCGACCAGCGAGGTAGTGACGGATCGCAATCGAATTGACGTGTGGCGCTCAAAGTTGTTGGATCTGACATTACGCAACAAGTTAATTAACTTTAAACCGAATAAACAAAGTGTGCCTTTGTCTGCGCATCAGCCCGCCGCCATTGAAGACTTACTCGCGCAAGGCAAAAGTCTAAAGCTAAAATCGTTGCTGGACTTAATGCCAGTTGATGACCCGCGTTCTAGCGAGCAGCAAGCTCGCGTAACCCAAGCCAGCCTACAACAGAGTTTGACCCAGCAAGCGTTAGGCAAAAACGAGCTACTGGCCGATCTATCCAGCGATGAGTTGGATAAACGTTTGACTGATATTTTTCGGACGGCACGCACAGCACAAGAAGAGGGCGGTGCGAATACGCTGTTTTTGGTGTTTGGCATGTTGCAGTGGAGTGATCAAAAAGACAGTAGCCGAAAAATGCTTGCACCGCTGTTGATGGTTCCCGTGTCGCTAGAGCGGCAGTCGGTCAATAGCAGCTTCTCGTTGCGTCGGCATGATGATGACAGTGTGGTGAATCCGACTTTACTACAACTGCTTGAGCATCAATTTAATCTCAAAATCCCAAAAATTACCGGTGCAGCGGAGTTGCCACAGGACGAGTCAGGCGTTGATGTCGATAAAATTTGGTCGATTTTCCGTAGCGCAGTGGTTGATTTATCCGGTTTTGAGTTGCTGCCGACTGTGTCTTTAGGCATGTTTTCTTTTACCAAGTATCTAATGTGGAAAGATCTGACCGATCGTTTAGAGCAGATCTTAAAAAGCCCATTGGTGCGTCACTTGGTTGAGCGTGACAAGCACGCCGCTTCACCACTGGCACAGGGTCAGTTTATTCAAGAGTATCAGCTTGATGAGCAGCGACGGCCACAGGACTTATTTGTCCCCGCTGATTGTGATAGCTCACAACTTGCCGCAGTGAATGCGGCAGCAGACGGCCTGAGCTTTGTATTAGAAGGCCCCCCCGGAACGGGTAAATCACAAACCATCACCAACATGATTGCGGACGCACTGGCACGTGGTAAAACCGTGTTGTTTGTGTCAGAAAAAATTGCAGCCTTGTCGGTGGTGCATGACCGCCTGAAAAAACTGGGTCTTGCACCGTTTTTGCTGGAGTTGCACTCTGCCAAAGCCAGCAAGTCTGAGGTGTTGGGGCAGTTTGATCGTGCGTTAAAGACCGGCACACGTCACCAAGTACAGGACTGGCAGCAAGAAGCAGATCGCTTAAATCGCATGCGTCAAGGTTTAAACGCTTACGTGAGTGCATTGCACCAGCGCCACAGCAATGGTTTGACCGTATTTCAAGCCACCAGCCGATTGATTTGTCATGCAGATTATCCGGCGTGTGGTTTTGGCTGGAACAGTGCAGCGACTCACACACCGGAGTTGCTTGATGAAATGCGAGAGACCGTTCGACAAATTGCAAGCATTGCCGAATTGGTTCCACCACAAGATCAAAAAAATCTCAGATTGATTCGGCAGCGTGAATGGCTACCACATTGGCAGCGACAGCTTGAACAACACTGCCAACAATTTCAGCAGGCAGTGACCGCACTGATCGACCGTAGTGATGCGGTATCCGATTTGCTTGGATTGCCATTAAGTACGGCAAGCCTTGCGGACTATGCGCAGTTTGATCGGCTCTGCGGCGTGTTGTTGCAATATCAGCCAGACTATCTCAGCCTACTTCAGGCCACAGAGACTGCCGAACAGCCAGACCTGACTCGCCTGCTTGAAGATGTTGCACGGCATACACAGGCGTTACAGTCGCTTGAACAGCAACTCAGTGCAAATTGGTCGCTTGATGTCTGTGAGCAGCCTGTGAAAGCCCTGAGCAGCGCATGGCGGCAAGCCAGTGGCTATTGGTTTTTTAAAAAGTGGCTGGCACAGTTTAGGATTCGCAGTGCGCTCACCGGTTTTCATGCGCAAGGTAAACGCCCCAAAGCAGAGGAGGTGCTGCCTTTATTCGAATTGATCAGCAGCACACAGCAGGCGCGTATTGAGTTTGATCAGATTGCAGCACAGGCCAAACAACACTGTGGCGCACTGTGGCAAGGGCAAAAAACCGATTGGCAACGACTGGCACAAGCCAAGGATTGGCTGGTTGAGTATGAGCAGCGTCTGGTTGATTTTTTTGGGCTAGAGCTTGAGCAGCACGCAGCATTTAGAACAAAAATGCTGCAACAATTCACCACGACACCGAAAGCGTTACAGGCTTCGCAGCCGAGTGGTCGTTTATTGATGGAGTGGCAGCGGGGCTACCACGATTTCTGTGAGCAGTACCGCTTGTTGCTAGAAGTCGTTCATCTGACTGCTGACGATCTACAGATTTCGACCACATCCAATGTGCTGGGAGAGTTGCGTCGAGTGGTACGGGGTTGGCAGGATTCGCTGGGCTATTTACGCGACTGGTGTAACTGGCAACAGACCAAACGAGACAGTGAACGTCTGGGCTTACAGCCACTACTGGCGATCCTAGATGCTGGACAGGTGGCTTGGTCACACGCACCACAGCTTTTTGAATACAGCTACGCAGACTGGTGGTTAGGGCAGGTCATGCAGCAAACGCCTGTGCTGACCCGTTTTGTTGCAGTCGATCATGAGCGTAAAATCCAAGAGTTTCGCGACGCTGATGCACAGTTTGCCGAGCTAACGCGGCAGTATATTTACTCAAAATTGGCAGGCAAAATTCCAGCCAGTGACTTGGCACCGCCACAAACGCCACTGGGTATCCTCAAGCGCGAAATTCAAAAAAAGAGCCGTCATATGCCGGTGCGTAAACTGCTGTCTACCACAGCGGATTTATTGTCGCATCTTGCGCCGTGCATGTTGATGTCGCCGTTGTCGGTTGCTCAGTACCTCGACGCCGCCAGCACACAGTTTGACTTGGTGATTTTCGATGAAGCCTCGCAGATTCCAACTTGGGACGCGATTGGGGTGATTGCCCGAGGTAAGCAAGTCATCGTGGTTGGCGACCCGAAGCAGTTGCCCCCGACCAGCTTTTTTGCAGGCAGTAGCGATTCAGAGGCGGTAGACGGTGACGTGGATGATCTGGAAAGTATTCTGGATGAGTGCATGGGCTCGGGCATGCGCGTGCATACGCTGAAGTGGCACTATCGTAGTCAGCGTGAGTCCCTGATCACATTCTCTAATCGACGTTACTACGATTCACAACTGATTACTTTCCCATCGCCCGTCAATCCAGACGATGGCGTGACTTTTCATCCAGTCGTTGGCACATACCAGCGGGCAGGCGCTCGCAATAATCGGCAAGAAGCTGAGGCGATTGTGGCGTTTATTCGACAGCATTTTCAGTCCGATCAGGCTGAGATCAAATCTGTTGGGGTGGTGACCTTTTCACAGGCACAGCAAAAACTGGTCGAAGATCTGCTTGATGCAGCCCGCCGCCAAGACCCTGCATTAGACCGACGGATTCAAGCACAACACCAAGAACCGCTGTTTGTGAAAAACCTTGAAAACGTGCAGGGCGATGAACGCGATATTATTTTGTTTTCAATTTGCTATGGCCCAGACGAAACGGGCCGTGTATCC
>JBAQKP010000036.1:0-14392 GCA_049301135.1 Moraxellaceae bacterium | reverse complement strand
CAACGGCATCCGCAGCAAAATACTACAACTGTGCCACCAACAGTGGCTGTGTCGCGAGTAGTGATATTCGCGTCACCGCAACCTACGCACAAACCCGCTATCCAATCGTGCTCGCGCATGGCCTCGTGGGTTTTACCAAGGTCGGCTCGATTGATTACTTCTATGACATCCCACGAGATCTGACCTCACAAGGCGGTCAGGTCTATATCACTTTGGCTTCATCGGTTGCCTCCTCTGCTGATTTGCGTGGTGAACAACTACTGGCCAAAGTTCGTAATATTGTCGCGGTCACCGGCAAGGTTAAAGTCAATCTGATCGGCCATAGTCAAGGTGGCTTGGACTCACGTTATGTGGCCGCTGTTGCGCCTACCCTCGTCGCGTCAGTGACCAGCGTCGGTACACCGCATAAAGGCACTCCTGTCGCCGATATCGCGCTTAAAGTGCTGAAAGGTGAGCCAACCGGCTTACTGCAAAGCGCCGCCAATGGATTGGCAAATGGCATCGGTGAGTTGATCACAGGTGTGTCTGGCGGTGGCAGTAGCAATCAAAGCCTAAATGGTGCGCTCACTACATTGAGTACCGCTGGTGCAGCAAGCTTTAACCAGCGCTTCCCTGCCGGTGTACCCACCACGGCGTGTGGTACAGGTGCGACACAAAGCCAAGGCGGGATCAAGTTTTACTCATGGGGTGGTACGAGTCCATTTACCAATCTGCTCGATCCGATTGATGGACTGCTGACGGCTGCCTCAGTTGGCTTTTTTGGTCAGGCCAGTGATGGTGTGGTCGGTCGCTGTAGTAATCGCTTCGGGACAGTGATTCGCGACAACTACAACATGAACCACGGTGATCTGATTAACCAAGTGTTGGGTATTCACAGTCTGTTTGAAAGTGATCCAAAAACCATCTATCGCCAACAAGCCAATCGGCTTAAAAACGCCAGCTTGTGATCTGGTAGCAGTATTCGTGTGCCAAGCAGCCGCTTGGCATACGAGCGTTTCCGACGTATAGCCGATCAAACCAATTGCCTCACGCAAGAAGACAATATAGATTGTCAAGTTGCAGCACGCGTGATGATTTCATCATTTTGGTAATAAACCACCCGTTTGTTGCAACAATAGTGTGATGTACTCACACCATAACACCCCCAAAACAAACTCGTGAGGAGTTGATAATGAAAGGCTTTTTTACCGTAATCGCGGCATCGACCCTGTCGTTGTCCGCATCTGCTGCCCAATACTACAACTGTGCAACCAATACTGGCTGTGTATCCGCTGGTTCAGTCAATAGCAGCTCAACCTATGCGCAAACCAAGCATCCGATTGTCTTGGCGCATGGTATGGCTGCTTTTAACAGTATTGGGCCGATCAGCAGTTGGTATGGGATTCCTGAAGATCTCGCCAAGAACGGTGCAACGGTGTATAGCACCAAAGTGTCATCATTCGAGTCATCTGATGTGCGTGGCGAGCAACTTTTGCGGCAAGTTCAGGTGATTGCTGCACTCACCCCAACCGGCAAAGTCAATCTGATCGGTCACAGCCACGGCGGCCAATCCGTCCGTTATATACTGGGGGTTGCACCGCAATATGTTGCATCTGTGACGGCGGTTGCCTCACCGCATAAGGGCACACCGGTCGCTGATCTGGTACGCGGGGTAGCCGATGCGGATCGCACCAAGTTACTCGCGCCAGTATTTTCGACTGTTGTGAATGGACTTGGTAGCATGATCGCGCTGCTGTCCGGCGGCGGTCAATACTCACAAGACTCACTGGAAGGCTTAGACTCGCTGACCACCAAAGGCTCTGCCGCCTTTAACGCGCGCTTTCCAGTCGGGCTACCGCCAACGGCGTGTGGTGTCGGTGTCGCGCAACAGAACGGCGTTCGCTTCTACTCATGGAGTGGTGGCCGTCCACTGACTAACCCGCTTGACCTGTCGGATGCTGCGCTTGCTGCCACCAATCTGGCCTTCCTCGGTGAGAGTAACGACGGCTTGGTCGGCAGTTGTAGCAGTCGCTTTGGCACGGTGATTCGCGATAACTATCGGATGAATCACCTCGATGAAGTCAACCATCTGTTCGGCTTGGTCAGCTTACTCGAAACTAATCCGGTCGCAGTGTTTCGGCAGCACGCCAACCGCCTCAAAACCGCCAGCTTATAATTGATCTATCTGCCATCAGAACTCAGGCTGAGGTCTGATGGCACACACTAAACCACCGCACAAGGAACGCGCTGTACCCATGAAAAACATCATGCTTGTGTTATTAATCGGCATCAGCCTTATGGTGATCGGCCTGATCATCTGGCTCAAACCCAACAGCGACCAAAGTGCAGTCAGTGACACGATGGCGCAGGTCAGCCCAGCCGCTGGCAGTCCAAATGACTCATTCGCGACCAATCCCACCACAACCGCCAGCAATAGTGTCATGCCACTGTTTCAAACTGGCTTAGAGCAACTGCCCGCCTCACTCACAGGGACAGAGGTCGATGGTGAAATCCTGATTGATGAAAACAAAAACTTATACGTCACGCGCCGTCTACGCGATTTATTTGATTATTTTTTAGCAACAGTTGGCGAAGAGTCGTTACCAACGATTGTTCAGCGAGTGAAAGCCTATATCCGATATCGCACGCCAGAACCCGCCCAAAGCCAAGCCGTTGCACTATTTGACCAGTATATCGCCTACCGTGCTGCGTTACGCGATGTGCCAGAAGCCGGTGGCAAACCAGCCGATCAAATCGACCTTGACGCCATCGCCGCCCAAAAAGCCGCTGAACGGCGCTTGCGCCAGCAGTTCTTTGATACCAAAACCATTCAAGCATTCTTTGGTGACGACGATGCCTACGATCAATACACGCTCGAATCGCTGAAAATCGCCAATAATCCGCAACTGAGCAGCACCGAAAAAACCCAGAAAACTGCCGATTTGTTAGAAAAACTGCCTGAGCACTTGCGGGATGCCATGCAAGCGGCGGGGCAATACCAAAACTTAGAACAACAGACTGCCGAATGGAAAGCCCGCAACGGCTCTGCCGCCGAACTGCGACAAATCCGCCTCAATCTAGTCGGTATCGAAGCGACCGGACGGCTCGAAGCCCTCGATCAAGACAATCAGCAATGGCAACAGCGGGTCGATGCTTATCTACAAGAGTACAATAAAATCAACAACAACCCGCAGTGGAGCGTTGAGCAAAAGCAACTGATGGTAATCAGTTTACGCCGTCAGCAGGGCTTTAATGAAGCAGAGCAATTGCGCTTGCCCGCCTTTGAGCAAATGGCGGCACAAAAAATGCAGCCGCCGGTGTCTCCGTCGCCATAAACTCTCGGCAAGCACAGGCTCAATCCGCGATAAATTGTGCGATACCGGCCTTCATCTCGCGCAAGGTATCGCTGGCGGCTTCGAGTGTTTCGTCCAGATCGGCCTGACTGTGCGCACTCGAAATAAAACCCGCCTCAAACGCCGATGGCGCCAGATAGACACCGCGCTTGAGCATGCCATGAAAAAACTCACGAAACGCCGCCACGTCACACTGGGTCATCACCTCATAGCTGGACAAATCAGTCTGCTCAGTAAAATAAATTCCGAACATACCACCGGCTTGCTGTACTTGCATCGGAATACCAATATCGTCGGCCAATGCCTTCAGACTGCCAAGCAGATAATGCAATTTTGCAGTTAAGCCCGCATAAAAACCGTCCTGACTGATCAACTTCAACATCGCGATACCCGCGCGCATGGCCAGCGGATTACCAGACAACGTCCCCGCTTGATACACGCCACCGAGCGGCGCGATACACTGCATGATCTCACGCTTACCACCAAATGCACCGACTGGCAGACCTGCACCGATGATTTTACCCAGTGTGGTCAAATCTGGAGTGACGCCATAATGCGCCTGCGCCCCACCCAGTGCAACCCGAAAACCGGTCATCACTTCATCAAAAATCAGCACCGCACCGGCTGCTGTGCATTGCTCGCGCAAGGTTTCGAGGAAACCCTTGATCGGCAACACCAAGTTCATGTTACCGGCGACTGGTTCAACGATCACACAGGCAATCTGGTCGGCATATTCGGCAAAGCAGGCTTTGACCGCATCAATATCATTAAACGGTAGCGTCAGCGTATGCTGCGCCAGATCTTTTGGCACACCCAGCGAGGTCGGTACGCCGAGGGTCAACATGCCTGAACCGGCTTTGACCAGCAGTGAATCGGCGTGACCATGATAGCAGCCTTCAAACTTGATAATTTTGTCACGGCCGGTATAGCCGCGTGCCAAGCGAATCGCGCTCATACAGGCTTCCGTGCCGGAACTGGTCATCCGCACCATCTGCATCGATGGCATCAACTCGCAGATCCGGTCGGCTACGGTAGTTTCTGATGGCGTTGGCGCACCAAAACTCAAACCATCGGCGGCAGCTTCTTGTACAGCAGTGATCACGTCTGGATGGGCATGCCCCAAAATCATCGGCCCCCATGAGCCAATATAGTCGATATAACGCTTACCGGCGGCATCGAACAAATATGCACCCTTTGCCTTGGTCACAAACACGGGTATCCCGCCGACACCTTTAAAGGCACGCACGGGTGAATTGACCCCACCAGGAATATGCTGACTGGCAGCATGAAATAGCGCGGCGTTTGAGGTTGACGATAACAGGGGTTCAGTCATGGCAGCAGTCTATGGCAATCAAAATCGGCGCTAGTGTAACGCGGTTTATCAGCAAAATTCTTGCAACTTGTGTAGGTCAAAGCGTGCTTTTCAGGGTTTATGCGTTAAATTTTAGCGCAGCAAAAAGCCAGAACGAGTCTGGCTTTTTGGGTTGAGCTGATGACGCAATATCTGCGCCTATCTGTCGTTTAGTTATCCATGTGCGCGATGATCGCCTGACCAAACTCTGAACAACGCAGCAGCGTCGCATCTGGCATTAGCCGCTCAAAGTCGTAGGTCACGGTCTTGGCGGCAATCGCACCGCTCATACCTGCAATAATCATGTCAGCAGCTTCGATCCAGCCCATGTCACGCAGCATCATTTCAGCGGACAGGATGATCGAACCAGGGTTGACTTTGTCCTGACCGGCGTACTTCGGTGCTGTACCGTGCGTCGCTTCATAGACCGCAATCGCGCCACCGATGTTTGCACCCGGTGCAATCCCGATCCCGCCGACTTCTGCCGCCAGTGCGTCAGAAATATAGTCACCGTTCAGGTTCAAGGTCGCAATCACCGAGTAATCAGCCGGACGCATCAGAATCTGTTGCAAGAACGCATCTGCAATCACGTCTTTGATGATGATGTCTGCGCCAGTGCGTGGGTTTTTGATTTTGCACCACGGGCCACCGTCGATCAGCTCACCGCCAAAACGCTCCATCGCCAGCTCGTAGCCCCATTCTTTGAAGGCACCTTCGGTGTACTTCATGATGTTGCCTTTGTGCACGAGGGTCACGCTTGGCTTGTCATTGTCGATGGCAAACTGAATCGCTTTACGCACCAGACGTTGTGTGCCTTCTTTCGATACTGGCTTGATACCGATGCCACAGCCTTGATCGAAACGGATTTTGGTCACACCCATTTCTTCTTTCAAGAACTTGATGACTTTAATCGCTTCTGGCGAGTCGGCTTTCCACTCGATACCGGCGTAGATGTCTTCCGAGTTTTCACGGAAAATCACCATGTCGGTCAATTCAGGATGATGCACTGGACTCGGCACACCTTCAAACCAGCGCACCGGACGCACGCAGACATACAGATCAAGCTCTTGCCGCATCGCGACGTTGAGTGAGCGCATACCACCACCGACTGGGGTGGTCAGCGGGCCTTTGATGCTGATGATATATTCGCGCAGTGCTTCGAAGGTTTCTTCTGGCATGTATGTGCCGTAGATTTTGTCGGCTTTTTCGCCGCAATACACTTCCATCCACACAATCGCGCGCTTACCGCCATAAGCTTTTAATACTGCCGCATCAACCACATCTTTCATCACAGGAGTGATATCGACACCGATACCATCGCCTTCAATAAACGGAATGATCGGATGATTGGGGACGTTCAGTGATAGGTCGGCATTTACGGTGATTTTGTCGCCATCCGCCGGAACCACGATCTTCTGATAACCCATTGTACAGGTGCTCCCTTTTTGTATATGCAAGACGTTAACTGTTGCTGTCGATCGTTCAGACCAAGTCACAACCTCACGGCTATGTTAAACAATATTCGGCCGTTTCGTGATTTAGATACCAAATACATGTATTTTTACACATGATGCTTGAATGAGTCTGATCATGCCCAAAGTCGTGTTGTTCAATAAGCCGTATGATGTGCTGACCCAATTTCGTCCTGACGGTGATCGACTGACGCTGAGTGACTTTATCGACGATAAAAGCCTACGGGTCGCCGGTCGCTTAGATCGCGATTCTGAAGGGTTATTATTGCTGACCGATGATGGACAGTTGAACGCACAACTGACTGATCCACAACATAAACAAGAAAAAATCTACTGGGCACAAGTCGAAGGCATTCCCAGTGAACAGCAATTAGCACAACTGCGCCAAGGCGTCTTACTCAAAGATGGCATGACCCGACCGGCACGCGCTAGTCTGCTGCCTGAGCCGAATCTCTGGCCACGCCAACCACCGATTCGGGTGCGCCTGAGCATCCCAACCTGCTGGCTAGAGATCGCCATTCGGGAAGGTCGTAATCGGCAGGTGCGGCGCATGACCGCAGCGATTGGCTGCCCTACTTTACGCCTGGTGCGGGTGGCGATTGGGCAGTATCGACTGGATCACTTGCAACCCAGTGAATCACGCTGTATTGACATCATCCCGCCACTCCATCAGCGCCCGCCAGCGGCAGCTCAACGCTCAGGTCGCTCGACCGGATCGGCTGACCTGTCATCAGATAGATCACCTCGTATTTCGGCTGAGGCGGTTGCGGCTAAAGCAGGCGGATTGGATGCATCATCGCGAAATCGCTCCCGCAGTAAGCGCCGCATCAATTTGCCCATTACGCCACGCGGCAAATGATCGACGAAGACGATTTTGTCAGGCCGTTGGATCTTTTTAAGTTGATGCTCCAGATGTTGTTGTAGTTTTTCGCAGGTCAAACCCGCTTTGGCCACCACAAACAATTGCACCGGCTTGGCCAGATCCTGCTGGTCTTGAATCGCCACACAGTCGATCACGTCTTCATGGCTGGTGGCGGCTTGCTCGACTTCTTGCGGGAAGACGATTTGGTTTTGTACCCAGAATACGTCTTTTTGCCGCTCTAAGACCGTGAGATAACCGTCTTCCGACAATGAGACAATATCGCCAGTTTTCAGCCAGCCATCTGGGGTAATCATCTGCAACGTTGCGCCAGGGTGCTGCCAATAGCCGCGCATCACCTGTGGCCCCCGCACCCACAACTCGCCCGCTTCGTTAAAACCAGCCGCTTGCCCACCGTGCTGTAATGAAGCGATGCGCACTTCGGTTTCCGGCAGAATCACCCCCGCCGACCCCAGCCGCACGCGATCCGGCGGACTCAAGGCGATCAGCGGCGAGGTTTCGCTCATGCCATAGCCTTCGCAAATATACAGTCCAGTACGCGCGTGCCACTGCGCCTGCAAGTGACGACTAACCGGACTGCCGCCCGACAGGTATGCTGTGACCGCCAAGCCCTTCAGATCAAACTCACTGCGTAGTAACTGCTCATAAATAAACGGCACAGCAAAGATTAGATCGAGTCGGTGGCGTTGCAAGATTTTCGGGCGTTCGAGTAAATCTTGGCTACTGGTCAGCACCGCATGACCCTGCGTGGCCAGCAACATCAGCACCGAACCTAGACCCAAGATATGCTGCATTAAAATTGGACACAGTCCTGTCCGCCCAAACAGCAGCGACTGCCCCAACACATGCTGCATTTGCTGGATATTGGCGATTAAATTGGCATGGGTTAAGGTCGCGCCTTTGGGACGTGCACCGGTGCCGCTGGTATATTGAATCAGTGCTGGATCGCTGATTTTCAGCGCAGGCCACTCTAAGACTGGCATCGCGTGACTTAAAATCTGCCGTAACCGCGTCTGCGCCACAATTCGCGGCTGTGAGCGGAACACATTGCGCAGGCGACGCGGGGACAACACACCCGACAAGCGCCGTACCAGTCCCGCATAGTCTTCCTGCGTGGTGGTCACCACATGCCGAATACTGGTCTGGAGCAGCATCGGCTGCGTGCGTTCTACCACACTCGGCAGCGTCATCAGCAGCTTACTGCCGGAGTCTTGCAGTTGATAAATCAGCTGCTCATCATCGTTGATCAGCCCCATGTTGACCACGATCAGATTGGCCAGCCATGCAGCGTACACCGCCACCACATAGCTCAAGCTATTTGGCAAATAAATCGCCACCCGATCCCCTGATTTAAGCTCGGCATCCTGCCGCATCCATGCCGCAAGTCGCTGGACACTGTCCCATAACTCGCGATAGGTCAGGCTGTGCTTAAACACACTGAGCGCCGGTTGTTCAGGGCACGTCTGCACCGCATGCTGCAACACATCCAACAGATGCGACTGATAGTTAATCGACACGCCGCGACTGCGATACAGCGTCTGATGATTTTGCCGCATCTCGATCAGCCCCGCCAATGACGGCGACTCAAAATCCATCCTCTGCTCGTCGTCTGCACGCATGATGTGATCTCCGTTCAGCGGTGTTTTGGGCAACATCGGCGTTCTCACTCAATGCTGCTCTAGCCAAGCCGCTAGCCAAGCCGCGAGCAACGTCGGCTGCACTGCAACCAAACGACTACTGTGCAGCATACTGCGATATGGCCGAATCCGAAACGTCTGTAGCTCATCGCGCCGAAAGCCATGACACTCGATTTCTTTGACCAGCAGTGCAGATTGATTGGCACGTTCCGCCGCTTGTTGCAGGCTACTACTACTGACCCGAATCCCATCCAGCGCAATCAATACATCTTGCGCTGAAATACCCGCCCGCGCCGCCGCAGAATCGCGTAGTACCTGTTGTACCAACACCCCTTGCGGCTGATCTTGTAGCTTCAGTCCAAACGGCAGTAGCTTTTCTTCGGTTTTCACCTCAACCCCAAACGCCGCCAACAATCCCACCAACGGCAACTCCAGTGTCCCCTCGACATAGTCGCGCCAAAACGCATCGAGTCGATCACCGATCAACTGCTGACACAGCAACGGCAAGGTCGCAGTGGACACTGTTTGACCTGCTTGTGCGGCTTGATATAGCAGGCGCATTAAAGCATCCAGTGAACTGCCGTGTTGTCGTAAGGTCAAATCTAAACATAACGCCAACAACGCACCTTTATTGTAATAACTGGTGCCAGCATTGTTAGAGTTTTCATCGGGTCGATAATACTTAATCCATGCATCAAAACTTGACTCACTCAAACTCTGATGCGCACGACCGGCATTTTGTTGATAACGGGTGATTTGCTCGGCCAGCAATTCAAGATAAATATCCTGATCAATTACCCCACTGCGATACAGCATTAAATCATCGTAGTACGAGGTAAAACCTTCAAAAATCCACAGCAGCGAGGTGTACACCTCCGCCTGTAGATTTGGCTCGGCAAAGCCCTCTGGCCGAATACACTTGACCAGCCACGCATGAAAATACTCATGACTACACAAGCCCAAAAAACGCCGATAGGCGACACTCGGCCGCAGCGACTCGCCCAAACGGGGCAAATCATCTCGCGGCGTAATCAAGCTGGTGCAGTTTTGATGTTCAAGACCGCCGTAACTGTTGCCGGTCGCCATCACCATAAATAAATAATCGTTGAAAGGCGCTGTACCAAAAAAATCAATTTGCGTCTGACAAATTTTTTGTAGATCGCTGGACAGTCGAATCAAATCGGTCTGATGCCGACCCGAAATCGCCAATCGATGCACAATCCCCGCCGCCTCAAACTGCGTCTGTGCCAGCTCGGCAATCTCGAACGGATGATCAATCAACTCGGCATAATTGGTGGCTTGTCTGGCAAACTGTATGCTTTCTTCTAATGGCTCAGTGGACAGCGGCAGACTACAGGCAAGCGGCAAACCGACAAATGCAGCACCAACCGACAGTGCCAGTCGAACCGGCTGCTGTTCCTGACCCGCCACTGCTAAGCAGACACAGGCTGGATTGACATAAATCCGCTGCTGATCGAAGTACGCCCCACGCACCGACAGATCAAACGCATACACCTGATAGCGCAACTCGACCCACGTTGGGGTCGCACAGTTGATCTGCCATGTATTCTTGTTGATTTTTTCGATCGGTAACACGGTCGCCACACCATCCGGATCAGCAACAGCGGTGATCTGGCTCAGATGACGGGCAAATTCACGCAGCAAATAACTGCCGGGTATCCACACCGGCAGCCAGACCTGTTGCTGAGGCTGGGCTTGAAACCGCACGACCACGTCAATTAAATGTTGGCCATACTGTTCAAATGCCAGACGATAATACAACATAGCCAAAGTCTCGAAAGCAACTGATCTGGCGCTATGATACTACGCAGCCGCACAATGCCCTAGCGTCCTACGCCTGCGGCGGTGGTTATTTTTGTTAGACAATCTCAAAGCAAAATCTGCGCATGAACATGCAATACTGACCAATCAATCACACAACTTTAAAAGGATTGCTGCATAAACATTGATGATGTTGATTGACCCATAGCGCCGCAAAACATGCAGAACATGAAAGCGCCGCTCGGCACTATCGGTGAATCAGACCCTCAACATAACGCCAACAACATGACGGCCTGAATGCTTTTTTAACTTGTGGAGTCTAGCGACATGTCTACTCAACTCAATCCAAGCAACACCCCAGCATACAAAGCCCAAGCACATCACATCGTGATTGTCGGTGGCGGCGCGGGCGGGCTGGAACTAGCGACTCGTTTGGGCAATAGCCTCGGCAAATCTGGCCAAGCGCGCATTACACTGGTCGATGCCAACCTCACCCACATCTGGAAGCCCCTGCTGCACGAAGTCGCTGCTGGCACGATCAACTCATATCAAGATGAACTGAACTATTTTGCACATGCCAGCAAAAACCACTTCAACTTTCATCTGGGCAGAATGCAAGATATTAACCGCGACCAACAAAAACTGATTCTCGCACCGCTGACCAACGGCATCGGTGACGTGATTGCCGAACAGCGCGAACTGTCGTACGACACGCTGGTGTTGGCGATTGGCTCCACGTCGAATGATTTTAAAACCACCGGCGCGGCAGAGCACTGTATTTTTCTTGATTCACGCGGCCAAGCGGATCGTTTTCAACGTGAATTTTTAAACCTCTACTTGCAAGCGCAAGCCCGCAGCTTGAACGATCCCAGCCCAAAAAGCCCACAGCCGCTGAATATCGCGATTATTGGCGCAGGGGCAACCGGTGTCGAATTGGCTGCTGAACTACACCATGCGGCGCATGAATTTCATCGTTATGGCCTGAATCAGATCCGCCCCGATGATGTTACCATCACCTTGATTGAAGCGGCAGACCGCGTACTGCCCGCGCTCCCGCCTGCGGTATCGGCGCGTGCCGAACAGCAACTCAAAGAATTTGGCATTCAGGTACTGACCGGTC
Source organism: Moraxellaceae bacterium (assembly GCA_049301135.1). Classification (GTDB taxonomy): domain Bacteria; phylum Pseudomonadota; class Gammaproteobacteria; order Pseudomonadales; family Moraxellaceae; genus JAYXXU01. The sequence continues at coordinate 2,818 of JBAQKP010000036.1, read as the reverse complement.
GTAAAGTGATTGCGATTCATGCCGATCATGTCGCCTGTGATGGCGATGTGCAGATTGCCGCCTCACTGAAAGTCTGGTCGGCGGGTATTAAAGCACCGGACTTGTTAAAAGACATCGCTGGGCTTGAAACCAACCGCATCAATCAACTGGTGGTCGGCACAACCTTGCAGACCAGCCGTGATCCGAATATTTTTGCGTTTGGCGATTGCGCCAGTTACACCCCAACAGGCGCTGAACGTGCCGTGCCACCTCGCGCCCAAGTTGCCAATCAACAAGCGATTGTGCTGGCCAAAAGCCTCAAAGCCCGTGTGAAAGGCCAAGCACTGTCCAGTTTTGAATTTAGTGACAAAGGCTCTTTGGTGTCACTCTCGTCACAAAACACCGTCGGCAGCCTGATGGGCAATATCTATGTGCAGGGTTTTATGGCGCGCATGATGTATGTGTCACTGTACCGGATGCACCAAATGGTATTGCATGGTATGACCAAAACCACGCTACTGATGATGAAAGATTGGCTGTCACGTGGCTCTAGTCCGACCCTTAAACTGCACTAATCACCCGCAGACGCTCCACACGCCGCGGACTTGAACGTTCGAGTCTGCGGCTTTTTCGTGAATTTTTAGGATCTTTTCGACTGATCCGACCAAAACCGGCTATTATAGATGCGCTTTTTATCAACACGCTTTTATCAATAAGGACGCCTGCCCATGGCCACCATCCAGAAAGACCACGTGGTTTCTTTCCACTACACACTGACCGACGAACAAGGGACAGTTATCGACAAATCTGAAGGCCAACCGCTGGTGTATCTGCATGGCTTTAGCAACATCATCCCTGGCCTCGAAAATGCCCTCGTTGGCAAAGTCGTCGGTGACAAGCTGCAAGTGTCAGTTGCACCAGAAGACGGCTACGGTGAATATCAAGCCGAAATGGTACAAGAAGTGCCACGCGCGATGTTCCAAGGCGTTGATCAGATTCAAGTTGGCATGCAGTTCCAAGCACAAGCAGATGATGGCATCCAAGTCGTGACCGTGAAGGACGTGACTGACGAGTCTGTATTTGTCGATGGCAACCATCCACTGGCTGGCCAGACCCTGAATTTTGATGTTGAAATCGTCGAGATTCGTGCAGCGTCTGCCGAAGAATTGCAACACGGTCATGCACATGGCGCAGGTGGTCATCAGCACTAATCCTGCTGTGGCACATATTCGCCCATGATCCTCATGATCAAAGAAACCGCAGATTTTATCGCTGCGGTTTTTTATGCCTGTAGCCCTGCTCGCTTTTAAAAAATATTGCTTTAAATCCAACCACTGATCCGTCCTGACTTGTTGATTTAACATTCTAGCTTTACACTTTTTAAACTAAAACATAACGGCTTTTGGAGGCGAACAGCATGCGCTCCTGTTTATTTTTTCTGTCAGTGTTGCTTGGGGTATCATCCATTCAGATCGCGCATGCGCAGTCAGAACAGCCAACCGATATTCCAGCCGAGTTACAGCCGGTCAGTCAGTTGATTGCGGCCGGACAGTATCCACAAGCATTTGCGCAAATTCAGCCGCTGCTAGACGACTGGTCTGGTGAGCCGATTTTTGATTACTTGTATGGTCTGGCCGCACTCAACAGCGGTGAGCTTGATCAAGCGCGATTTGCTTTTGAGCGAATCCTGATCGCCCAACCCAACCATCATCGGGCACGATTAGAGCTGGCACGCTTACAAATGGCACAAGGTCAATGGGTGCATGCCAATGAGAATTTTAGCTTTGTGTTAAGCCACGAGCCACCCGAAGCGGTCCGCCAAAACATTGAACGCATGCGTGCCGAACTGAGCCGCCGTGCAGCCGATCAGCAACCGCAACAACAGTTTCAACTGAGCCTGAGTGGCGGCCACGACGCGAACATCAATAGCGCCACCTCACTGCGCAGTATTGATCTGAACTTTGCCGGACTCGGCACCCTGACTGCAACGCTACCCGATGCCGCAAGGGAGCAAGCCACGGGCTTTAGTCGATTGCAAGCGGATGGGATATGGCTGATTCCACAGACCCAGCACCGGCAGTGGTTTGCGTCGGTTCAAGCCGAACATAAACAGCTCCTCGAAGACTTACCTCTGGATCAAACGCAACTCGCTTTAGCCGCTGGCGTGCGACAGCAAGTTGGCTTAGATCAGTTTCAGGTGTTGCTGCAAAGTCAGTCGATTTTACGCGATGGTGATCGTTTGCTATGGTCACCAGCACTGTCCGCACAATGGCAACGCCGTGTTGGCCGACATACGCGCATCGGTCTAAACAGTCGCTGGAGCGGTATCAGCTATGCCGAACAGCCACAACTGAATCTGGATTTTTATCAACTCGCCCCGCAATTAAACTGGCAACAAGGCATCCACCAATGGCTGCTACAACCAACGGTCGCAATGAACCGTCTGCGCCAGCGTAAACGCGACCATCTCGATCATGATCAGTGGGGTGTCAGTACCCGTTACCAAATCCAAGCCCTACCCGATTGGTCACTAAGTGCCTATGCGCAGTGGCAGCAGTCGGAGTATGCCAAGCAACATCCAACCTTCGGGCAAAAACGCCAAGACGACTACTGGCACGTGGGCGCTGAAGCACGTTATCAATGGCGTCCCGATTGGCAGTTTTGGAGCGAAGTGCGGCATACCGTACAAGACAGTAATCTTCCATTATATGAATATGATCGCACCTCGCTCGAGTTGGGCGTGCGCTACCTGTGGCAGTAGGAGCATCTACCATGTTAATCCAGCTATTTGGCAATCCGGCTATGCGCATGCTTCCCCTGCTCCTGTTGGCACTGGCCT
>JBAQKP010000035.1:0-4989 GCA_049301135.1 Moraxellaceae bacterium | reverse complement strand
GAAGATGTTGGTGGAGTTGCAGCGGGTGCAACGATGGACGGTGGTTTCTGAGATCATGGTCAGTGAGGTTGGGCAGCGTGGGTGATCTAAATTTTATACCAGAACACGTTGATTTTTGACACTACCCTAAAATCTCTTGCATCGCCAGTGACATCGGGTTTTTACTGGCAAAGCTATACTCATCAAACAACGCATCAAACACCGGCTTGGTGATCAGATGCTGCGCCAACATCTCCACGATCTCGCTATCACTGATCGCATTGTTCAGATCATCGCGTAACTCAGCAGCAAACTGATGAAACGCGGCGATTTCACGGGTGTTTTCTGGCGTGTCTAAAATCGCTTGAATCCGATCAATATGCGTACGCGCAATCTTGGCAATATCGTTTGCCCAGTCCTCCCAGTGGCGACGGTTGCCGCATTTTTCGACCACTTTGGCATAGATCGCGCGTTCAATATCACCAATCTCAAACTCTAACTCGGCCTGCTCTGGCATGGCGGCCTTGTTACTGTCCGCCCCAATCGACTGACCGCCGCGTGCCGATGCCGCGCGTTTTTTGCGTTGTTGCTGCTCCTTCGTGCCGGTGCTGGCCTTACTGCGTTTGTTCAGCTTGTCGGTGACCGCAATCACTTCCATTTTCGACAGCATGGACTTGTTCAGCTCCAAATCCATCTTGTTGACCATCGCATCAAAGCGATCATCGTGACTGCGTAGCGCTTGTAAGACTTGCCAGACCACTTTATAGGTCTTGTTGTCGTTGAGCGCTTCATGTGGCTCGAGGCCAGCGGGAATCACCACAGGCAGGATCACATAGCCACGGGTTTTGCCGTCGGCCAGTCGCATCACGCGACCGACTGACTGCACCACATCGACCTGACTATTACGCGGGGTGAGGAACAACACCGCATCCAGCGCAGGCACATCCACCCCTTCGGATAGACAGCGCACATTGGACAGAATCCGACAGGCATTGTCTTCGGCGGGGGCTTTCAGCCATTGCAGCTTAGATTCTTTTTCGGTGGCATTCATGCTGCCATCGACGTGTTCGGCTTGGCACTGTAGCCATGTGGCAACCTCACCCGCTTCAGCAGATTCACCCTCTTGATAGGCTTCGACCACCGCTTGAAACATGCTGGCGATGTTTTTTGAGCTGACCTTGTGGGTTTTTGATTTCGGGTTGGGTTCAATCACCTGACAAAACGCCACTGCACGCTGCATCGGATGGGTATCACCGACCAAATCTTCTTGGGTGTCTTGTTTGGACAAAGCTTTCCAACAGCCGATAATCTTGGCCGCGTCATCGACTTTAAGCTGGTTATTGTCATCGGCCAGTAGTTTTTGAATGCGGCGATCCACGTGGCTCTGATCAATCGCCAGCACAATCACCTTGTAATCACACAGCAATTCACGCTTGACCGCTTCCGAAAAACTAATGGTATACAGTTCATGGCCGTACAGCGTCGGGTCGTCCATTGAGCAGATGGCGACTTTGTCGGTCTTGGCGCTTTCTTTGGCCGCTTCGCCATAAATGCGCGGGGTGGCGGTCATGTAGATGCGTTTTTTGCCGTGAATAAACTCGTCGTCATGCACCCGCACAAAATTCGATTCGTCATCGCCGTCAAAAGTCGCGCCGGTGGTGCGGTGCGCTTCGTCGCAGATGACCAGATCAAACTCGGCCATGTTGTGCTGGTTTTGCGCTTCACTGATCACATTGATCGAGTGATAGGTGCTAAACACCACACTCATGTGTAGCGCGTCATGCCGTGCAGTCATTTCCTCCGCTAGGCGTTTTGGATTGGTGGTGGCCGGATATTGCAGTTCGTGGGTCAATAGTTGTGGTGCATCATCATCGGCGCTGTGGCGCTTCTTTTTGCCCACATCGCTATCACTACACACCGCAAAGCTACGCAGTGGGGTATCGGATTCTTGTGACCATTCGGTCAGGGTCTGCGACAATAGCGACAAGCTCGGCACAAGGAATAACACCCGCTTACCACGTCCAGCCAGCTTTTCGGCAATCTTTAAGCTGGTAAAGGTCTTGCCCGTGCCACAGGCCATGATCAGCTTGCCACGACTGGCGGTTTCCAAACCCTTTTCGACTGATTCGAGGGCGGTTTTTTGGTGGTCGCGCAGTGATTTTTTTGGCTTTAACACAATTGGCTGGCGTGGCTGGTAGTTTTCCCATGCAATTTGACTATTTTCTAGGGCGTGCAAGTCGATCTTGCTGACGGCGGGCTGTTGCTCGGCCAGTGCATCCTCGGCGTGCTTTGTCCAGTTTTGGCAGGTGCTGACGATGATCCGGTGGCTAAAGTGTTTTTTACCAGATGCGGTAAAGAAGCTATCAATATCGCTTTTTTGTAGGCGGTAATCGGTGGCGTATAGCTTGCACTGAATGGCGTGAAACTCACCCGTGCCGCGTGTGGTGGCGACCAGATCAATCCCCGCGTCCTGCGTGACTGGTAAACCTTGTGCCGTTGCCCAGTCTGCATAGGTACGGACTTCACTGTAGCGATCGGTATAGTACGGCTCAAAGGCAAAATAACGCAGCATCAGTTCTTCAAAGTATGTGCCTTTTTCGCGTTCGGATTGGGCGGCATTGCGATAGGTATCTAATAGGGTGCTGAGTGCAGTCATGTCCAGTGCTTCAAACCAAGTCCAATTTGGTCTGTAGCGTAAAGCAAAACGTCAAATTTTCAAAGTTCGCTGTACAATGTCTGACAAATAAAACACAAAAAAAAGCCCTGAATGATCAGGGCTTTATCTTACAATTTTGGTGGAGATGGCGGGAGTCGAACCCGCGTCCGCCAGCACTACGCCCACGAATCTACATGCTTAGTTATCGTCTATTGCTTTAACCGCTCACAGCCCAACGAACAGGACGTGAGAAGCGATTCCTTAGAGTTGACACCATGCCGCAGGACAAGACAAGGTGCGGTTCTGTGTGCGTGCGCAGCGTCCGGCTCAATCGTCCACAGACAAACAATTGGGCGGGAAAGCAGCCCTTAGGCTGCTAGTGCGTAGGTTTCGTCGTTTGCGACTATTAAAATGCAAATTTGATTAACGAGAGAAAATGCGCTCTCGGCATGCATCATTGAGTTTCATCACCAGCGTCGAAGCCAGAACATCCCCAATAGCCAAACGATAATAGCATATTTGTCCAAGCAGATCAGTCAGTTTTGTTATCGTTTTGTCGGGTGTAGTGCGCTATGGTCAAGCCTGCGCCACACACCCCGAGATGATGGAGTCGATCCAATGGCAAAAAACGACAGCTCAAGTATCAGCTTTACCGCGTATTATACCGGCGAAGTCTGGCGACAACACGGGCTTGCATCGAGTGCGTTTGCCACACCACAGGGTAAGCTGCTCTACACGCTTGGCCAGCCGCTTGAACACACGGCGCGTTTTTTGGCCGGTGCGTCGATCCAGACCACATTACTACAACGCCATCAGATTATTGATCATGTGGTTAAGCAAGCCATCGAACAGCATGGCGTAACGCAGATTATTGAAATCGCTTGCGGTCTATCGCCGCGCGGCACACAGTTTTGTCAGCACTATCCTGACCTACACTATATCGAAGCCGACCTGCCAGACATGTTGCAACACAAGCAAGATCTACTCAGTAAACATGGATTGCTGAGTGCGCGGCATCGGGTTGTGGCGATTGATATTTTGGCAGAAAGCGGTGCGCTGAGTGTGGCGGAAGTATTGGGCGGACTGGATAAACGCCGCAACACCTTGGTGATTACCGAAGGCTTGGTCAATTATTTTGCGCTGGCCGCGATCAGTGGCTTTTGGACACGTTTGGCCGATGCGCTACAGGCATTTCCCAGAGGCGGCTATGTCACCGACCTGTACCCTAACTTCAAATGGCATCCGATGGTGAGGCTGGTGAATACCTTTGTGCATGGTTTGGCGTTTGCGACCAGAAGCAGCGTGACCCTGCATTTTGAGCATCAACAGGCGATTGTGGCTGGCTTTGCAGGTTGTGGTTTTCAACAGACCCAAGTGCATATCCCTGAAGCGTATTATCAGCAACTCCCGATCCCGACCCAGCGCATCGCCAGTCTAGTGCGGGTGGTCGAAAGTTGGGCTTAGAGGCACACGATAAAGCGCGTTCTGGTTTAGCTAACCAGAACGCGCTTTGTCAGCAGATTTCTAAACCCTCAATCAAACCTCACCGAGGTTATGCAGGGGTGTATTCGTACTTCACGCTATAACTGATCGAAAATCCTGCCTGATTAATCGTCGCTGCGATTGTGCCGGTATTGCCACTGAACGAGCAGCTATTGAGTGTGTAGCCATTTGGCAACTGACCAAGTATATCCTGACCACCACAAAACTCTTGCTGATTGGTGGGTTTAGGGATTTTAGGGATGTTCACAGTGGTAGAAACACCCGCAACAGTTGTCGTGACTTTGAGATTAAAATCACCTGTCGGAATGCCACCACCAGTGTTGTTAAAGTCAATCGTGATGCCGTTGACATTAACATTATAATCCCAGCTAAAGGTTTTATCGTTTACGGTATAATTGACACTACACGCCTGTACACTACACGCATAGGAAATCTGTACATCGTCTAAGAAGTTATCAAATTTATTGGTCGCGGTGGCGGCAAACTTATAATTAAACACATTGAGGCTGTTGACTTCTGTTGCGGTGAGTCCATTTTCCAGCATGGTTTCTTTGAGATTGCCGACGACTTCTTTGGCGGCTTGAATGATTTTTGCTTCAGTGATTTGACTGACTTTTTCTGCCCACGCCGTGTATAGATCAGCCAAATTGGTTTGTGCGTTGGCATCATACAAGGCCGCAGTGGTCAGTTGGGTGACGTTGGCATAACCGGCTGCGACAGCATATGAGTATAAGCTGTCTGCTGGATTGTCGTTAAACGCCCGAATCAGGTACGGCGCACCTTTGGGTACATCGACACTAAACGTGCCATCGGCATTAATTGTGACTGCACTGGATTTCTTGCCTTGGGCG
>JBAQKP010000034.1:0-24563 GCA_049301135.1 Moraxellaceae bacterium | reverse complement strand
ATCGCGGGTATCCTGCAACTGGCGATTCAGATTCCAGAGTTGCACAACAAGAAATTGCTGATTCCACCGAAAGTCGATTTTAAGCATGAAGGGGTGCGACGGATTTTAAAACTGATGCTGCCGGCGTTGTTTGGGGTGTCGGTGGTGCAGATCAATCTGTTACTCAATACGGTGTGGGCATCGTTTATGGTGACCGGATCGGTGACGTGGCTGTATACCGCTGAGCGACTGACCGAGTTGCCGTTGGGCTTGATTGGGATTGCGATTGCGACGGTGATTTTGCCGGCGTTGTCGGCCAAGCATGCCGAGGCCAACCAAGAAAAATTCCGTGCGATGATCGACTGGGCGGCCAAGGTGATTGTGTTGGTCGGCGTTCCGGCCAGTATTGCGATGTATATGTTGGCTGAGCCGATGATGCAGGCGTTGTTTCAGCGTGGTGAGTTTGGCGCGGATGATGTGCGGATGTCGGCGTTTGCGTTGCAGGCGATGTCGGCCAGTATTTTGACCTTTATGTTGATTAAGATTTTTGCGCCAGCGTTTTATGCACGGCAAGATACCAAGACGCCGGTACGGATTGGTTTGATCGCGGTCGGGGTGAATATCGTGTCGAACGTTTTGCTGATTGCGTTGTTTAAGTGGATGGGCTGGGCGGCGGAGCATGTAGCGTTGGCGTTGTCGTCGACCTTGGCGGCATTTGTGAATGCAGGCATGTTGTATTGGCAGTTGCATCGGCAGGGGATTTATCGGTTTGGGGCGCATTGGCGGCGCTTGGCGCTGTGTTATGGCGTGGCAAATGCTGCGATGGTAGCAGCGCTGTGGGTTGGGTTGCAGTGGTATTCGGCGGCTGAGGATCAGTGGTTGCGGGCGGTGGGGTTGCTGTTGTTGTGTGCGTGGGGTGGGGCTGTGTATGCTGGGGCGTTGCTGGCGACGGGGTTTCGGCCAAGGGAGTTACGGCATCGTTAATCGTTAAGTAAGGGGATGATGATGAAAAAGTTAGGTGTGGTGGTGCTGTTGTGGTCGGTGTTGCAGGGTGGCGTGTGGGCGGGGTTTGAGGAGGGGTTGGCTGCTTATGAGCGCAGAGATTATGCAACTGCTTTAAGAGAGTGGCAGCCACTGGCACATGCGGGGGATGCAGCTGCGCAATATAAACTTGGGACAATGTATAACATTGGCACTGGCGTGCCAAAAAGCAAAACGGAGGCGGTGAAGTGGTATCGGCGGGCGGCAGATCAGGGTTATGCTAATGCGCAGTTTACCCTTGGTGTGCTTTATGCCCAAGGCAGCGGCGTTCCGAAAAACGACACGGAGGCGGTGAAGTGGTATCGGCGGGCGGCAGATCAGGGCGATGCTGACGCGCAGTTTATGCTTGGTGGAAGTTATGCCAATGGCCTAGGTGTACTAAAAAATGACACAGAGGCGGTGAAGTGGTATCAGCTGGCAGCAGTTCAAGGGATTACTAATCCACAGCTTGCTCTTACTGCGCAGCTTATTCTTGGTGAGATGTACGCCAACGGCCGAGGCGTCCCAAAAAACGACACAGAGGCGGTGAAGTGGTATCGAATGGCGGCAGTTCAGGGCGATGCTGACGCGCAGTTTATCCTTGGTGTGAGTTACGCCAACGGCCTAGGTGTCCCAAAAAACGACACGGAAGCAGTCAAGTGGTTTCGACTGGTGGCAGTTCAGGGAGCTAATAATCCGCAGCTTGCCCTCACTGCGCAGCTTGTCCTTGGTGAGATGTACTCCAATGGCCGAAGCGCTCCAAAAAACCACACGGAGGCGGTGAAGTGGTATCGGCTGGCTGCTGATCAGGGTGATGACAGTGCCCAATATAACCTTGGTTTGATGTACGCCAAAGGCGAGGGTGTGCTAAGAAATGACTTGGAGGCCGTCAAATGGTATCGACTAGCGGCGGATCAAGGGAATGCGAATGCGCAATATGCTCTTGGCTTGATGTACGACAATGGTCGAGGTGTGTCCAAAAGTGATGTGGAGGCTGTGAGATGGTATCGGCTGGCGGCGGATCAAGGTAATGCTAGTGCACAACTCAATCTTGGTTCGATGTATGCCAATGGCACAGGTGTGCCAAAAAGTGATACGGATGCTGCTAAGTGGTATCGGCTTGCAGCGAGTCAAGGGCAGACTAATGCTCAAGTTTTGTTAGGGATGATGTACGCGAATGGGAACGGTGTTGCAAAAAGTCTAATAGTGGCTTACGCATTGGTAAATCATGCACAGGTAGGTCTATCTCGAGATAGAGCACAAGCAGTTAATAAATTTCGTGACATCCTCGAGCAGTACTTGACCCCTATGCAACGCGCCACAGCCCAAGCCATCTCAATCAAGCTGCAAAACTCTGACGACTTCCTACGCACCCTAGACGAAGCTGTCCGACAGACTGCTGGAAAATAGTTAACGCATCAGGCGGCTACTCAGTAATCAAGCAAAGCTGTCTAGCCGCGTTCTATTTTTAGCTTTCGGTGTGCATTGCAAAAACTACAATGTAGTTATATGATCAAATGATGAGCAGCCTAAAGTTTGAATGGGACGAAAACAAAAACGTCCGTAACCAGCAGAAGCACGGCGTTACGTTTGAGGAAGCTCAAACTGTATTTGCCGATGAGTTAGGTCGCCTGATCCCAGACCCTGACCATTCTGACGGTGAAGCACGTTTTATCCTGATGGGACTCAGTGCCTATTCACGACTGCTCGTAGTTTGCCACTGTGAACGAGATGAGGATTTGATTCGCATCATCTCCGCACGCAAGGCAGACAAATTCGAGAAACGCCAATATCAAGGTGATCGCGATGCGTGAACGTTATGATTTCTCTGACAGTGTCCCCAATCCCTACGCCAAGCGGATGAAGCAACAAATCACCATCCGTATTGACCAAGACACCGTGGACTACTTTAAAAGCATGGCTGAGGAAAAAGGCATCCCCTACCAAAGCCTGATTAACCTATACCTGCGCGACTGTGCAACCCAGCACAAGCGACTGGACTTAACGTGGACGTGATTTAAATTGTAATGATCAGGCGGCTACTCATCCGCCGCCTGATTTCTTTCAGCCTCAGCCGCTTCCCGCTGCTGAATCAGCCACTCCTGCATCTCCTCATTCTGCACGCGGTCATAAATCAGCTCAACCGGCAAACTCAGCCCAATCGACTCCAATTCCAGCACATCACCCAAATAATACCGCTCCGGCAACCAACCCGCCCGCCGCCGACTCACCTCGATTTTGACAAAATCCTGCTCAATCAACACATACTCTTGTAGCGTACTGATCTGCGTGTAAGCAGCGCGTTTGACCGTTTCATCCATGCGGCGTGTGGACTTAGAAATCACCTCCACCAACAACACCGGCGTCGCAGTAAAGGTACTGTCATCCGGCAAGTCTGAACAATCCACCACCACATCAGGATAAAAATAATTGCGACCGACCTGCACCTTCATGTCCGATGCATACGGCTGACACGTCTGGCCTTTTAAATGAGCAAAAATTTCCCCAAACATATTGCCGGATAAGCGATTATGCGCAGCTTTTGCGCCCGCCATCGCATACACCTCGCCGTCAATATATTCACGTTTGACCTGTGCATAGGGCTCAGAGATCAGATAATCTTGTTCACTCATCTGTTGAGTCGAATAGTTTCGTGCGGCTGGACTCATGCGACACCTCAAATCGGTAAAAGCTGCGATTCAGCTTAACATAGATCCATCTATGCTGATTTTTTAGCCAAATTATTCGACCATCTAAGCCTTTTTAAAACTCTGTAACGAGCGCAAAAACAAGCCTAGTCCACCCATCGACAGCACCAAAATCACAATCAAATCAAACGCACTCATGCCACGGAAGCCAAAACGTAAACTGGCAATCACCCCAAAAATGAGCGCCACCAACGCCCCACCAGCCAGTAACCAGCCCAGCCAGTTACGCGCATTATAAAAAATAATCCCGACCCCAAAAATAAACGGAATCAGCACCATACCCGTGGTCACGCCCCAAGCATTCCCCGCGCCAAAACTAAACAACCGTGCGGTCAAACCAAAGCTCGAACTGACATGAATCGAACTGAGCAACAGATAAAACCCAGCCACCATCATGACGATGCCGATTAAAAACTGCCCAATCCCGCCGTCTGTACCGCCTGCACCTTTAAACATATGCGTTCCTTGAGGATAGGATTAGTGTGCCGCTGTGCCACGCAATTTTTGAAATAGCATCAAAATCGCCACCACCAAACCACCGGCGAGTAGACCCACCAAACCATTGAGCAGCGCGCCAGTTAGACTCGAAAACATACCGGTCAAATGCGACAGATCTTCCACGCCATGATGCAGCGCAGGCACACCATGCACCAAAATCCCACCACCGACCAAAAACATCGCAATCGTGCCCGCCACTGATAAAAACTTCATCAGCTTCGGTGCAGCCGCCAGCAGTAGGCGACCAGTGGTTTTGGCGGCATTACTGGTTTTTTGCAGCAGGTGCAGACCAAGATCGTCGATTTTGACAATCCCCGCGACCAGACCATACACACCGACCGTCATCGCCACCGAGATAATCACCAGCACCAGGGTTTGATTCAGTAGGGTTGCACCGGCTGCCGAACCGAGCGCAATCACGATGATTTCTGCCGATAGAATAAAATCGGTACGCACGGCGCCTTTGATTTTGTCTTTTTCAAACGCCACCATATCGACATTGGCATCAGCCAGCGCCTCGACCCGTGCTGCGTGATCGTCGGCTTCATCGGCGTGTAGGTACTTATGTACCAGTTTTTCTGCGCCTTCAAAGCACAAAAACAGCCCGCCGAGCATCAGCAGCGGCGTGATCAGCCACGGTAAAAAAAAGCTAATCAACAAGGCCGATGGCACGAGAATCAGTTTATTAATCGCTGAACCTTTGGCGACTGCGAGCACCACAGGAATTTCGCGATCCGCCTGTACACCAGCCACTTGTTGGGCATTTAACGCGAGATCATCGCCGAGTACGCCTGCGGTTTTTTTGGCGGCGACTTTGGTCATGACAGACACGTCATCCAAAATCGTTGCGATATCATCGATCAGCGCCAGTAAGCTTGTGCCAGCCATGATTTTTTCCTAAATGGTGATTGGATGCAGTATTGGCAAAAAAACAAAATTTGATTGTAAATTGTTTTATCTGTCATCGCTGCTGGATTCGGTTTGCTCCAGCAGCGAGGTTAAACGCGTGTTATTTAAACACGCCAATTTTCTGTCCCATTTTGACCGGATTTGCTTCGCCTAGGCTGCTGACCCATGCCGACAGTTCTGGCGGTAGCAAGATGATCGCAGTGGAACCGAGATAAAAACGCCCAAGCTCAGCACCTTTTTCTAGGTACAGATCATGGCTGCGGCGTTCGACTTGGCCGGATGGGGTGATTTTGCCAGTGGCAACCGTTTCGATGCCTGCCACGATCATCGCGCCAACCAACACCACCGCCATGCGTTCGGTTTTGCCATTCACATCGATGTCAAACAAACACACCATGCGCTCATTGCGGGCAAACAAGCCATCGACGTGCGCTGCGGTCGTCCCATTTACCGAAAACAGTTCGCCAGGGATATACAGGGTTTCGGTCAGACGACCGGAAAACGGCATATGCACCCGATGATAATCACGCGGCGACAGATAAATCGTGGCAAATTGACCGCCTAAAAACGGCTGTGCCAACACCCGATCACCGACCAACTCGACCGCCGAAAAGTGCTGACCTTTGGCCTGAAATACCGCGTCGCCATTGATTTGACCAATTTGTGATACTGCACCATCGGCAGGCGACACGATGTTCATCGGCTCAGCATCAATCGGGCGCACACTTGACTTAATCGGACGGGTAAAAAACGCATTAAAGCTAGGGTAGGCGTTAAGGTTTTCATCTTGTGCCAGACTCATATCGATCTGATATTGCTTGGCAAAGCCACGAATAAACACTTGCTTAACCAGCGGGTTTTCGCTGGCGGCAAGCTGGCCAACCACGCGGCTGAGTTGTTGTTGCGGTAGCAAATGCTGGGCGCGAATAAAACCAGTGGTTTTGAGGTGTTTGATTAGACGATGATTGAGGATGCTCAAGTGGGTTCTCCGGTGTGGATCGGGGTGTCGCTGCGATTGCCCCAATCGCTCCAGCCGCCTGCATAGGCTTGGATCGGAAGGTCTAAAATTTTGCCGACCACATAGGCGAAACTCGAGCGATGATGGCTTTGGCAATAGGTGACAATCGGGTTGGGAGTGGTGTGCGATGTGTCGCTTAGGATACCGCATTCGATCAGGTCTTGCCGAATTTGATCCAGTGGGCGCAGGCGTAGCGCGTTGCTACGATCCATCGCGCGCGTCCATTCGTAATGTTTAGCATTCGGCAGGTGTCCGCCACGTCGGGCGGCCAGTCGCTCGCCGGTATATTCTTCAAGGCTACGGCAGTCCCAAATCGGGTCATGGTGTTGTGCCATGCGAGCCATCAGTTGTTCGGCGTTGACTTCGGGTTGTGGGTCGAGTTGCCATGTGCTGGGCGGGCAATCGATTGCGCTGCTCGCGCCTTCTTCGGTCGGCAAACCATCGGCCAGCCACGCATGAATGCCGCCATCCAGTAATGATACCTTGTCATGTCCCAGCCGATGCAGTGTCCAAATCAAGCGACTTGCCCAGCCACCGCCTTCGTCGTCATAGGCAATCACATGATGTTGTGGGGTGATGCCAAGCTCGACCATCAGTGCGGTCAACACATCCAGATCAGGCAGTCCTGCCGCGACCGGTTCAACGCCACGCATCAGGCGACGGCCATTCAGCCAGACTGCAGCGCGTAGATGCACTTGCTGAAACACTGACTCTCGGCTGAGGTCGATGATGCGCAGATTCGGTTGGTCGAGGTGCGGCAGTAGGTCAAGCGGGGCAATCAGCAGGGGAAAAGTTGCCATCATGTAGTCACGGCACAGTCAGTCATGCCGCAACTGTACAAGATCAGGTGAGGTGGGGCTAGGGGGCTGGTTGCTTACTCTCTGCTAAAGCGCCAATACGCATTTTTATGCGCTTTGCATACTCTGCCAACATTTTACTCATGTTGCTGTCTACTTCTTGCATGATACGGGTTGCCCAAGCACCCATGATGTGATTATGAGTCTGTACGAATTTTTGCATTACTGGACGTTGGTAAATATTTAGTAGCTCATCAATCTCAGCCATACTTAAGTTTTGAGACTGTAAAAGTTCAGTGTAGGCTTTGATCAGAAAGTCCGTGCTAACGGGCATTTGCTTCATTAGCCAAAGTGCCTCTTCATCCAAAATCACTTGCGCTTCAGGTGGCAAGTCCGCATAGAAGCTTTCTGCGACTTGTTTATTGATGATTGCAGCACTTGCTTCAATATTTTGCTCAAATGCTTTGATCTGATTTTCTATGCCCTCATGCATGCCCATTGCTTGAATGAGTGCTTTAATTTGTTGGTCTGATGGCGCAGTCTGGGCATAGGTTGTCATCGACAGTCCAAGACTGAGCATCGTTGCACTGATAAACTGTACGAATTGTTTGTTCATTTGATCTCCTTAAAGCGCTCGTTTTGAAAACCCACAGGAAGGGGGCGTATAGTGCGCAACGTGACTGAAAAATTCATGTCTTGTTGAGAGTAAACAGATGCGCGCTTTAATTCAACGGGTTCAATCCGCCCACGTGGTAGTCAACCAGCACACTGTCGGCCAGATCGACGCGGGCTTATTGGTGTTGGTCGGTGTTGGCAAAGGCGATACCGAAGCGACGGCGGATAAACTACTGGATAAATTGCTGGCTTATCGGGTGTTTAGCGATGAAGCGGGCAAAATGAACCTGAGCCTGACCCAAACCGGCGGCGGCTTGCTGTTGGTGTCACAGTTTACCCTGATGGCACTGACCCATAAGGGCTTACGGCCAGATTTTGCGCCTGCGATGCCGCCCGCTGAGGCGAAAGCACTGTTTGAATTATTGGTTCAAAAAGCCCAAGCACGCCATCCGATTGTACAGACGGGCATCTTCGGGGCGGATATGCAAGTCAGTCTGGTCAATGATGGCCCCGTCACGTTTATGTTGGACGTGTAATGCTCTGGATTCCGTTCACTCTGTTGGCTGCGTTTATGCAGTCATGGCGCAATGCCTTTCAAAAACAACTCAGTACCTCAGTGGATGCCTATGGCGTGACCTTGGCGCGGTTTATCTGTGCTAGTCCGTTGGCGGCGTTGTATCTGTTTTGGCTATATCAGCACAGCAGCAGTCAGGGTGAGACGGTCGCCGCGGTCGAATTTACCGGACGATTTTGGCTGTATATCGTGATTGCATCGCTGAGTCAGATTTTGGCGACGGTGTTGATGGTCAGGCTTTTTCAACAAAAAAACTACGCCATCGGCGTTGGACTAGCCAAAAGTGAAGCGGTGTTGGCGGCGTTGATCGGTACAGCGTTGCTGTCGGATCAGCTCAGTCTGTTGGGTTGGCTCGGTGTGCTCATCGGTGGGATTGCGGTGTTTTTGCTCAGTGGTGCAAAGGATATTCGCTCGCTGTCATGGCCGATTTTATGGACGGGGCTGGGCAGTGGTTTGGCGTTTGCGATCACGTCGCTCTTGGTGCGAGAAGCCAGTTTGGAGTTGACGGCGCTGCCGTTTTTGCTGCGGGCGGGCTGGGTGTTGTTGTGTGTGATTGGTTTGCAGACGGCCATCATGTTGCTGTGGTTGGGGCTGACCCGTCGGGCAACCTTGCGGGCGCTGTGGCAACGCAAAGGCTTAACGGCGGCGGTCAGTGTGGCGAGTTTTTTGGGTTCGCTGGGTTGGTTTACCGCGATGAGCTTGGAGTCGGTGGCGATTGTCAAAACACTTGGTCAGGTTGAAGTGTTGTTTACCTTGATGATTTCGGTATGGTTTTTTAAGGAAAAACTTCAGCGGACTGACCATTTGGGCTTGTTGCTGGTAGTGGTTGGGGCGGTGCTGGTTATTTGGGCGTAGTATCAGCGTTATTGGGTGTTTTGCTTTGACACCAGCAAGTCGCTTGGGCTTGTGAGCAAACATAGACGTCGTTGGCGGTTTTACACTGTTCTGAAGCAGTGGTTTCGCGGGCTGTTGCTTCGGGTCTAAGTAGTTGTTGCACAAACTCAATATCAGCCGCCAATCCTTCAGTCGCAAACTCGGTTTGGTAGTCAGGATCAGATTCATTTTTGTTGAGTGCGCCATCGATTGTAGCGCCGAGTAAGCTACAACCCGTCACAGCGATGCTGGCCAAAATCAGCAGTACAGCATACAACTTTTTCATTACTTGTCAGCCTTGAGTTGGTTGTTTTGCAGTCGGTACAACATAGCGTGAGTTGTGATTAAAGTGAATCTTCCATCTTCCATGTTGATCAGATTACCGGTGATTCGGTCGTTTCCACAATCACATAGTATTTTTGCACCGCTTCGACCACTTCAAAGACACCAACAAAACTCGGTGGAATAATCCCTGCATCACCCGCGCGGATTTCTACCGTCTGTCCGTCTGCATCATGTAGGCGGACAGTGCCTTGAATCACTTGAAAAAATTCTTGTTTATTGGCGGCAAACTCAATTCGCCATGCACCGACCTCGCAATACCAAATGCCGCAACTCATGTTGGGGTGTTCGTATAGGCTGTGGGTGGTGCGCTGTGGGTTGCCATTCACTAAGCGTTCAGTGCGAGGATGGTCGATGCTGGCAGCGCAGGATGGCAGGCCGTGGCCTGCGAGGTGGATCTGGGGCATGTGGGTGACTCGGTGTGAAGCTACACAAGTAGATAAAGATTAGTCTATTGATTAAAAACAGTAAAGTTGCCATCTCGTAAAAAATTACGTCACTCTGCTTTTGATTCAATCTCTTTTAATAGCAAGCATATGATTCTCTGTTGCAGGTCTACCACACTTTTATGTTTATATTGAGGTAAAGACTGCTTACTAACGCCAAGCCTAGAGGCTAAATCGCTATCAAAGCGATCCCCAGTAATGATTTTGACTTGCTCAAGAATCTCTTCCGGCGTATAAATCTTCATAAAAGTAAATAATCCATTTACATTGGTAAATACATTATTTACTATACGCTGTATTAGTACTTGTTTCAAGGAGTCGGCAATATGAGCAATAAGCTAACATCTATTGAGCTATGCGCTGGGGCTGGTGGTCAAGCTTTGGGTCTGCATCTAGCTGGTTTTCAGCACAAATTACTTATTGATATTGAACATGCTGCTTGCAAAACCTTAGAAATGAACAATCTGACACACAGTCTGGGTTGGCGTACCATTTTGGAAAAATGTTTAATAGAATTTTCTCACAGCAATCTTGAAGAGTACGCTGGAGTTGATCTTATAGCTGGTGGTGTTCCCTGTCCTCCTTTCTCAAAAGCGGGTAAGCAACTCGGCAAAGATGATGAAAGAGATCTTTTTCCAGCAGCACTAAGGATTGTGCGAAAAATAGACCCAAAAGCGGTGATGCTTGAAAATGTTGCAGGACTACTTGAGCCGAAGTTCAAGAGCTATAGAGATGCAATAGATCTTGAGCTCTCTGAGCTAGGTTATACAACGTTTTGGAGGCTTATTAGTTGCTCCGACTATGGTGTGCCACAGCTCAGGCCGAGAGTTATCTTGGTGGCTCTAAAGCAAAGGTATGTAGATAAATTTTGCTGGCCTGATGAGAAAACTTCCCCACCGACTGTTGGAGAGTCGTTGGTTGATCTAATGGAGGAGCTAGGATGGAGCGGAGCAAAAGAGTGGGCCAAAAAAGCAAACAAAATTGCGCCAACCCTTGTAGGAGGATCCAAAAAACACGGCGGACCAGACCTCGGACCTACAAGAGCTAAGGCTGCTTGGCGAGAGTTGTCTGTCAATGGTCATAGAGTGGCTGATTTGCCACCTAGTAGCGATTTTATTGGAGAAAAGGTTGGTTATGAAAATATGCCTCTACTCACTGTCAGGATGGCTGCTAGAATACAGGGGTTTCCAGATTTTTGGATTTTTTTTGGAAAAAAAACAGCAGCTTATCGGCAGGTTGGAAATGCCTTCCCCCCACCTGTGTCCAAGGCTATCGGAGAAAAAATTAGGCAAGCGTTGACTGAAACATCATAGCGAGTGGTCTTGTTTAATGTAAAGCAATGCTGCTTCTTCTAGAGTTTCTGAAATAGTTTGATTTTTCCTTTGAGAGAGCTCAGTCACATTTTTGAGTATATGTTCTTTCATAGAGATTATAATGCTTATGCCTACTTTATCTGGATAAGCCCAAGAGCATGTCAAGCAGTCTATAGTACAGCCTTCACATGCTCTTCTTTTTCCGACGTTGCAATGGTTACAGACGGCTTGCCAGTTGCTAATGTCATTTGTGCCACCTCTTGATATAGGCACTCTATGATCTGCTTGCAAACCACGTACTCCAGCATCTGCAACTTTTCCACAGATCGCACAAGCGTTATTAAACGTTGAAAAGAGATTTTTCTTTTGTGATTGCGACAAGTACTCTCTGTCTTGGGGCGTTGCCAGATTAGGTGATTTAATCCGCCAAGCATGCCCACCAAGGTCGGCTACATGTTTAGTTTCAAGGTCGCATCCAGTTTGATCCCTGAGTTCACGTGCTCTCCTGTCAAAATATTTTTGACCAGTCAGATCTAACAAGTCAGCCGAAGATACCCAAGGCTTTGGGAAGTTGTGTGTATCAGTGTGTCACAGTTTGTTAAGTATCAACAGTTTAACGGGGCTGATATTAGAAGGTAGAAAGTCTATATAATCTTGGAATTTCAAGGCTTACCTCATAGGATGGTCAAAGCTTAAATGTGTGTTGCGATGAAAGCTTTGAAAAAGCATGGTGTGCGGTGTTGCATGTAAAGGGATTTACAGGATAATTTGATGTTTGTCAAACAGCCCCGCCATCACATCAACCAAGCGCCCCACATGTTCGGCGCTATGCGCCGCGCTCAGCGTCACCCGTAAGCGTGACGTACCCTGTGGAACAGTCGGTGGACGAATTGCCACCGCCAAAATCCCCTGATCGGCCAAACGTTGCGACAGCGCCAAGGTCTGCGCCGCATCGCCCACGATAATCGGCTGAATCGCAGTGTGGCTATCAACCAACTGCCATCCTTGCGCCTGTAAGCCCTCGCGCAACTGCACAATATTCGCCTGTAGCTGTTGTTGGCGTTCTGGTTCGCGCTCAATCACATCTAAGGCCGCAAGCGTCGCCGCTGCCAGTAGCGGAGGCGTTGCGGTGGTAAAACAAAACGTACGCGCCCGACTGGTCAAATAGGCAATTAAATCATCTGACCCTGCGACAAATGCCCCAAACGTGCCAATCGCTTTGCCCAGCGTCGCCATATACACATCGACTGGCGGTAGAGCGTGCGCCCGTAGGCCAAAACCATGTGCATCATCAATCACTAAGGCGGCTTGGTAGCGTTCGGCCAAGTCAATCAGTTCAACGAGCGGTGCTTCTGTACCATCCATGCTAAACACTTGATCGGTGGCGATCAGCTTGCGGGGTGCGTCGTCAGTGGCAAGCCAGTGTTCTAACATCACCAGATCAAGATGCGCATAACGACGCATTTTTGCACCAGATAAACGCCCACCATCCAGCAACGACGCATGGTTGAGGCGGTCTTGATATACCACGTCTTTGGCGGAAAGTAGCGCGTCCATCACGCCCAAGTTGGCCATATATCCGGTTGAAAATAATAGCGCACGCGGGTAGCCGCTCGTGCTGGCCAAGCGTTGTTCAAGCTGATCATGCAGGCTGGTATGGCCGGTGACCAAATGCGCAGCGCCCGCACCAATCCCATGTTGTTGAAGGTGATGATGAACGGCTTCGGTGAGCGCGGGGTGTTCGGCCAGCCCTAGATAGTCGTTGCTGGAGAAATTCAGGTACTGCTTACCGTCACGCCAGACGTATGGGGTGACGCCACGTTCAACCGCCCGCGTGTGGCGGTTTAAGTGTTGGGCTTTGAGATCGGCCAGTTGTTGCGGCAGTTGGAAGGCTTGTAGGGTCATGCGCGGTTAGCCCGCCATCGCATCCACGGCGGTCATTTTGACTGAAGCCTTGGGCGCTTCACGTTTAAGCCCCAGCGTTTCAAACAACTGATTGTCCCGACCAGTATCGGCATTTGGGGTAGTCAGTAGTTTTTCACCATAAAAGATCGAGTTGGCACCGGCCATAAATGCCATTGCCTGATCGCTGTCACTGAGCGATTCACGACCCGCAGACAGGCGAATATAGCTTTTGGGCATAATCATGCGTGCCACCGCAATGGTACGCACCCACTCCAGTACCGAGATTTGCGGGGCATCGGCCAATGGTGTCCCCGCGACAGGGACGAGCATGTTGATTGGCACAGATTCTGGGTGAATTGGTAAGGTTGCCAGTTCATGCAGTAAGCCAACCCGATCAGCCCGTTGTTCACCGAGTCCCAAAATGCCGCCGCTACAGACTTTCATGCCGGATGCGCGGACATGTTCGAGCGTATGCAGTCGGTCGTCATAGGTGCGGGTGGTGATGACGTTTGGGTAGTGTTCGCGCGAGGTGTCGAGATTGTGGTTGTAATAATCCAGTCCAGCGTCACCCAAGCGTTCGGCTTGGCTGGCGGTCAGCATGCCGAGCGTCATGCAGGTCTCAAGCCCCATGGCTTTGACGCCTTGCACCAATTCAAGTACATACGGCATGTCGCGTTCGTGCGGGTTGCGCCATGCAGCCCCCATACAAAAGCGTGATGAGCCGTTGGCTTTGGCTTCAGCGGCAGCGGCAAGCACCTTATCGACGGCGATTTTTTTTTCGGCTTGCAGTGCCGTGTCGTGATGACCGGACTGTGAGCAATAGTTGCAATCTTCGGGGCAGTTGCCGGTTTTAATCGAGAGCAGGGTGCTGACTTGTACCGTGTTGGGATCAAAGTGTTGCCGATGCACGGTCTGCGCGGCAAACATCAAGTCATTGAACGGCAGGTCAAATAGCGCGGCGATTTCACCACGACTCCAGTCATTACGCATCATCAGCACATACCCTTTTTTACCACGCGATCCATACACCGGCAGACTGCCAGACTCAGGTCAGTGCCGATGGTTGTGGCACTGACTTGAGTGTGTAAGCAATGATTAGGCCAAATCAATATCAAGATTGCTTAAACGCGGCGCGTTTTTCGGCCACAAAGCGTTGCGCTTGCTTAATTTTTTGCAGGACTGGCTTGGGGATTTTGGGGGCGATCAGCTTGGCGGCTTGGTTAAACCACATCAGCAATGAAAAATCACCTTCCATTTGGATGGTGCCCGCTTGCATACCCAGCATAAACGCGGTGGGATCGCCTTTGCTCAAGGTGCTGACGCCCGTATTGCTGTCTTTAAAGCGTAGGGTAAAATCAGGCTGTTTGGCTTTGCCACCGCGATGGCAGACCTTACCGTCTTTGATGCGGTAGTGGCGAGCGATGCCGTCTTGTGACTCGATTTGTAGGGTAAATGACCGACCGTCAATCAAGCCTTGAAATGCTGGATTGGTGTAGGCCAGTTGTTGCATACGCACACCCAAACCGGCCAGCAATAGATCAAACGGATCCGTGGTCAGATTGATGACAGGGACTTTCACTACAGGAATTTTAATCATTACACACCGAGGCAGTTGTTAAGATCAGTCGAGGCGCTGAATGTAACACCGGCTAGGCGTGCTTGTCATCTGGTGCTTGTCGTGTCGCGATCATCGGGCAGCACCTGCTGCCCACGATGTGGCTTTGCTAGGGATGCTTTAGAGTTCGCGGCATTCAATCGGACGATGTTCGATTTGGCGCGCGAGTTTTTGTGCTTGGCGTTGACTGGAGCGTTGCTCTTCGGTCAGTGCAAGCCATGTGGTTAACGCGACCAGAGAACACACCACGCCGATCAAATAGCCTTCAATTGTACTGACCGACCAAAACTGCTGGCTCAGGATACGCACACCTTCTAGTGCAGTAAAATAGCCCATACCGGCCAACATAAAGCCCAGCCAGCGACGGTAAGGTGAAAACAACAACACCGTAACCCCGACGCCTAATGCAAATACTGCCAACCACTCGAGTAGACTTAGACTTAATGATAAACCAAGCATGGAACCATCTCCTTATAAAAACAGCACGCGCCGTCTACGTTTGAGTGTAGCGGGATATCCGGCCAAGCTCCACATCATCCCTAATGTAGCGCGACATCAGCCGTCGTTTTGCTGTCGATGTCATGCTTCGATTATGCCGTATTTATGCCACAGCACAAGCAACCCCTCCTTGGGAAGACTGCCATTGATCCCCACGATTCAACCGTTAGTCATTACGATTGTATCAAGCTGTTGCGGCGGTGGGATTGGCCTGTGGCAAATCATAATCACGCACCCCAAGCAGATATAAAATCCCGTCCAATCCAACACTTGAAATCGCTTGATTGGCGCTTTGTCGTACTAGAGGCTTCGCCCGATAGGCCACCCCTAAACCCGCAATCGACAACATCGGCAGGTCGTTTGCCCCGTCACCGACTGCGATGACTTGCTCAAGGCTAATACCATCACGCGCGGCCAGTTGACGCAGCAATTCAGCTTTGCGTGCGCCATCAACCACTTGCCCGACCACTTGCCCCGTCACTTTGCCGTCTTGAATATGTAGGGTGTTGGCGTGGACTTCGTCAATACCCAATTCACGTTGTAGATATTCGGCAAAGTAGGTAAAACCACCGGATAAAATCGCGGTACGGTAGCCGAGTGCCTTTAAGGTCGAAATCAGTTGCGCTGCACCTTCGGTAATGGTGAGCCGTGCGGCGATACCGGCCAAGACGTTTTCGGATAGTCCTTCCAGCAAGGCCACCCGCGCGGCAAAGCTTTGTTTAAAATCCAGTTCACCGAGCATGGCGCGTTCGGTAATCTCGGCAACTTGTGCGCCGACACCGGCTTCAATTGCCAGTTCGTCGATCACTTCTTGTTCGATCAAGGTCGAGTCCATATCAAAACAGACCAAGCGACGGTTGCGCCGATACACATTGTCTTCTTGTACCGCAATATCAATCGACAATTCGTGCGACAAACGCAGACAGTCGGCCTTAAGCGACTGCGCGTCGAGCAGCTTGCCGCGTACACCAAATTCCACGCAGGCTTTGCCTTGATTCTGTGCGGTATCCAGCTGATTGACCGACAGCCGGCCAGACAGCCGTGTCATGGTTTCGATATTAAAACCATAGCGCGAAATCACCGCAGCGACGGCCGACAGTTGCTTGGGGGTGAGTGCGCGTGCCAACACGGTGACGATGTGCCGAGTTTGGCCACCATCGTTGACCCACTTTTGGTAGTGTTCTTCACTGATCGGCTTAAAGCGCACCGTAAGGCCGAGTTCTTGCGCGATCAGCAGCATATCGCGCATCGCCAAGGCGGTTGCGGTCGGGTCTAGGCTGGCAGTGACGATACCCAGTGTGAGCTGGTCGTGAATCACGCCTTGGCCGACATCCAGCACGTCTAGGCCGCGATGAGCCAGTACCGCCATCAATCGAGTGAACTGATTGGGCTGATCAGGCCCTAAAAACGACATTAAAATGATTTCGCGCATTGCATCGCTCAAGCTTGAGTGACAAGATTGTGCATCATAATCTATTCGCCATTCTTTGTGCTGGAAGTCCGCTTGAACGCTCCTCGACAAGGCATTTATGCCGCTTTACTCGCTACTAGTTTTGCCATTCACGCGGTGCTGATGATTCAGGGCACTGAGCATCAACTTGCCGTGACCCGTGCGGCGCAGGGCGAGCTGATGACCGGCCAACTGGTGACTGACAGCCTATCTGCTGTAGTGGCTGCCGATACCGTCGGACTGGCACTGCTGACGCGGCGTTATACCGAGCGTGCCGACGTGGCCTCGGTGCGGATTTTAACCGCGACGGGTCAGGTGCTGGCCAGTGGTGGTGCAGCGCCGACGCGCGGGGGACAGTTGTTTAAACAGGCGGTCATGTTAGACCAGCGCACGGTCGGGCAGGTAGAGCTGACCTTGATTGAGCCGACCCGCGGTGAAATCATTCATTACCAGTGGTTGCCATTATTATTGTCGGGGTTGCTACATGCGTTGTTGTGGCTGCTGTATCGGGTGATTGCGCGTGCGCCACGATCACGGGTTGCAGTGCAGTCATCTGCCCAGCCTACAGCGTCATTGATCCCACCAGCACCGAATCATCCGCTTGCCGCCGCGCCAGCACTGTTGTCTGAACCGAGCAGTGAGTCTGACAGCAGCAAGTCTGATCTCAATACAGCCGAGATGCCGGTGATGCTGACCATCGGATTTGATGATCCGAGACAGCTCTTGGATACCCTTAGTCCAAGCCTTGCTGAGCCGTATTTTGTGTTGTGCCAGACCTTGCTAGAACAAGCAATGCGTAGCCTTGCACTGGCGCAAAACAGCAGCACACCGACCTGTAAAGTCTTGCGTAAATTCAGCGCGCAAGGAGCGTATATTGGGCTGAGTGGCGCACCTGTGGCGATGCTAGCTGAGTATGCGATTGAGTTGGCCAGCCTATTTAACCTGTTATCGGCGGTGGTGTACCGTCGCCATCGTGAACAAAAACATTTTGCCTTGCATAGCCGCGCCCTCGTCACCGTGAGCCAGCCTGCACAGACCAGTCTACAAACCGTCGAAAAACTGATGCCTTATGTGCGCAGTAGCGGGGTGATTGTGCATGCCACTGAGCAATTGATGAGCGTGTTGCTACGCCGTACGCCACTCAGTTCGTTGGAGCATCCACTGAACAGCCTGATGCGCGAAGCCATGCATGTCGATGGCTTGAGCGCAGAGCAGGCACTACGGATCGGGCAGGTGCGTGACCGAATTTTAAAAGGCGTGCAGTCTTAACGGTTGAGGTTGGTGCTGTATAAGCATAAAGCTTTATGCTGCTAGCCACGGCGATAGCAAGACGGCCAAGCCCAGCAGCACAAAAATCCCCGCCGCCACGCCATGAATCAGTTTTAATGGCAGGCGACCGGCCATTTTGTCACCGATAAACACCGCAGGTGCATTGGCAATCATCATGCCGATGGTCGTGCCCATCAAAACCGGCACAATCGCGTCAAAGCGTGCGGCCAGCGCAACCGTGGCGATTTGGGTTTTGTCGCCGATTTCGGCAATAAAAAACAGCACAAAGGTCGCGCCAAATACGCCAAGTTTTTGCCACTTTTGGATGCTGCTTGATTCGTCGCCGAGTTGATCTGGAATCAACATCCAACCGGCCATCGTCAAAAAAGACACGCCGAGCAACCAGCGTAAAATATCTGCACTGATCATATTGCTGACCCACTGACCGAGTGCGGCAGCGAGCGCGTGATTCAGCAGGGTGGCGACAAAAATCGCCAACAGAATCGGGACGGGTTTACGAAAACGAGCAGCGAGTAACAAGGCAAGCAGTTGGGTCTTATCGCCCATTTCGGCCAGTGCCACAAGGCCGGTAGAGATTAAAAAAGCGTCCATCACAGATGACTCGGGGCTGGTACAACCAATGATCCACGCTCCGCCAGCCCACTGTGCCAGAGTCATAGATCAAAGGTCTTGCTGATCAGATGCTGTAACGGCGGCTGATTGCGCTGACCATACCGAGGTGCGGTAAGGATGTTGATCAACGCCAGTTCTGCGCGTTTGACGCAAAACGGTAGCTACTCCCCAATGATGGCTGGATTATAGCAGTTGATCTGGCATTTGGGCAGTTGTTGCATCAGCGCAGTGTGGTGATTTTACCGAGCAACGCGCATCATCCGGTTTTTGATACGGTGCTGTTTACCCGAATCGCTAAAAAATCGGTAGAATAGCGACCACGTTAAACACACGCCATCCATCTTAATGGATCGGGTCAAGGTGAAATCATGCAACTCAATAGCGTTGAAGAACTGATTGCCGATATTCGTGCAGGTCGGATGGTCATCTTGATGGATGATGAAGATCGCGAAAACGAAGGTGATTTGGTGATGGCGGCCACCCACGTGCGCCCCGAAGACATCAATTTTATGATCACCCACGCACGCGGCTTGGTGTGCTTGACCCTGACTCGTGAGCGTTGTCAGCAGCTTGATCTGCCCTTGATGGTGCAGCGTAATGGCGCGTCACACGGCACCAATTTTACCCTGTCGATTGAGGCCACCGAAGGCGTTTCGACCGGTATTTCGGCGGCGGATCGGGCGCGTACCGTATTGGCTGCGGTCGCACCGATGGCCAAGCCTGCCGATATTGTGCAACCAGGGCATATTTTCCCGTTGATGGCGCAGTCTGGCGGCGTGTTGCATCGCGCCGGTCACACCGAAGCCGGTTGTGATTTGTCGCGCTTGGCAGGACTTGAGCCTGCGGCGGTGATCGTCGAAATCATGAACGATGACGGCACGATGGCGCGGCGGCCTGATCTGGAAGTGTTTGCGCAAAAACACGGCCTGAAAATCGGTACGATTGCCGATCTGATTCACTACCGCATGCTGAACGAAAAAACCATCGAACTGGTTGAGCAACAAACCCTACAAACCGCGCACGGTGAATTTCAACTGTATCGCTACAGCGAACATGGCACGCCAGATACGCATTTTGCCTTGGTCAAAGGCAATCCACGCGACGGCGTGACTACGGTGCGCGTACACGGCTTTAACCCGATGCGTGATCTGTTTGGCGCGCGTTATCAGGGCAAGCCGACATGGAATATTCAATCGGTCTTGGAAACATTAAGCCAAAGTGAGCGCGGTGTGTTGGTCTGGGTCGGTCAGTCGGAGCCGCTGAATCTTGGCGATGCGCTGGATCAATTTAACTCCACCAAACCAGCGGCCAATCTCGGCGCACAACAGTATCGCAGCATCGGCACGGGTGCGCAGATCTTGCGCGAGCTGGGTGTACGACAAATGCGCCTACTCAGTTCACCGCTGCGCTTTAATGCGCTGTCCGGTTTTGACTTAGAAGTGGTTGAATATCTCAGTCCTGTGTAAAATACTGGCCGATCTAACGTTTTTAAACCCTTAATACAGCTCATCCTGACGATGACCGGAGATTGCAACATGTCGATTCAAACCATCGAAGGCCAACTGCACCAAGGCAATGAAGGCCGTTATGCAATTTTGGTCGGTCGCTTTAATAGTTTTGTGGTTGAAGCTTTGCTTGACGGCGCATTAGACACGCTCAAGCGTCATGGTGTGGAAGACAGCCAAATCACGATTATTCGTGCGCCCGGTGCATGGGAGCTGCCGTTGGTCGCACAAAAAGCGGCTAAATCTGGCAAATACGATGCGATTATTGCGCTTGGTGCGGTGATTCGTGGCGGTACACCGCATTTTGATTTTGTGGCTGGTGAGTGTGCCAAAGGCTTGGGTGTGGTCAGCTTAGACAGCGGTCTGCCAGTGATTTTTGGCGTGTTAACCACCGACAGCATTGAGCAGTCGATTGAGCGCTCCGGTACCAAAGCCGGTAACAAAGGTGCGGATGCGGCGATCACTGCGATTGAAATGGTCAACCTGCTGAAGGCAGTCTAATGAGCCAGCCAAAACCTCAGTTTAATGCCGCCAAAAACGCGATTCATGCACAGCAAGCAATGCAGCGTAAGGCGCGTCGGTTTGCGCTGCAAGGGCTGTACGAGTGGCAGATGACGCAAAACCATGCACATGAGATTGAGGCGCGTACCCGTGCCGACAATGCCATGCACAAGGTCGATCTGCGCTACTACCACAGCTTGCTGGCCGGTATCGTGCAAGATGCCGAGGCGATTGATACGTTGCTCATTCCCCTGCTGGATCGTGAGTTTGCTGCGCTGAATGGCGTGGAGCAGGCGATTTTGCGGATTGGTGCGTTTGAGCTGCGTGATCGTCTCGAAATCCCGTACAAAGTGGTGATTGATGAGGCGATTGAGTTGGCCAAGCATTTCGGCGCAACGGATAGTCATAAGTATATCAATGGCGTGCTGGATCGCTTGTCAAAATCGCTGCGGGCGGTCGAGCAAGGCTTGGTCGTGCCTGATGATGCCGATGATGAGCGAGATGATGCGGGTACAGACGCAGAGTAACTGTGCGCTGTCCTGCTTAGAACAAACCCCCTGCTATTGGATAGTAGGGGGTTTTGTCTGTTGGGTGAGCCGTATACGGCGCAAGGGCGGCGATGAACGAATTTGGTCTGATTCAACGGTTTTTTGCCGAGGCTGCTGCTTTACGCACAACAGCACAGGCAGACGCTGCGGTGGCTTTAGGGATTGGCGATGATTGTGCGTTGATCACACCGCCACACGGTCAGCAGTTGGCGATCAGTACCGATACACTGGTGGCGGGTCGGCATTTTCCACTGAATACCGATGCGTATTCGATTGGTTGGAAGGCGGTCGCGGTCAATCTATCTGATCTGGCCGCGATGGGCGCAACACCGCACAGTATTTTGTTGGCACTCAGCCTACCGAGTGCCGATGAGGATTTTTTGCGTGAATTTAGTCGTGGGTTATTTGCGATTTGCGATCAGTACGGCGTACAGTTGATCGGTGGCGATACCACGCGCAGTACAGTGCTGAGTATTAGCATCACGGTGTTGGGTTGGCTGCCGATCGGGCAAGCGATCACGCGTGGCGGTGCGCAAGCTGGTGATCTGATCATGGTGACGGGGACGCTTGGCGATGCGGCTTATGCGTTACGGCATCCGCACAGCCCGCTGCAACATCGGCTGGATCGGCCGCTGCCGCGTGTGGCATTTGGCCAAGCGCTACGCGGTTATGCGTCGGCGATGCTGGATATTTCGGATGGCTTGGCGCAGGATTTAGGCCATATTGCGCGGGCGAGTGGTTTGGATGCTTGTGTGAATGTCGAGTGCTTGCCGCTGCACTCTATCTTGCAGCGGTTGCCGTGTGCAGGCGCTCAGTGCTTGGCGCTGACCTATGCCTTAGCCGGTGGCGATGATTACGAATTATGTTTTACTATGCCTGAACAATCAGTAGCGGCGGTGATAGCAGAGGCAGATCGGCAACAGGTGCAAGTGACGGTGATTGGGCAGATGTTACCGCGACAAAGCGTACAAACACAGGTACAGTTACGACTGCATCAACAGCCGTTTGTGCTGCAACAGACAGGATTTCAACACTTTGACTAAGCCAACCGCTGCAAAAACAAGTAACCCAAAACAAGCCTTACCACCGATTCCATCATTACAGGGCATGGATCGGCTGTGGGTATTTTTGGCGGTCGGATTGGGTTCGGGGCTCACGCCCAAAGCGCAAGGCACGTCGGGTTCAGCAGCGATTTTACTGCTTGTCCCGCTGTGGGTCTGGCTGGGCTTTTGGCCAAGCGTGCTATTGGTTGTGCTGATGAGTGCGGTCGGGATGGTGATTTGTGATAAGGCCGCCCGACTGATGGGCGTGCATGATGATGGTCGGATTGTTTGGGACGAGTTTGCGGGGCAGTCGATTGCGCTATTGCCGCTGGTTTATTATAACCTGCTGACCGGTTGGAATTGGACGAGTGCGCTGTGGGTGTTGGCTGCGTTTGGCTTGTTTCGGCTGTTTGATGTGTTAAAGCCTTGGCCTATCAGTTGGTTAGATGCCAAAGTGCATGGCGGTGTTGGGATTATGATCGATGATTTGGTGGCCGGTCTGATGGCGGCGGCTGTGTTGTCGATCTGGATTGGAAGTGTATGATGCAGCGTGATACTTTAACCGGCCTGAACCGTATGTCGGGTTAGATGCGGATGTCTAACCAAACGACAGTTTCACGCAATTCATATTTGTTATGGTCATTTGATTTGTTAATCTTCTATTGATTTTTGAAATGGGACATATGGATATCGTGAAATCTGATTTATCAGTTATTATTCTGGCAGCGGGTAAAGGCACACGGATGAACTCGCGTCTGCCGAAAGTGCTGCAGCCGCTGGCTAGTCGCCCGCTATTGGCGCATGTGTTGCAGTGTGCGCAGCAGTTGGCGGCGCAGCAAACCATCGTGGTGTATGGGCATGGTGGCGCGCAGGTGCAGGCGCGTTTTGCCGACCCGTCGATTGCTTGGGTTGAGCAAGCCGAGCAGCTTGGCACAGGGCATGCGGTGCAAGTGACGCTGCCGGTGTTACCACCTGAAGGCCAAAGCCTGATTTTATATGGTGATGTGCCGTTGGTGCAGCCTGATACCTTAAAACGTCTGCAAGCTGCTGCCCAATCCGGTATTGCGATGATTGCACAAACGCTAGGTAATCCAAAGGGCTATGGTCGGATCGTGCGTGAAGATGGCTTGATTACTCGTATCGTTGAACAAAAAGATGCCAACGCCGACGAATTACAGATTAACGAAGTCAACACCGGCATTTATTGTGTCGATAACGCGCTGTTGCATCGCTGGCTGCCGAACTTGTCCAACCAAAATGCCCAAGCCGAATACTATCTGACCGATATTGTGGCGATGGCCGCAGCGGATGGCATCGTGATTGGCAGTATTCAGCCGACTCATGATTTTGAGGTCGAAGGTGTGAATGATCGGCGGCAATTGGCTGGTTTGGAGCGGCGTTTTCAAAAGTATCAAGCCGAGCAGCTATTGACGGCAGGCGTGACTTTGCTCGATCCAGAGCGTTTTGATTTGCGCGGGCATCTGTCCGTTGGCCAAGACGTGTTGATCGACATCAATGTGATTATCGAAGGCGATTGTTATCTCGGCGATGGGGTCAGTATCGGTGCAGGTTGTATTCTCAAAAATGCCCGTGTCGGCTCCGGCACACAGGTGCAGCCGTATAGTGTGCTGGATGATGTGACGATTGGGGCAAATGCCACGGTTGGGCCTTTTGCGCGACTGCGGCCGGGTACAGAGCTGGCCGATGAAGCGCATATCGGTAACTTTGTCGAAGTCAAAAACAGCCGCATCGGCCGTGGCAGCAAAGCCAATCATCTGGCCTATCTCGGTGACGCGGTGGTCGGTGCGGGCAGCAATATTGGCGCAGGCACGATCACCTGTAACTATGATGGGGCGCGAAAACATCAAACCATCATCGGTGAGCACGCATTTATTGGCTCAAACAGTTCGCTGGTCGCCCCGGTCAGTATTGGTGACGGCGCAACGGTTGGTGCTGGTTCAGTGATTACAAAATCAGTCGAGTCTGAGAGTCTTGCGGTGGCGCGTGGTGTTCAGCGCAATATCGCAAACTATCAGCGTCCAAAGAAAAGTGAGGTGTTGTAATGTGTGGGATTGTCGGTGGAATTGCAGAGCGTAACTTAGCACTGATACTGGTTGAGGGCTTAAAGCGACTAGAGTATCGTGGTTACGACTCTGCTGGTATCTCTCTGCTTGGAAATGATCAGATTGTTCGTGAGCGGCAAGTCGGAAAGGTTGCTGTTTTGGAAAAAGCTGTGCAACATCGACAGTTATACGGGACACTTGGGATTGCGCATACCCGCTGGGCGACCCATGGCGAGCCAACCCAAGAAAATGCGCATCCACATATTTCAGGTAATATCGCAGTAGTACATAATGGTATTATCGAAAATTATCAAGAGCTTAAAAATATATTACAGGCAGAGGGGTATGTCTTCACCTCACAAACTGATACGGAGGTTGTGGCACACTTAATTCACCGAGCAGGAAAAGCGCAATCAGAGTTAAATCTGCTCAGTGCAGTAC
>JBAQKP010000033.1:0-12203 GCA_049301135.1 Moraxellaceae bacterium | reverse complement strand
CCACCAGACGCTTCAAGTACAGTTCTGGCGCAATCCGCAAAAACAACTCCATATCAAGCGCATTATGATGGGTCTTAAATGGCCGCGCCGACGCACCACCAGGGATGACGTGCATCATCGGGGTTTCGACTTCCATAAAGCGCTCATTCAGCAAAAACTGCCGAATGCCGCTGACCACTTGTGAGCGGATCATAAAGGTACGGCGGGTGTCTTCGTTGGTGATCAGGTCGAGGTGGCGCTTGCGATATTTGGCTTCGGTATCGCTTAAGCCGTGAAACTTGTCCGGCAGTGGCCGTAATGATTTGGTCAGCAGTTCAACGGTTTGCATTTCGACGTACAGGTCGCCTTTGCCGGAACGCGCCAACGTGCCTTGCGTGGCGATGATGTCGCCAAGGTCAAAGTGTTTGATCGACTCTAGGGTATCGGCAGGCAGGGTTTTGCGATTGACATACAGTTGAATCCGGCCTGTCATGTCTTGCAGCACCATAAACGAACCGCGATTCAACATCAGACGACCGGCCACACTGACCACAATCGCTGCGTCAGCCAGTTGCTCTTTGCTCATCTCGGCATATTGGGTCTGTAAGTCACCGGCATAATGCTCGCGGCGAAAGGTATTCGGGAATGCGCTGGTGCCGTTGGCTTTGGCCTGTTCTTGCAGCACCTTCAGCTTGGCATGCCGCTCGGCAATCAACTGGTTTTCGCTGATGGCGGGGGTATCTCGCTGCTCGGTCATTGCAAGTCTCTCGGCAATATTAAAAAAGAGCCGAAGCATAGCAAATTTCAGCCGGTCGGGGCAGTCATCGTGTGCGGTTTGCTGCGAACAGCCTTGGATGGGAGCATAAAAGTCCAAACACACACGCCAAACAGCCAATTATTTTAAATCAAAAAAGACAGAACCTACGAAATCTTAGGATACGAAGATAACAAGATATCTACCTTCGAGATATAATCCTCAATTTCATTCTCATAGTCACGGATTGTTGATTTATTCATACCAAGGAATAGAAATTTTTCATTTTCGGCTTGAATAACCTTAAAATCTTGCTCTATATGTCTTAGGTAGGACGTCTGCAGTGTATTTTTAACTCTTTCGGCCATTTGAACTTGGACAGCTCTAGCTTGCTGCTCAATTTTCTCGTTATTTTGACGCGACTTCCATACACCATAGGCTAAACCTCCAGCTGCACCAACCAGTGCCACCGGTAAAGCGACTGCAGCCAGGGCTGTTCCCATAGTTATACTAGCTGCACTGGCACCCACTACAGCAGTATATCCTGCTGCTGCAACACCTCCGGCAACAGATACAACAGCAGCTGTTTTTGCAGTTTCAATCGCATCAACTGTACCTGAGTCAGCTAACAACATTAGTTGTTGGCTTGAAATTAAGACTCTCTCTTTTTCATTAAAATTGTGCATCCGTTCAACTGATTTTTTTCCAAGTACTTCTATGCTATCAGAACATCTAGTTTTGTAAAAATCACGAACTTCAAGGTTCATTGCCTCTAATACTTCTTGTTCTAAAACTGAAATACTATTAGCCCTTGATTCGATCTCCTCAGAGGAGTCTTCATTTTTTTTAGATAAAACATTGATTGCTTCAGAGGCCATATTTTTGTGTGCAGGACTAACAGCAGCTTTCGCTTTTAAAAAAAGTGTATGACTTGAGCTTAGACCAATTGCTTTGTCTGCAATAAAATCGTCAACATAACCAATTATCTTGGATTTTTCAAAATCCAAGTCGCTGCTATAATCTAATCTTTCTTGCTGTCGATTCTTGATTTTTCTTAACGAGGACTGGTGAGTCATTTGCTCACTACGCATCAATGCAATCAGTGAGGAATGAGAGCTATCAAATTTTACTTGTTTTGACTTTTGATCAACTTGATCAGTCAAATACTCCATTAAGTTATCAAAATAATTTGAATACTCATTTGTTTCATTGATTTTATCATACGCAGAAATGGCAAATATACCTTCAAAATACTCTTCAGAGTGTCTTCGCAAATACCGTATCAATCTTTCTGGAGGCTCATCAACTTCATCTATTTTATTAATCACTGCAATAATGGGCTTCCCAAGTTTAGATAGACTTTCAACCTCTTGCATCACATCAATTTGCCCCAAATGGTTTGCATTCAACACCCATAATGCTAGATCTACATCCTGCATAATTTTCTTGGTAAGCTCTGCATTTTGAGTAGTAACAGTAGATAAGCCAGGTGAGTCTACAAGTAACAAATTTTTAAAATCATGAGTATCAGTCATAACTGAAATTTTTTCAATTTTTTGAGCAAAAGTTAATTGTTTTTCATCCGTCCCAAGAAATGACATAATTAAACTATGCTCAATCTCCTGACTACTCCCATCTGTATAGCAGATCGTTGTTGATGATTCTGGAGAAAAGCCAAACTCCCAAATCGCTGCTGTGGCCTCTAAAATATTGGTTGGTGCAACTTGCTGTCCAATGATTGCATTGATGAGTGTAGACTTACCAGCCTTAACCTCTCCGATTAGAAATACTTTTAATACAAGCTCTAAATCAGATTTTATTTTATCCAAACGCTTAATATTATTTTCAATTTCCACTACGGCATCTAACATTTCCAAAAGGTCTGGATGCAATCTTAAGGGAGATTTTTGAAAAACCCCTTCAGCCTCTAAACATAGTGGCATTAAGCTCATGGTGAAATCTCCTTGATTAATAAATCTGCTAAGGTTTCCTTCGAAAAAACGCGCGCTCGAACAGCATCTAATCTGCTAAAAAGTAGTTTTATTTGTTCGGTATGAACAGGACCTGGGTGTAAAGAGCAGTACGCTTTCTGGGCATTCTCATTCAAAAATCGAGATGCTTTTTCAAATAGAGGTGGCAAAAATTTTGAGGAAATTTCTTCCTGATAACTTTTTTCAATATTATTCAAATGCTCTCCAAGCTTTTTTTTGGTTGCTTTTATCTTTCGTTCCTTTGCCCCAAACAACATAAATGCACCGGCTAAAAGACCTATAGGCCCTAAAAGCAGTAAACCTGCTGCGGCAAGTGCACCTCCTATCGCCATAGTTGTCAAATTTTCATCAGAAAAGTCTAGAGACCCTCCAGAGGGAAGCTCCTCATTCAGGAAACCACCCGCACCACCATCAAAAATATCATTATTTTTTATATATTTGTACCTTGAGAAGGTAAGCGAGTCTAATTTTTTATAATTTTCAACCATTTCAGAAATTTTCTGTACACTACTGATTCGGTAAGTCGAAGTGATTTTTTTGAGCATACTCATCTCAAATATATTTCTCTCCATAAATGCAACATGCTCTGATTCAGGTAGGTCAGAGAGAGCTTCTGCATGTAATCCTATATTTTCATTAACTTTATTCTTGTATTTTTCAAAGCTTACACGCCACCCTGACTCTAACTGCTCTCTTAAATTCTGAGAATCTTTATCCGCTTTAAGCAGACGGTTTTCGAGCTTTTCCGAATGATCTTGCAACCTATCAAGGTAAGGATAAAAATAGTTCTTTTGGTAGGTAAAAATCTCTCCAGTCAATCCTTTTGTTTTTGAGGATATTCTCAAATCAACAGCATTAAAATAGAAAAATTTATTGGTTGCTTCATATAGCCGATTATAACCACTCATATTTAGTAGTTCACTATTTTCTTTTTTTTGGGCATCAATCGCTTGTTTAGCAGAGAATGGTATAACATCTACGAATTTATCTCCAAATATGTCTTTTGCCATCTCTACAATTTTTTCCAGAGCTTCTTCTCCACCATGTTTTTTAACTTTATCGGCATGATTTAAGACTGCAATGATATTATTAAAGTTTCTTTCACCAGAGTTTGTCTGACTTAATGAATTTTCTAGATTTTCCAGTACTTCTTTAGGCTTACTTGCCGATAATGTCATTGCATCTAGTACCCACAAAACACCATCAGCTTGATGATAAAAATCACCTATATCCTCTCCTCGGATACTACTATTGCCATGTGTACCTGCATTTATCTGTGATAAGCCTGGTGTATCGACTAGTGAAAATTTTTCCAGCACTGAATTTTCTTGTAAATCTTGTAATGTCCAATGAACCTCGCGAATAGATGAACGATATAGAAAACGATCCTCTAACTCTTGGCGGAGCACGCGTTTTTCAGCAATATTTTGAAGTGACTTCGAGGTTTCACGAAATTTTTGCTCAATAACATCTTCGCTTTTTTCTCGCTCGTCCTCTTCATTTACAATAATTTTTCTAGCATCTTCAGAGGTACATAACTGGTCTCGGCCATCTCTATAGAGTATCTTTACCATTTTATCTGGGGATGAATAAAATAAATCCGTTTTCCAAGTCTTTGGTAATGTTCCAACCTCGGCAACGTCTTTCCCAATTAAGGCATTCAGCAGCGAGGACTTTCCAGCCTTGCCCATGCCAACCACGTATAGCATACAAGGCAGCTCAATACTTGCACGCAAGCTTTCTATTTTTACAATCATTTCTGAAAAATGTAAAATTTCGACCCTAAATAGCTCAGATGGGAAATTTAATTCAATTTCGCATAGCTCATCAAATATATTTTTGATATCTCGCTCTGCTTTTATTAAGAAACCCTTAAAAGCCAAATGATTTCTTTCATTTTGAACAGATCTAATGTCATCATGAAGATTTTCCGCTATTTTTTCATAAAATGAGAAGGCATCTTTGACTAACTGATCACTTAAAAAAACAGTAGATATCATATTAATTCACCAAATATACAAGAATTCCAATTAAAACCAAAATGCCAGCCATATTGGCAAACATTAGGTACATGATTTTTATTTGATTTTCTGTCATTTCCTTCAGCATGATTTGGTTTTCTAAATTTTTTTGCTCATTCAATTTCGCTGCTCTTGAAGCTGTGGTTGATAAGCCATCTAAACTTGAATTAATGACCTCTACATGTCGCTTAAAAAGTGCTTCAACTTTAGAATTATTTTGATCCACATACACAACGATAGAATCTACTTTACTATTTATTTTTCGAATAGATTCTGAAATTTGGTCAACGTTGTTTGCTGCGTTCTGCATCACTTCAGATGCTTTTTTCATTTGTGTGGACACAGGCGCAATTGGCTGACTGACAATAGAGGTAGAAACTTTATCTACCAGTTGTACAAAATCATTATACAGCGCTTTCTTTGGGCTATCAACCTCCATAAACCACTCCGATATGAAATAAATGATTAAAATGCTTTAGACTCTATAAAATATATAGAACGGCAACCTAAAACCCTAATCATTAAACAAAAATCATGCTGGATTGTCAATAGACCGCAGCTTAACAGTTTGATGGGAAATTCTTGGCTTTTCAAACCATGCAAACAACCACGCGCCCCAAAACCAACACTCAGCACAAGCCCAACTGCACCGCTTGCCCCATCACCTGCCGGAGCGCCCGCGTTGCTTCTGCAAGCGCTTCCTGCCAATCATTGCCCGCCTGACCGTCCGCCCCATCGGTAATAAACTTTAAACTGAGCAGCGGCACGGCAAAATGTTTACAAACCCGCGCCAAGGCATAGCCTTCCATATCCACCACATCCAACTCAAAAAACGGATGTGGCTCAGTCACAAACTGGTCGCCGGTATAACATATCGCTTCGGTCAGCCCCAATGCCTGCCAACCCAACGGTAACGGCATCTCAATCGAATCATATTCCTCAAATGGCGTTTGTCCCCACGCATAACCCAACGCCAACAACTGCATATCGCGCTGCACGAACCGTGTACAGGCCAAAATACTGCCAGTCGGTCGCTGCTGCGCCCCCGCTGAACCGAGATTAATTACCAGATCTGGCCGCTTGGCCTGCCCTGCCACGGCTTGGCTCAAGCGCTCGGTCAGATGCAATGCCGCGTTGACCTTACCGATACCGGTGTAAATGATCTCACCAAACGCGTCTAACTGATTGCCGACATTTTCCATCGGCAACGCCATCACGATCAGGATGTTTGGGGTGTTTTGCATCAATTAAGCCTCCAACACTCGATAATACGGCCATGGCAACGCATCATGTAAACTCGGCAAATCCAACAATACCAACGCCCCAACCACCGTATGCCCCGCCTGCGTACACAACTGCCCCGCCGCACGTAACGTCCCACCGGTCGCCAACACATCATCCACCAGCAGCACCCGCTTCGGCGTGGTCTGCGCCGATAGCTCCAAACAATCCGAACCGTACTCCAGATCACAGGCATACTGATGCACCGGCGGCGGCAGCTTGCCTTTTTTGCGCACCAACATCAGCCCTTTGCCCAGATGACCGGCGAGCAAACTGGCAAACACAAACCCACGCGCCTCAATCGCCATCAACACATCCACCTCGGCCAACACCTCAGCCGGAATCGCCTGCGTCAACGCATCAGTGACTGCCGCCACATGCTCCAGTAATAACGGCGTCAGATCAAAAAACGCAATCCCCGCTTTAGGAAAATCCGGCACAGTGCGAATCACCGACCAAAATGGATGTTGTGGATTGGGATGTTGAACACTCGACACAATAAAACCTTTGGACAGCAGTAGGCAGATCAGGCCATATTGCCATACTCACCCCCGAATCGACAGCACGACGGTTGTCAGGCTCGGAGTGCAGTGCTAGGATGTTTTGCTGACAACTGGCATTGTCATATTCTGGTTGCGTTCGCATCACATTCGCCCAATTCATATCGACCCGAGGCTTTATCCCATGCTAAAAACCCAAAAAATCCATATCGTGCAAGAGTTTAATGCACCCGTGTCCGTACTGTTTGCCAAGCTGAGCGAGCACGAAAACCTCAATCAGATCTTTGCACCGGCCAAAGTCGTCCGTATTAAAGACGGCAATACCTCGCGTAACGGGGTCGGTTCAGTGCGTGAAATCCGCCTGCCACTCGCACCAGCCACCGAAGAAACCAACGTCGCTTATAAAGAAAATGAGCTGATCGAATACACCATCACCAGCAAAGGTGGTCCGATCAAAAACCATTATGGCAGCATGAAATTCTTTGACCTCGGCGCGCGTAGCCGTTTGGAGTACACCATCACCTTTAAAGGTCGTGTGCCGGTGCTAGGATTGATTATCAAACTGGCCTTGCAAGACGGCATCAAGCGTGGCCTGAAAAAACTGAAGTTTTAAGCGGCTGGTTTTGCCTGAACTGATCTAAAAAACTGCCCGACCCATCGCGTCGGGCTTTTTTATGCCATGTTTTAATGCCATGTTGGGCAAGATATTGGGCATGATGGTTTACATGGTCTTACCGATGGCCTACAGCGTGTGACTTCAAGTGATTGCGGTTGCTTGTTACCGTCAGTGGCTATTGATGACATGAGTCAGGGCTATGAACGTCGATCCATACCGCTCCAAGCGATACGCACGGTTGGGCATAGCGCTGGCATGTTGCAGTGTGATCAGCTTGGCTGCTTGCGCCAAAATTGACCCAGACTCGACCGCTCAAAATACTAAAACCGACGCCCAAGCCACCACATCAGGCATCTCCAGCGCACCAATACAGATCATTCAAACGCAGCAGTATTCGATTGGATTGCATCAGATCGCCGAGGGGTTACAGCATCCGTGGTCGATTGCTTTTTTGCCAGATGGCGAAATCTTGGTGACCGAACGTGCTGGACGACTGCGCCGGATCGTTGATCAACAGTTGCTGGCACAGCCAGTGACGGGTTTGCCCGAGATTCATGCTATTGGTCAAGGCGGCTTACTCGATTTGGCGTTGCATCCTGACTTTGCGAATAACCGTTGGCTGTATTTTTCGTATACGGATCGTACTTCGGACGGCCTCACCACCAATCTGGCACGTGGACGTTATGAAAACGGCGTACTGACGCAGGTGCAGCGGTTGTTTAGCGCGTTGCCGCGTTCGGGTCAGGGTCAGCATTTTTCGGGTCGGGTGGTGTTTGATCGCTCGGGCGATGTGTATCTGAGCATCGGTGATCGTGGCGAGATGCAACGCGCTCAAGACCGCAACGACCATGCCGGTAGCGTGATCCGATTACACGACGATGGCCGTATTCCGGCTGATAATCCTTGGGTCGGTCAGCCGAATGTCAAACCAGAAGTTTATAGCTGGGGACATCGCAATATTCAAGGCATGACCGTGCATCCGGTTACCGGCGAGATCTGGGTCACTGAGCATGGCGCACGTGGTGGCGATGAAGTCAATCGGATCGGGCGTGGCCAAAACTACGGCTGGCCACTGGTCACTCATGGCGTGAATTACGATGGCCAACCGATCAGCACCCAGACTGAACGCGCTGATTTAGTCTCACCGCTACTGCACTGGACACCGTCTATCGCGCCGAGCGGACTGACATTTTATACCGGCAGCGACTTTCCGGCGTGGCGTGGTCAACTGCTATCTGGTGCGCTGAAAGATCGGCTGATTTCACGGGTCAGCGTCAAACATAACAACCCAAGCGGACAGAAGACAGACTGGCAAGCCACAGAACAAGAACGTTTTTTACAAGATTTTGGACAACGGATTCGGGATATTCGCCAAGCGCCCGACGGCACACTGTGGCTGCTGACCGACGAGCGTGATGGTCAAGTGTTGCAACTTAAGCCTGCACCTTGACCTGCAATCCAACGGCAGTCTGCCCACATCCCTGCTACACTATGCACCAATACACGATTTAGACTGCCACCGTGACCGACTCTACACCGAACAGCCAAACCACCGCGCAACCCGCAACCTTTGCCCAGCTGCCGATCTCTGCCGACATGCTGAGCAACCTGACCTCACTCGGCTACACCGATATGACCGCGATTCAGGCACAAAGCCTGCCGCTGATGCTCAAAGGCATCGACGTGATTGCACAAGCCAAGACCGGCAGTGGTAAAACCGCTGCCTTCGGCATCGCGCTACTGACCCGCTTAAACCCACGCAATCTGGCCACACAAAGCCTGATTTTATGCCCGACCCGTGAGTTGGCCGATCAGGTCGCACAAGAATTGCGGCGTTTGGCACGGGCGATTGGCAATATTAAAATCTTGACCCTCGGCGGCGGTGTGGCGATGAACCCACAGGTTGATTCGCTCGAACACGGCGCACATGTGGTGGTCGGTACTGCTGGCCGGATCCAAAAACACTTGGACAAAGGCTCACTCAGCTTAGAGCAAGTGAATACCTTGGTGCTGGATGAAGCCGACCGGATGCTGGACATGGGCTTCTTAGACAGCATCATCGCCATCATCAAGCAAGCACCAAAAAAACGCCAAACGCTACTCTTTTCGGCGACTTATCCGGCAGGCATTAAAAAACTCGCCACTGAGTTTATGGATGACCCTGCCCAAGTCACCATCCAAGAACAACACAGCAACGCGCAGATCGAACAGCGTTTTTATGAAATCGACCCGAGCGAGCGTTTGGATGCGGTGGTGAAAATCTTGGCGCACTATCGGCCAGAATCTTGCGTGGCGTTCTGTTTTACCAAACAACAATGCCAAACCGTGATGGATCATCTGGTCAGCAAAGGCATTTCGGCCAAAGCCCTTAATGGCGACCTCGATCAACGTGACCGTGATGAAGTGCTGGCGATGTTTGCCAACAAAAGCCTGTCGGTACTGGTCGCCACCGATGTTGCGGCACGCGGTCTGGATATTGTGGGGCTTGATCTGGTGATCAATGTCGAACTGACTGGCGAACCGGAAACCCACATCCATCGGATTGGCCGAACCGGTCGTGCTGGCGCAACGGGGGTTGCGGTCAGTTTGGTTGCACCGCGTGAATCACGGCGTGCCAACGCGATTGAAGAATTACAAGCACAAAAATTTCAGTGGTTTCCACTGAGTGAGTTGACTGTACAGTCTGGCTCGCCACTGCAACCGCCGATGGTGACGCTGGCCTTGAGTGCTGGCCGTAAAGAAAAAATCCGTGCCGGTGATATTTTGGGTGCGCTGACCGGTGAAATGGGTATGCCCGCCAGTAAGGTCGGCAAGATTGCGATTTTTGATTTTCAGTCGTTTGTGGCAGTAGATCGCAGCATGGCCAAGCAAGCGGTGAAACAACTGACCACCGGCAAGGTCAAGGGTCGAGTGCTGCGGGTGCGGGTGTTGTAAGGACTACGGCTGGGCAATCCACCCAGCCGTTTACTGACCAATTCAATCTGCAAACCAAATGCCCTATGATGGCTGACCCGATGTGTGTACGCGGTAAAGCCCGTGATGTGGTTGCGCTAGGAGCAAGCCATGCTAAATAGCATACTGATCGAAAATTTCAAAAGCTACAAAAGCCAACGGCTGCCCCTTGCCCCACTCACCCTGATGATTGGCGCAAACGCATCCGGCAAAACCAACGCCATTGAAGCCTTTCGGTTTTTAAGCTGGGTCGTGGGCGGCGAAAAACTCAGCACTATCAAAAACCGCATCAACGACTCCGAACGAATTTTTCGCGGTGACGTGCGGGACTTGGTGTATCAGGGCGAGGACACTTTTACGTTGGGGGCTGAAGTTGCAGGGTGTGATTTTAGGATTGAGATTGGTGACAACGATGGAGAGCTTTTCGTAGAACAAGAGGATTTGGTCAAAAAAA
The DNA here is from genome assembly GCA_049301135.1 of Moraxellaceae bacterium. Lineage (GTDB taxonomy): Bacteria > Pseudomonadota > Gammaproteobacteria > Pseudomonadales > Moraxellaceae > JAYXXU01. The sequence continues at coordinate 1,655 of JBAQKP010000033.1, read as the reverse complement.
CCTCGTCTCAAACGGAGTTAAAAATCTACTGGACTGGACTGGAACATCTTTTAGAGGGCAACGGCAGAAAAGCCATGACGTTTCGAGGATATGAACCTCTAAACACTAACCTTTCACAGGCGACAAATTTTGACGACTATGCTGCATCTTATTCCTCAGAACAAAGTGTTGGAGGACAAATCTTAACGATCATATCTACAGTGAATGGCTTTAGAGAGACTAAATCACAACCTCCTTACATTGAGGAAAGTCGTCTTATTAGCCAAATGATTGAAAGGCTGTCACAGGTCATTTTCTTCGATCTCATTCCATCCAAAATGCGCAGCGACAGCCGACCCGATGCCAAACTACTCAACACTGGTGCAAACCTCGCAGGCGTACTCCATACCCTCTGGCAACAACCCGACCAACAAGGACATATCCTTGAATTTATCCAAAGCCTGCCCGAACAAGACATTAAAGAACTCAAGTTTTATACCGACCATCGCGGACGGGTCGAGCTTGCCCTAATCGAAACCTTCGGTCATCAAGACCAAGAACAATCCATCGAACTGCTGTCAGACGGCACACTGCGCGTACTTGCCATCGCTGCCGCCCTGCTCTCCGCCCCCGAAGGCTCTACCGTCGTCATCGAAGAAGTAGACAACGGCGTACACCCCTCCCGCGCCAAACAACTCCTGACCACCATGCGCGAACACGCCGAACGCCGCAACTTGCGCCTACTGCTGTCCACCCATAATCCCGCATTGATGGACGCACTACCCGATGAAGCATTGGGCGATGTGGTGTTTTGCTACCGCGACCCCACCGACGGCGATAGCCGCCTTGTCCGCCTGAGCGATCTGGACGACTACATGGGACTGGTCATGCAAGGCTCACTCGGCCAACTGGTCACACGCGGTATCGTAGACCGCTTCGTCAAAAACCCCGTGACACCCGCAGAAAAGAAACAAAAAGCCCTCGACTGGCTGGCAATGATGCAGGGAGATGATGAATGAAATGTACCTGTATCATCGACACCAGCGTCTTTCTAAACCTGCTAAATGTGCAGAATAAAAGCCAACATAAACAAAAGTTACAGGCAGATTTTTTGGAGTATCAAGCAAGCGGGGCTGAGTTTATTTTGCCGATGGCGACCATCATCGAAACCGGCAATCATATCGCCCAAAATGGCGACGGCAACACACGCCGCAAAACCGCCTTGCGCTTCTGTAAATCCGTCAAAGGCGCGTTTAATGGTGATGCTCCGTACAAGCCGAGCGACTTTCCAAACAAAGCCGAAATCTTGATATGGATTGATTTGTTTCCTGATCTGGCAGGTAAAAACAGCAAGGATGAGGCAAAAATGGAAGGAATGAGCTTTGGCGACTTGAGTATTATCGAAGAGTTTCAGAAAGCCGTTCGACTAGACAAGCGATCAGAGGTGTTTATTTGGTCACTGGATCGGGATTTAAAGCAGTATCACCACAAGCCGAACTAGGCCGTAATCGCCCCAAAATAACTGAATCAACCAGATCGAGTACTGGCCGAATCATAAAATCAGGCTATCATAACCACCCGCTTCGCTTGCTTTGACCCGCGCCGTTATGAATCCTTTTGATGATCTCGCCAGCCATACCCCGATGATGCAGCAATACCTGAGCATCAAGCGTGAC
>JBAQKP010000032.1:0-9111 GCA_049301135.1 Moraxellaceae bacterium | reverse complement strand
ATTTTAAGACCGGCCAAATTTTCCTAGGCAACCGCATTTGGCCTCCAATTGTCTGCTACAGCAGCGAAAACGCTACCGCCTATAATATGAGTTATAGGTGGTATAATGTTATGGGAAGTAAAGCTTGGTTATTGTGAAAAGTATATTAATAGCTCTATGAGGAATCAGGATAGGTGCTGAAATTTTGAGCCTGCTGCTCTAATAAAATCGCTTGTAACCGCTCAATTTCTGCATGTGGATCGCGCCACCAGTCCAGCGGCCAAACGTGATAAATACGCCAACCCCGCTGCTGTAAAATCGTAAATCGCTGTTGTTCATCAACTGCGCTCATACGATTGAGCCGATGATGCCCATCGCAAAAAATAGCCAATAAATAATGCTCCGCATGATCAGGATCAACAACTGCTAGATCAATAGGATAGCCAGAAGCACCCCATTCAGTATGCACATCCCAGCCGCGCATGATTAAGGCATGATAGATATACTGTTCAAGCGGAGCATCCCAAGGTGGCGTGTCTCGACTCAATGGTTGGCTCGGCTGACACTGCTGTTCCACATCGTCAAGAAAAGCCTTTACGTCCTGCAAAACAGCAGGATCAGCAACAGAGGGTCGTAACTGCTGGGCACGAATGGTACTGACCACATGCAGATGATGTCTCGCACGTGTCAAGGTCACGTTAAATTGCTGGGCAGAAACTTGATTAAAATCATCCACAGATGGTGCAATTAACAAGACAACCTGATCGTAGGCTTGACTGCTGATCTGGGTCATCGGCCGAATCGTCACCTGTGCAAGATACTCAGGCCACTCGGCTAATTTGGCCTGCAAGCCAGCCGCAAGCAATTGTTGCTGTTTAGGATTCCAGACCAGTATCACCACTTGATCAGCGGGCTTAGATGGCTGTTCGGCTAATCTTTGCTGGATTAAACGCACGACATGATCAATCGCTATACCCAGCAGATGCTCTGGCGAACCATGTTCAATCACATCAAGCTGCACGCTGTGATCATGACGTTGTGGCATTGGAAAACTATAGATGTGCTGGCTGTAATAATACTGATTGCTAAATGCAAATAAACGCTCAGATCGACTTCGATAATGCCACCTTAATAAATACTGTGGCAGATCAGCAATCAGATCCTGTTCAAGCGACTGATCCTGAATTTTTTTATTAAATTTCACAGCCGTATACTGAGTGCTCGAATGGGTATTGATGGCTTGATCCACCACCAGCATCAGTGTGGTCATGCGCTGTCGTGCTGCCGCTGCCAACGCTGAGTTGGGCTGTGTCGCCATATCCACCACAACCAAATCAAACAGCTCCAAGCAGTTAAATGACGCTACCGAATCAGCACTGAACAAGGCCGAATTGGCCATCACACAGGGGGTCATTGCTGACCAAACAGGCTGGTTTTTTTCTAGCAGCACCTCGATTAAATAATCCTCACAGGATTGATTACACAGCGAATCAATCTGCTGCTGCAATGCTTGACGTATCTGTGGTGCCAGACGCTGCCGCTGCTGAATCAATTGTTTGGCCGCATAGTGTTGCTGTTTGAGCAAACCTTGTTCTTGTAGCAGCATGTTGCTGTAATGCTGTCGATCAAATGCCGCCAGTACGGGTGTTGCTGTCACCTGTGCAAGCAACCAGTCTTGCTGAATATTCAGCAAAACCGTCTTACGAAACTGGGCTGGCGGTAAGCCCCCTTGTTCCAACGCATCAAGCGCTGGCTTTAGGCCGAGCTGTAATGCACGTTGCCGAATCGTTTGATAGTCATACCAGACGCGCCACACTTGTTGATGCGCCAGTAACCGCTGTATGCGCTGCTGGATTAAATTAAACGGCTGCTCTGGCCGACTATAATGTGGATTTTCTAGCAGTACATCATCCCCCAAACGCTGCCACAATTGTTGTAGCGCTTGGCGATCCGTCTGTACTTGCTGTTGTTGTTGCGGACTAATCTGCTGCAACTGTCGTGGCAAGGCAGTGGCATCCAGCCCAAGTCGATCCGCCAAATACTCTAAGCCATGCCATGCTTCACTGAGGCGTTCGACCCAAGTCCAATCCGTTGCTAAACCAGCCCAGTCGTTGATTAACAGTCGTTCGGCATCCTTGGCAAGCGCATCAAACGCCTGTATTTCTACTTTAATCTCCGCCAGCATCTGAAGATCGTGCCAAATTTGATCACGGCTCAGTCGTTTGGCTTGAACACTATAACCCGCTACTCGTCCACGCACACGCAACAACTGCCATGACGACCACGGCCAAAACTGCGTCACCGCATGCTGAAAATCTTCTTGTAATATTTTGATATGCTCATAAATATCAGAATGGTATGCCGCATTGAGCTGTTGCTGCCGTTGCTGAATCTGCCGTGCGGCTGTTGCGGCCTCAACCATTCGCTGTAGCTGATCTACTGATTTGATTTGCTGTAAATGCTGAAAGATGCTGGGATCAAACTGCTGCTGCATCTGGTATAGCTGGCTGATTAGTGTCAGTTGCTGTGACAGTTCATGCCAGTTTTTGGCACGACGCAGCCCTAATGTGTAGAACTGCTGATCTAGCTGCTGTTGCATGGCAACCAGCAACGGTTGCCACGCCTGCAAATCTGCCACTTGTTGTTGTTGCCAATCGGCTGACCATGTTGTGTCTACTGCACAAACAAATCCAGCCAACGGATGCTGCAACACAGGTAAAACGGGCTGGATCAGCACAGACACCTCATGCGCCACATTCAAACAGGTTGCCAAGCCCGCAGCATCGCGTGTGCTCACAGCTAGTTCAGGTAGACTAAACCGTGGCTGATCATACTGCCCAATCTGCGCCGCTAACGCCTGATACACACTCCAGCCCATCGGTTGGACACAGTGTAAAGCTTGCTGATACTGAGCCCACTGTTGTCTGATCTGCTGAATCTGATGGCTGAGATCATCAAATTGAGTTTGTCGATAGATTTGCTCAGGCGTATCCTGTTGAACACGCTGCTGGACACGGTCTATTAACATCTGTGACAAGTGCGTAGACGGGCGGCATTGATACAGCGGCAAGCATAAATTTTCAAGCTCAAGCGTTTGTAACTGTTGATAAACCACCTCTAGCGCAGCCGGATCATCCGCTATAAACAACACGCGCTTACCCAGCGCAAAACACTGTGCAATGGTGTTGCTAATCGTCTGCGACTTCCCTGTTCCAGCCGCACCATACAGCAGTAAGGATTGTCCCTGTGTCGCGGCGGCAATCGCGGCATACTGCACCACATCGGTCGCCAGAGGGAGAATCAGTGGTGTGGACAACTGCATTGATGGGGAGTTGGCCGGTGCAACAGGCACGGCAACAGCAGCATTTGTGTGTACAAGTACTGTTTTGTTGAACTTTAATCCTCGCTGCGCTGGCGGTTTCATTCAGCCTTCCTGTATGCGTTTTTAGCAACGCATTTGATATTTATGCTTTAAATTTGTCATATTTTTCGATAAAGCGGTAGCCCAAACGGATAGAGGCGATCAAATCAAGTCTGAGTGGTCAGACCATACAAGCTCTGCCTGTCGTGTCATGCGCCAGTCAAACTCGTTCCCTGTAAAAAACGTTGTAAATCAGCACGACGCTGCTCTTGCATCGTATGCACATAACGGCGGGTGGTTTTGGGATCGGCATGACCCAGCTCATCTTGGGTGGTTTCCAATGATGCGCCCGCCAGTAACCGATGTGTGGCATTGGTATGCCTAAGCCAGTGGGTCGAAAGCTGCTGGAATACTGCCATCATTTGCGGATCTGGGCAGTTGGCGGCGGCAGCTTGGCCGATCCGTTGAATTGTTAAGCCGATGGCGCGCGAGGTGAGCGGTTTAAGGCCATTTTGTTGGTTAAATGCCGCAATCAGTGGAAGCTGTTGCTCATCTGGTTGCGGCTCGGCCTGTAAACAACCTAGCCATTGTCGATACTCGGCCAGCGCTTGCATCAGTTGCGGATGAATACTGACCTCACGGCGCTTGCGGCCTTTTCCGATCACTTGTAAGACCCAACCGCCAGATGTTGCTTTAAAATCAGCCATACAGGCACGCGCGACTTCATCGCGGCGCAAGCCAGTTTGGTACAGCAACAACAATAACCAGCGATCTCGCATAAAGTGCGCGTCTGCCAGTGCAGTATGTCGTGGACGGTTCGACAGCCATGTCCAGAGCCACAGCCACTGCTCAACCGTCAAAAAGCGTTGCACCGTATTGCTTTGCTGTTGCAGCACCGCCGGTCGCTGGCTTAAACGCACCAAATTACGGTTTAAATAACCCGCCTGCTGTAGATAATCAAACAGCAATCCCAACACCCGACGGCTGTAGTCCAGTGAACTGGCCGATAAACCCGCAATCAACAATTGTGTATCGAGTAGCACGTGATCTTGGCGTGGTTTACGTGGCCGTATCCAATGCGCTGGCGGATCTTGTAGATGCCGATAATAACGATGTAAATCCTCAAGGTGCATCTGTTGCAGGCCAAGCGATTGCTCTGTTAACCACACCAACAAACGGTGCGACTCACGTCGATACGCCTCAAAGGTATGCGGCGAGCGTTCAGCACGCGCCGCCAGCCAAATCGCCACCGCCTGCGCATCATCATTCGATTGCGCAAACAAACCGTGCGGCATGCCCGTCTGCGGCAATGTCTGTGCTGCAAGGATCGTCAGTGACTGGCTTGCGTTGAGATCCGGCAAAATTTATACAACTCCTTGTTGAATCATCGCATCAGCGACTTTGACAAACCCTGCAATATTTGCCCCTGTGACATAGCTAATGGTCAGATCATCACGGCGACCATAGTGTAAACAAGACTCATGGATATTAAACATAATCGCGCGTAATTTTTGATCCACCTCTTCGCGACTCCAAAACTGCCGCATGGCGTTTTGTGACATTTCCAATCCGGAAGTGGCTACCCCGCCAGCATTACTGGCTTTGCCAGGGGCATACAAAATCCGTGCGTTCTCAAACAACCGAATCGCAGCGTTGCTACACGGCATATTGGCACCTTCCGCCACACATTTGACCTGATGATCCAGCAGAATTTGCGCATCTTCAACATGTAGCTCGTTTTGGGTGGCACAGGGTAACGCAATATCGGCGGGAATATGCCAAGGGGTTTTTCCGGCCAGATACTCTGCCCCAATCGCAGCGGCAAAGTCTTGAATCCGCCGACGTTCGATATTTTTAATCTGTTTTAGCGTGTCTAAATCCTGTTGGCTAAAACCTTGTGGCAGATAGACTGTCCCGTCGGAATCGGAGGCCGTCAGCACGGTTGCACCATCCATCAGCGCCCGTTCAATCGCATGTTGGGCGACATTGCCTGAACCAGACACCAATACGCGCAAACCAGCAAAGGGGATATTGGCATGTTTTAGCATGTTTTGTACAAAATACACCAAACCATAGCCAGTGGCTTCGGTACGCAACAGTGAGCCGCCAAAGCTTAAACCTTTACCGGTAAACACACAGCCGGTATCATTCGACAGTTTTTTCATCATGCCAGTCATGTAGCCAACTTCACGCGCACCAACGCCAATATCGCCCGCAGGCACATCGACGTTTGCGCCAATATGCCGATATAACTCGGTCATAAATGCTTGGCAAAAGCGCATGATTTCTTCGTCACTACGACCTCTGGGGTCAAAGTTTGATCCGCCTTTACCCGATCCCATCGGCAGCGTGGTCAGCGCATTTTTGAAGGTCTGCTCAAACGCTAAAAACCTTAAAATCGACCCATTGACCGACGGATGAAAGCGCATGCCACCTTTGTATGGGCCCAAGGCGTTGCTGTGTTGAATCCGGTAACCGCGATGCACCTGCACTTGCTCTTGGTCATCTAGCCATGCCACTCGAAAACTGATCATCCGATCTGGTTCAATCAGCCGCTCCAGCAGGGCGTGCTTTTTATATTGTGGATTTTGTTCTAAAAACGGCCAAACGGTACTCATCACCTCAGAGACTGACTGGTTAAATTCGTCGGCGTTGGGATTGAGATCAGCCACATACTGTAAAAATTCATCTAGCGTTTGGCACGGCATCACAGAGCATCCAGTCATTTTGAGATCATCCCAAGTTCTAACATTAAGTGAGCCAACATGCTGTAACAGTTGGTTGTTCTAGGAAGATTGACCACCAAAATAATCAACGATGTCTTAGTTTTGAATGCTTTGGTCAAGGTGCTTTCTGCGGCTTTATGCTAAAACCTCAACCTTACATTATAGATGGGAGTCAACCTGCATGGTTCAGCCAGCACTCAAAGCGCATTATGACATTGCTATTATTGGCAGTGGCTTTTCTGGATTGTGTATGGGCGTGGCCTGTCGACAAGCCGGTCGAGACGATTTTGTGATTCTCGAAAAAGCCGCCGCGATTGGCGGGACATGGCGCGACAATCATTACCCTGGTGCGGCCTGTGATGTGCCGTCAAATATGTATTCGTTTTCGTTTGAGCCTAATCCAAATTGGTCACGCATGTATTCCGGTCAAGCAGAAATTTTACGTTATATGCAGCACTGTGCCACCAAGTATGGCCTGACTCCCCATGTCCGCACCGACAGCGAAGTGGTCGAAAGCCACTGGGATAACAGCACACAACGCTGGACGATCAAGCTGGCCGGTGGTCAATCGCTGACTGCCCGTGTGATTGTGTCTGGTGTTGGTGGTCTCAGCCGCCCTGCCCTGCCTCGTATTAAAGGTTTAGATCAGTTTAAAGGTGCGCTATTCCACTCTGCTGATTGGCAACACGACGTGAACCTGCAAGGCAAACGGGTTGCAGTGATCGGGACGGGTGCAAGTGCGATTCAGTTTGTACCAGCGATTGCCGGTCAAGTCGGTGAACTACTGCTATTTCAACGCACGCCGCCTTGGATCGTGCCAAAGCCTGACGGTGCAATTCCAGCACCCGTCCGCAAGGTGTTTAAATATATTCCACCGGCACAACGCTTGGCACGGCATGCGATTTATTGGCAAAGCGAGTTTTTTGGGATTGGTTTTGTCAATCCTAAATTAATGGCGCCGATCAGTGCGTTGGCAAAAAGTCACTTAAAACGCCAAGTTCCGAATCCAGAGCTTCGCGCCAAACTCACGCCAAACTATACGATTGGCTGTAAACGTGTGCTGTTTTCCAATAACTACTACCCCGCCCTGACCCGTGACAACGTACAAGTGCTGACCACTGGTGTCAAAGAAATTACGGCTGACGGCGTCCTCGATGCACAAGGCCAGTTGCACAAAGTCGATGTGATCATCTGTGGGACGGGCTTCGATGTTCAAAATCCGCTCGGCCCGCTACATGTATATGGTGATGACGGCCAAGAGATTCGGCAGCATGGCGGCCTGAGTGCGTATATGGGCATCAATACTCGTCAAATGCCAAACCTGTTTTTCTTGCTGGGGCCAAATACCGGTCTTGGGCACAATTCGATTATTTTTATGATCGAAGCGCAGGTGCAGTACACGCTAAAATGCTTGGCGGAACTGGATCGCAAAAAGGCCACAAGCATCACGGTGAAACCAGAGGCTGAAAACGCGTTTAATGATCATGTACAGGCTCAACTGAAAAACATGGTCTGGAACGCTGGGGGTTGCAGTAGCTGGTATCTGGACGAAAACGGCAAAAACAACACATTGTGGCCGGGTTTTACATGGAAATACTGGCTAGAAACGCGTAAGCCGAATTTTGCGGATTATGTTTTTCGGTAAGCGTTCTTGATTGTATTTGAAGTTAAAAAACCGACCAATGCTTAGTCGGTTTTTTATTGCTTAGGCTATTTTAAATAAATTTAACGTGTGTCGTTGTGTCCCTGTTGTTTAAAAAAGCCGTCGCCTATAAACGTAAACTGTTACGCAAACTCGACAGCAGCTTTCTAAGCCCGCCAGATGGTTGTGTCTGAACTGTTGCTGTATGGTCGGGATTCCAATCCTGCACCGTTTGACCCAGCGTGGCGCAACCACTGCCATATAGACTTGCCATGATTTGATGAACATCAGACACAGGCAGATGCAGGATTTGCGCAACCCGTCTTACTGACATCGGTTGCCGTGCCAAAAGCGCCAAGACTCGCAGAACCTGACGGCGACTTGCATTTGCTTGTGGTTTTGGCCAGTGGGTTAAGTGAACCAACTGTTCAACACTGATCAAGCGAGTGGTGCTTTTAGCAGCGGACAAAGCTTCCCATAACCATTGCTTTAAATCCACCACCTCACCTCTCGGCCGTAGCGGATCATTTGCCCCCAATCCCAACTTTAATGACCAGCCCTCAGTCAGTTTAAAATTGCCGGCCTGCTGAATCCAAAATTGCTGCTGCACAGTATCCACCACCCCAATCCGCAGGCGATACTGATCATACAGGGTCACATAACGTGGCTGAACCTGCGGTTGTTGCAAAAAGACAATCAGTTTATGCAGCTCAGTAATATATTGATTGGCCGTTACGTCAATCGGTGTGGCTACAACCTCCGACGGTGGATTGAGCGGTTGGACAGTATCAACCGGCGCTGACGCCTGTGCAGACTTCGACGAAGATCCCGCAGATGCCAATGCCGAGGACAACAAAGCAACGTGCTGACCTAACCAGATTTGCAACAACTGAGTGTCTAGCAACGGCAACGTGAGCACATTATTTTCTAAGCCACCCTCAACACCTGAGCGTGATGGCTCCACATATAAAATTGGGATACGCAGACTCTGCAAAAAATCTTGTGTTTTTTCAAAGTAGCTCAAACCACGACTGACCAACAACAGATCGGCATGCGGATCGGTTGCCGCTACCCAATTGATCTCGTAATCCAAGCGCAGCAATAAGCGAAAATAAGCTTTGACCAAGACACGATCAGCATCATTGATACCCAGCGTCGCAATACAAACCAACTGCTTTAAGTCATCTAGGCCGCTGAGAGATGGCAAGGGTTGATCAACTGCACTATTCATATCATCATCAGCCGGTAAGCAATCAGTTAAAAGATTCGGATATGCGCCGAACTCTTGAAAAACATTTTAATTGTCCAACTATTGCGCAAGCAAAGTAGGGCGTGTTGACGTTTCAAATTATTGATTGCAAATTGGAGGCAGACTCGGAGAATTAAAGCTCTCACACAACAAC
>JBAQKP010000031.1:0-4883 GCA_049301135.1 Moraxellaceae bacterium | reverse complement strand
GATTGGTGTTGTGGAGATTGACTGGGTTGCGGGGGCGTTCGATTGGGCTATCTGCTCACTGTCCATCGGAGGATCTCGACGTTTTAATCATAAAAAAGACCGCTGAATCAGCGGCCTTAGGAGGAATCTTTAACGCTTGATGATGACGCTATTCGATCTCCTCGCAGGCCGCGTGCACGATGCACAGCACGGTACGCCATGCAGCAATACAGCGCACGGCGGAGACAGGGGCGAGGAATTTCTGAGTCGTCATCATCGCTTGATCATGCGGCGAATACGGCACGCGGTCAAGTGATTTTATGGGCGGTAAACGACGGTCGGTTAGCGCGGTGCCATCCGAATCGCACCATCCAAACGAATGGTTTCGCCATTCATAAAGCTGTTTTCGACCATATGCAGCACCAACTGCGCATATTCTTCAGGATAGCCCAAGCGCTTCGGAAACTGGGTCATCTCAATCAGCGGCAGCTTCACGCTATCCGGTGACGCATTCATCAGCGGCGTATTAAAAATGCCCGGCGCAATGGTATTGACCCGAATGCCGAGCAGCGCCAAATCACGCGCCAACGGCAAGGTCATGCCAACCACGCCGCCTTTCGACGCCGAATAGGCAACCTGACCGATTTGACCATCAAATGCCGCCACCGAGGCGGTATTGATGATCACCCCACGACCATGATCAGCGTCGGCTGGGTTGTGCTGCATGGCAGCAGCAGCCAAGCGGGTCACGTTAAAGGTGCCGATCAAATTGACCTGAATCACTTTGCTAAACAATTCCAGCGGCATTGCACCGTTTTTACCAACGGTACGACTGGCCGAACCAATCCCCGCGCAGTTGACACAAATATCAATATGACCAAATGCCGCCAGCGTCTGATCAATCGCCGTTTGGACAGATGCTTCATCCGACACATTCACCGCAAATGCTAAAACGGCTGCACCTAAACGTGTTGCAACAGCATTGGCTTGCTCTAAATTCAGATCAAAAATCGCCACTTGAGCGCCTTTTTGCACCAGTGCTTCAACCGTTGCCAAGCCTAAACCTGATGCACCGCCGGTAACGATGGCGACTTTACCTTGTACTTGCATGTTGCGACTCCCAAATCCGTGCTGAGGCTAGAGTCTGTTAACGCTTGAGCGACGAGCGCGCAACCTCAACAGACGTTCATGTTGCGTAAAAAAAATTGCGTAAAAGAATAGCGATCCGGATTAAAACACACTCCAGCAAATGACCCACTGCGCATTTTGTCCAAAACAACACAACAAACTGGCCATTTTGCAGCAGCGACAGCGCAGCAGACTTGAAATCAGTCCGCCGCAAACCCATGCTGTATGACGTAGACCCGAGATAGACCACAGACAGACCCAATCATTTTTAGCGTGGAGGCTCAGATGACCGCACAACAGCAAGAACACCCAACGGCGCAACCTGAACAGATCCACCTCTCCACCGCACAGACCGGCAGTCATGGCGACCACTGGCAAGCCCTCAGCGCAAATGCCGCCGAAGATGTACCGCACTGGCTACAACGTGCGGTCGATGATGCCTGCTTGCCGCGTGGTCTGCGTCCAGATGATCACGCCTTACCGACGGACAACTGGCTGTTGCAAAGCAATCATCCCCATATCCACATCCAACAAATCATCGCCGTCGAAGGCGAACAGCCCATCAAACTGCGCAGCGCCTACCCCGCCATTCACAGCCCGTATTGGCAAGACGTGCAGATTCAACGGATTGGGGTATGTGATGACACCTTAGAAGCCGTACTGCACGTCGAAACCCAAGACGGCACACGGATTCATGCGTTTGATACGCTGTATGCCGTCAACGCAGGCTATTATCGGTCAGGGCAGTTTTATCGTGCCAGTTTTAGCGGCTTGGCGTATCAACTCGACAAAGTCAATGCGGACGAAACCATGCTGGTCGATGATCCGGCAGCGATTCGGCATCATCGCGCCTTAAATGCGATTCTCGCCAAACACAACGGGGTCGCACCGGATGATCTGCAAGCACAAGTCGAGGCATGGCAACCCACCGATGCTGACGACGAAGCGCCGGTCACGTTAGACCTGTCCAAGATGGCCGCGTATTTGTTTGGTGAACAACTGGGACAAGAAGACGAAGCATGGTTTCAAGGTGAAATTTTGGGCGCACAACAGACCGAGTTGTTCGGTCAGACGGTGTATTTATACGATGTCGCCATGCTTAAAGAAGCCAATGCGTTGCCGCTGGTGGTGAGGATTGCCTGCTCACAAACCGCACTAGGCACAAAAATATTACAAGTGGGTGACTATATTCGTGGAAACATCTGGATGCAAATTACGATTTATGCTATGACTGCTATATCAGCAGCATAACTGTGCATTGTTTTAGGGTGATATGGAATGAAACCCTCCGTCCGGCAAGTCTTAGCGCCACAGGTCTCGGTCTCTCGTACCGAATCGACTCCAAAAACCAGTCTTGAGCTGATTCCAGCGGTGTTTTTTGTGCTCGGCATTCTGCTCGCTGCCAGCTTTTTGCAGGGACTGAGCACTTAGCCCCATACACCCAATCTATATCAACAAAAAACCGGCACAATTTGCGCCGGTTTTTTGTTGTGTTCGCAAGAGCGACAGAACTATGACATAGTTACTATCAAACAGTTACTCAGTCACACTCAGCACTTTCTTGAACAAGTCTTTTTGCTCGCTGCTTGGACGCGCAGTTTGCAACGCCATCAGTTGGCTCATGTCACCGGCGACTTTGATTTTGCCAGTCATGAAGGCTTGCATGGCGGCTGCCATATCAAACTCCAAAAACACTTTACGCAGGGTGTCGCCATCCATCGTCAGTGTGGTTTTTGCGCCATCAGCATGACCGCGTTGGATTTTGCCGCTGGCCAATGCCATCGCAACATCACCTGCTGGTGTGCCATTGACGGTCATGTTCAGGGCTAAACCGGCCAGTGCTGGTGGCAGGTTCAAGTCACCCGCTTCAGCGGTCATTTTTTCGACGGTATCAAACCAATCATTGCTCAAAAAAGCAGGCATGTTCATTCCTCTGTTAAAATCATAGGCCGCGATTCATCGGGCGCAAACGTTGCTGATTTGGGCACATGCACTGAGCAAGCGCCAGTCCGTGTGACGTCGAACAGCGTTTCGAGGCCGAGTTATAGCAAACCTGACCAATGCCTCACATGGCATAAAGCTCCTTTTAACAGAAAAATCCTGAGCAGATGCACTATTTTTTAAAAACTTTGCAATAAGCTGACAATACAGATGCAATACAAAGCAAAAGATTTTAAAATAGCCCACGTTTTGTGTGTGCAGGCGATGCACTTCTGTTGTATCGCAGGTGGGACATGGTGCTGCTAATTTATGTTTTGCTTGGCGACCGTGGTCACTCATGATCCTAAAATCGCCATATTTTTCAATGTATGACGGTCTTCTCGATCATCGCCGTACCGCTTGAAGTCCATCTACTGCAACGTTTTTTGCTGTTGCGGCTTTTAAGGAGCCCGTGCATGAGTCACTCTACATCTGGCCTCGCCCCCGTCAAATACGAAACCGAACTGGTTCGACTGTTTACCATTATGACGGTGGTTTGGGGCATTGTTGGCATGGGACTTGGCGTTTTTATCGCCTCCCAGCTTGCTTGGCCTGCGCTGAACTTCGATATCGAATGGCTCAGCTTTGGTCGTCTGCGCCCGTTACACACCAATGCGGTTATTTTCGCGTTTGGCGGTTGTGCGTTGTTTGCCACGTCGTATTACATCGTGCAACGCACCTGCCAAGTCGAACTGTTTGCGCCACGTTTGGCGTGGTTTACCTTTTGGGGTTGGCAAGCGGTGATCGTGGCGGCGGTATTGACCTTGCCACTCGGCCTGACCTCTACCAAAGAATACGCTGAACTGGAGTGGCCGATTGATTTGCTGATTGCCGCCGTCTGGATCGCCTACGGCGTGGTGTTTTTCGGCACACTGATCAAGCGCCGTACTTCACATATTTATGTCGCCAACTGGTTTTTTGCGGCATTTATTATCACGATTGGCCTGCTGCATATCGTCAATAGCCTCGTGATTCCGCTCAGTGTGTTTAAGTCATACTCGCTGTTTTCGGGTGCTACCGATGCGATGGTGCAGTGGTGGTACGGTCATAACGCGGTCGGTTTCTTTCTGACGGCAGCCTTTTTGGGCATGATGTATTACTTCATTCCCGTGCAGGTCGGTCGGCCAGTCTACTCGTATCGATTGTCGATTGTGCACTTTTGGGCACTGATCGCGCTGTACATGTGGGCGGGTGCGCACCATTTGCACTACTCTGCACTACCCGATTGGACACAGTCTCTCGGCATGGCGTTTTCGCTGATTCTGTTCGCACCCAGCTGGGGCGGCATGATCAATGGTGTGATGACCTTGTCAGGCAGTTGGGATCGTCTGCGCACTGATCCGGTGATCCGCTTCTTGGTGGTGGCGCTGTCGTTCTATGCGATGTCGACCTTCGAAGGGCCGATGATGTCGATCAAAACCGTCAACGCCCTGTCACATAATACAGACTGGACGGTTGGTCACGTGCACTCTGGTGCACTCGGCTGGGTGGGGATGATTACCATCGGTTCGTTGTACGTGTTGATTCCGCGCTTGTGGGATCGCCAATCAATGTATTCCACTAAGCTGATTAATGTGCACTTTTGGTTGGCAACAGTCGGCGTGATTTTTTACATCGTGTCGATGTGGATCTCGGGGATTACCCAAGGTCTGATGTGGCGTGCGACCAATCCAGACGGCACGTTGACCTATAGCTTCGTTGAAAGTGTGGTCGCATCGCACTGGCCGTATGTGGGTCGTGCATTTGGTGGTTTCTTGTATTTATCGGGCATGTTCTTCATGGCCTATAATCTGTAC
>JBAQKP010000030.1:0-2583 GCA_049301135.1 Moraxellaceae bacterium | reverse complement strand
ATTGCCGAGTTAAAAGACGCCGGTGAGTTTATTCACTTTGCCTGTACTTCCGAAGATATTAACAACCTTTCACACGCCTTGATGCTGAAAAATGGCCGTCAAGTGCTGCTGAACAGCATGATCGAGCTGCGCGATGCGATTGGTCGTTTGGCGGTCGAGCATGCCGATCAGCCGATGTTGTCGCGTACACATGGCCAAACTGCCAGCCCGACCACACTGGGCAAAGAAATGGCCAACGTCGCCTATCGTCTCGCCCGCCAGATCAAGCAGACCGAACAAGTTGAACTGCTGGGCAAAATCAATGGCGCAGTCGGTAACTACAATGCGCACTTGTCGGACTATCCTGAGATTGATTGGGCAGCGCATGCAGAGCAGTTTGTACAGTCCCTCGGCTTAGACTTTAACCCGCACACCACCAAGATAGAGCCACACGACTATATCGCAGAGCTGTTCGATGCGATTCGCCGCTTTAACACCATTTTGATCGACTTTAACCGTGATGTGTGGGGGTACATCTCCCTCGGTTACTTTAAGCAAAGATTGAAAGACGGTGAAGTCGGCTCATCCACCATGCCGCACAAAGTCAACCCGATTGACTTTGAAAACTCCGAAGGCAACCTCGGTATCGCCAATGCTGTGTTGGCGCATTTGGGTGAAAAACTACCGATCAGCCGCTGGCAGCGTGACCTGACCGACTCCACCGTGCTGCGCAATATGGGTGTCGGCTTGGCACAAAGCCTGATTGCCTATGATGCGTGCCTAAAAGGTATCGGCAAACTGGAGTTAAACGCCGAACGGATCAATGCCGATCTAGAGAGTGCGCAAGAAGTGCTGGCCGAGCCGATCCAAACCGTGATGCGCCGTTACAACGTTGAACAGCCGTATGAAAAGCTAAAAAAACTGACGCGTGGTCAAGCGATGACTCGTCAGATGATGCTGGACTTTATCGCCGGTAACGAGTTGGTCGCGGTGCCAGCACAAGATCGTCAGCGGCTGGCCGACATGACACCAGCAAGTTATACCGGTAACGCGGCGGCACAGGCCAAAGACTTGGCCAATCAATTGGCAAAACTCTAACACTAGGGTCTGTTGAACGATGGGGCAAGCCTGTATTGCCCCGTTTTTAGCTACAAAAAATCCAAACGAGAACAGCCATATGATCAACACCCAACATTTGACTCGATTTCACTATGCGTGGCTGGCGGTGCTGGCCTTGGCGTGCGCTGTCGCGTCCATTCAGCCGCTCGAGTTTTCGTCGTACTTATTACATCAACTCGGTACGGGATTGTTTTTGGTTGGGTTATTGATTCCGACGCTCAAAGGCTGGGTCTCACGGACAGGCTTTGCGGGTGCGATTTTATTTTTGCTCTGTCATGTGCTGGGTGCGCACTATCTGTATTCGTATGTGCCGTATAATGACTGGCTGATCAAGGCGTTTGGTTGGGATTTAAACGCTAGCATGGGTTGGTCACGCAATATGTATGATCGACTGGTGCATTTGATGTATGGCCTGCTGCTGTATCCACTGATTGCCGATGTGATGCGACGCTGTGTTCACCAAGCTGGCAAGTTGGCGATTGCACTGCTGGCGGTACAGTTTGTGATGGCATCCAGTGTGTTTTATGAATTTATCGAGTGGTGGATCGCGCTCGGCATGTCACCGGAAGACGCTGAAAATTACAATGGGCAACAAGGTGATATCTGGGATGCGCATGCGGATATGGCACTGGCCACATTGGGCAGCCTGATCACGGCGCTGCTGTTGTGGCGGTTGCCGACACGCCCAGCTGGATCATCCACCCCATAACAGGAGTTTTACCATGTCAGCACAACCATTAGCGGTATTGGGCGGCTTAAGCGCCGAACAATTTATGACTGAATACTGGCAAAAAAAACCACTGCTGGTACGCAATGCGATGCCCCAATTGATGGATATATTTGAGCCAGAAGATTTATTTAACCTCGCGCTCGAAGATGGCGTGACTGCTCGCCTGCTGACCCAGCATGGCAAACAACACGATCAATGGAAAGTGAAAACCTCGCCGCTGGTCAAAAAAGACCTGAATCGCAAAAATCTGCCCGAATACTGGACGCTCTTGGTGCAAGCAGTCGATCATTGGTCGATTGAGTTGGCGGAGTTGTGGCAGCAGTTTGCATTTATTCCGCAGTGGCGGCGTGACGATATTATGATTTCGTATGCACCAAATGGCGGTTCGGTCGGTCGGCACTTTGATCAATACGATGTGTTCTTGGTACAGGCCAGTGGTCGCCGTCAGTGGCAACTCGGTAAAACCTGTGACGAATCGACCCGTTTCATCCCGAATCAGCCACTACGTTTACTCAGTGACTTGGGCGAAGTGCTGTTTGATGAGGTGTTACAGGCCGGTGATTTGCTCTATGTGCCGCCCAAGTTGTCACATTATGGTGTGGCGCAAGGCGATGATTGTTTGACTTGTTCATTTGGTTTTCGGATGCCAAATCCTGCCCAGATGCTAGAGCGCCTGACGGATCATCTGCTGGAACACCACAGCTTGAATATTCCCGTCGCCGATGATGACCGTACAGCCACGCCCACCTCCGGCG
>JBAQKP010000029.1:0-2023 GCA_049301135.1 Moraxellaceae bacterium | reverse complement strand
GTCTTGGAATCACGTGCAGCTCGACATGTACGTTTTTAAACAAAGGACGCGGCTCGACCGCACCTTGTCTTGATTTTCTGAATTGGGCAATTGGTGCTTCTGCATTTTGGCACTTGTATGTGGATACATTACTAGAATGCTGCATTAAGTCGGAAAACAATAAAATACGACCTTGCTCTGCATCCCGCATTGCATCTGATACGTTAATATCAGCGACCGCCTCCGCAATTGGGCTATTTTGGGCTTGGCCTGTATTTTTTGAAAGAACCTCTAGTAGAGGTTTTTCAAAATTTTCTTGGAATCCCCTCTCAATTTTATTAACGTTGTTAGTGACTGAGCTGACATCCTGTCCAGACTTAGGCCGGCACATCCTAAAAACTGGCCTTAAGTTAGTTAGGTTATTTTGAGTGATCTCATATACAGTCACTAAATCACCTACTTTTGTATGCTTCTGGATAGCCGTTAAAGAGCGCTTTACAATCTCCTCTTGAGTCTGAACTGGGATTAAATCGGTCTTATCAATCACTATTGCAACTTTATTTTGAATAACCTTAAAGCAGTAATCTTTAGCATTTGGCTTTTCCTGCTGACCACTCCACACATAATAACCAATCACGCCAACAAAAACACAAAAAATCGTGGCAATCGCAACATGGTAACCTCCGTGGTGTCTTTTTTGTTTTTTCATTTTTTACACCACTGGATGAATAGACTGCTCAGCACTTGAATCAACACGCCGTATAAACTCCGCACGCGCTTCTGTAGCGATTCTAGGACGATGTAGATTCACCGTGCTAATCACTGGGACAATTATATTTTTGACGCGATCATCTAATATTTCGTTTTTTGCTATCGCCTCTTCAATAGATTTGATGATACTTTCTATGGAAATTTTCCTAAACTTTACAACGACTGGCTGGTTATCTGCAAAATAGTTTGGCTTGGACATTCCATTTGCGCGTACAGACAAGTGTTGCTCTCTAAAATAATCTATCGCGTTAGATAAATCATGGTTGATTCTATCTCGGGTCACTTCGTACTCCTCAGTTCCCTCTATCAACGCAGACTTCAGACTACTCACCGCATGTAAGCTATGAGAGTCACGAACGATACCATCAAGCTGACTAAGTAGTTTGGCAATTGTCAAATCAGGCTGAACCTTTGCGACCAAAGAGTCATACTCATCTTGGTACTTTTGTTTTGGCTCATCAACTTCTTGATAGCCTGGATACGGATCCATAAGTGTGTAACCTTTCCACGCTGAAATCAAACCAAATAAAACTGCAAGAAAGAAAAAACCTAAATTCTGTGGATTTAATACTGGAAAGGCTCTGCCAAAAATGACATCGGTAGCGGCGATAGCCACACCAGACATAGAGGGATCAGTAGCCAGCTGACCAATCTCAATCATGTGCAACATATCACGGTAGACGACCAAAATGAGATTGAAAAAAATCAGGAAGATAGCAAGCAAGAAAATAGAGGCAAAACCGATTTTTTTTCGATAATTATTTTGAACTAGATTGTGCTGTCTTGCAAGAAATCCAAGACCCGCACAAACACCGATGCTCACTAAAGCCAAAATAGACGCAACAAAAAAACCACCTATTAAACCGTCATCATTGGCATAGAAAAACATATTGACGAGGACTTCAAATAGAAATATACCACTAATAATAACAAATAAAGGATAAAAATCTTTTGGATATTTTGCACCTCGAGTAAGACGATTTTCAGCTTTAAATCGACGTAATACACCATCAGATTCCATCAGTTTTTTTCGAGCACTGAATATCTCTTCGGAGTTTTCAAAATCTTTTTGTATATGAGTAACAACCGCTTTTAATATCTCATCGTCTTTACCAGCACACGATAGTAGTCCATTACTGTCTATCATGTGATTGATTTGCTGATTTTTACCGCCAAGTCGGTGTATCTCCTCTTTAGTGTGTGATATGAGTTTTTCCAGCTTTTCCTCGGCTTGCGTCATAGATTGCTGTGCTGTGCTTTTTATCTCAACCTC
>JBAQKP010000028.1:0-5657 GCA_049301135.1 Moraxellaceae bacterium | reverse complement strand
GGTATGGAGTGCTGATAAGTTCGTCGATGGGGCGGCGACACTGGCCAAGCATCTGGGCGTATCAGCCTTATTGATCGGTATCATTATCGTGGGTTTTGGGACATCAGCGCCTGAGATCACCGTATCCATTATTTCCGCATTAGAGGATCGTCCAGAGCTTGCATTAGGCAATGCCTACGGCTCCAATATTGTGAATATCGCGCTGATTTTGGGTGTCACTGCCTTAATGGGTACGATTGCGGTACAGTCGGACGTGTTGCGCCGTGAACTGCCAATCCTGTTGGCGGCCACTGGCTTTGGTGTAGTTTTACTGCTAGACGGCGCACTGAGCCGTTTAGATGGTGGCCTGCTGTTTGCCGTACTGTTTGTCTATATGGGCTATAGCATCTGGCGCGCGCGACAAGGTAAACCCGACCATCTGATCGAAGAAGTCGAGCATGAGATGGTCGAACATCATATGACCAAGGGTCAGTCGATTTTTTGGATTGTGCTGGGTCTGGTGCTGTTGATTGCAAGCTCCCGCGCATTAGTCTGGGGCGCGGTCGGCGTGGCGGAAGCCTTCGGGGTCAGTGAGTTGATTATTGGTTTAACAGTGGTGGCGATTGGGACGTCGCTGCCTGAACTGGTGTCTTCTATCGTGGCAGCGCGTAAAGGCGAGTACGATATGGTACTGGGCAACATCATCGGCTCTAACTTTTTTAATATGTTGGCGGTGGTCGGTGTTGCTGCGGTGATTCAGCCCCTTGCGGTCGGGCAAGATGTGTTGCAGCGTGATATTCCAGTGATGGTTGGCATTACTGTGTTGTTGTTTGCGGTGTGCTGGCTGTTTAAAGCAGTCAATCGCTATGCGGGTGCGGGTTTTGTGGCAATCTATGTCGGCTACACATTTTGGTTAATTAATACCGCTGTGGGCTGACTGAAAGTTTGAACAACCAGTCAAAAAATACCCCGCGATTGCGGGGCATTTTTTTGACGCTGGGCTAGATTATAGCTTGCCAGCCAATTCTGGAACAGCAGCAAACAAATCTGCTTCCAAGAAGTAGTCAGCGACCGAAGCGATAGGCGCTTCTGGGTCTTTGTTGATGGCCACGATGACTTTAGAGTCTTTCATACCCGCCAAATGCTGAATCGCACCGGAGATACCGACCGCAACATACAACTCTGGCGCAACGATTTTGCCAGTCTGACCGACTTGTAGATCGTTTGGCACGAAGCCTGCGTCAACCGCAGCGCGTGATGCGCCCATTGCCGCACCCAGCTTGTCGACCAATGGCACCAGCACTTTGGTAAAGTTTTCGCCGTTGGCCATACCACGACCACCCGATACGACGATCTTGGCAGCAGTCAGTTCAGGACGGTCAGACTTGGCCAGCGCTTCGCTCACAAAGCTTGATTTACCGGCATCTTGCACGTCGCTGACCGCTTCAATCGCAGCAGCGCCGCCTTCAGCAGCCGCAGCATCAAAACCAGTGCCACGCACGGTGATGACTTTGATCGCTTCACTCGATTGAACCGTTGCAATCGCGTTACCCGCGTAGATTGGACGTTCAAACGTGTCCGCACTGATGACTTTGGTGATTTCAGAAATCATGCCAACGTCCAGCAATGCAGCAACGCGTGGCAGGAAGTTTTTACCGTTGGTGGTACCAGCGGCCAGAATATGGCTGTAGGCTTGACCAAGACCAGCAACCAACAAACCGACGTTTTCGGCCAGTTGATGACCGTATGCAGCATTGTCAGCCACTAATACTTTGCTGACACCTGCGATTTTTGCAGCAGCTTCTGCTGCGGCTTGACAGCCTGCACCGGCAACCAGCACATGAATGTCGCCACCAATCGCTTTGGCCGCGGCCACAACGTTCAGTGTGACTGGTTTCAAGCTGACATTGTCGTGTTCGGCGTATACGAGAATACCCATGATCAGATTCCTTGTACCGAAAAATTAGATGACTTTGGCTTCGTTTTTGAGCTTTTCAAGCAGCTCATCAACCGACTTAACCTTGATACCGGCTTTACGCTCAGCAGGTGGCTCTACTTTCAAAGTTTTCACTTTGGCAGTGGTGTCTACGCCGTAGTCTGCTGGGGTTTTGGTATCCAAAGGCTTCTTACGTGCCTTCATGATGTTCGGCAATGCTGCATAGCGTGGCTCGTTCAGACGCAGGTCTGTGGTCACAATCGCAGGCAATGGCAATGCAACAGTTTGTGCGCCGCCATCAACTTCACGCTCAACATTCATCACGCCGTTTTCGACGATCACTTTAGAGGCAAAAGTCCCTTGGCCGACACCCATCAACGCCGCCAGCATTTGGCCGGTTTGGTTGTTGTCGTCGTCAATCGCTTGCTTACCGAGCAGAATCACTTGAGGCTGTTCTTGATCGGCAATCGCTTTCAAGATTTTGGCCACGGCCAATGAGCTGACCGCATCATCCGTTTGTACCAAAATGCCACGATCTGCACCGAGTGCCATCGCAGAGCGGATTTGTTCTTGCGCAGTGGCAGGGCCAACCGACACAACAACGATTTCAGTCACAACGCCTTTTTCTTTTAGGCGCACGGCTTCTTCTACGGCGATTTCACAGAATGGGTTAATCGACATTTTGACGTTAGTCAGGTCAACACCAGTCTTATCCGCCTTGACGCGGACTTTGACGTTGTAATCGACAACGCGCTTGACAGCAACAAGAGCCTTCATGGAATCCTCGGCTTCAGCTATGGAAAAAATTTACAGTGCGACCGTGAGGCACACTAATTCAAAGGGCGCATTATCTTGCTATCGCAAGACAACAAGGTCAAGCCGCAATTGGCTTTTCGGGGCAAATCAGGCACAAATTTTGGCAATTTTGCAGCAAATAGAGCATCGGTTTGCTGGATCGACGCAGTACAGCGAATCTGCACCCTGCTGTCAATGACTGCAATGCCCGTGTTTTGCACTATTTGTGACCAACGGCTGCGATTGAAGTTGACAACACCTGTTGTCTATTGCAGTCTAAAGTGACGCAATCTGCCGAAGGAGTTCGCCATGAATGCCCCTATTGCCACACCTATCACTTCGATTGTAATTCGACGTCAGCAGTTTAGCTTTGCTGATCTACCGTTGTACTACTTTAAAGACAATCCACTGCTGTCGCATCTACTGACTGCACTGTCATTGACGTTTCCGAATGGTGAGCGGTTTTTTGTACATGCCGTGCGCAATGTGCGGAATCAAGTGACCGACGCACAACTGCAAAAAGACATTTCTGGCTTCATCGGCCAAGAAGCGCTGCATAGTCACGCCCATGAAGATTTTAATACGTTTGCCAAAACAAAAGGCTTGGACGTACAGCCGATTATTGATTTTGAACATGATAAAATCGAACAACTTAAAGGCCGTCTCACCCATAAACAGCAGCTTGCGATTACCTGCGCCTTGGAACATTTTACTGCGATTATTGCCAGTTACGTGCTGGAAAATCCTGATTTCCGGCATGGCCTACACCCACAAGCGGCACGACTGTGGCTCTGGCATGCGCTGGAAGAAACTGAGCATAAAGCGGTCGCATTTGACACCTATCAGGCAGTGTTTGCCGATGAGCGGATTCGTAAGCGTTTAATGCGGATTATTACCGTGACCTTCCTGACTCGCATCAGTCAAATCACCCTGAAACTGTTACTGAAAGATCGTGTCGGACGGACGCAATTTCGGCAGCATTGGCTGGGCTTACAAGAGATTGCGAAATTGATCCGCACTTTAGCACCGGCTTATTTGGACTATTATCAAGAGGGCTTTCACCCAAATCAGCACGATACACAAGCACTGACTGCGTACTGGTCACAGCATTTAGATGACACTGTTTGGGCTTGATTTTCCGACGCTTAGTGCACTGTTTTAACGGACAGTCGCTTCCGCCAACACCGCCTGCTGCATCAAGCGGCAGGCATAGCGCGCAATATCCTCGATGGTTTCCGGTGCAAAGGCCAAACCATCGTTGTACATCCGGCACAACCCATGCAAGGTCGCCCAGCCTACCTGCGCCAGCCGCAACGGATTCACCCCGCTTGGCAACTGGCCGACCTGTTGCAGCCGTACCAAGCGCTCCGCACTGACTCGAAAACTCTGCTTGGCTTTACGGTGAAACTCGCTGGTTTGCTCACCTGCCCACATTTGTCGACCAAACATCAGCTCATATAACTCAGGATTGGTAATCGCAAATCGCACATACACCAACACAAAATCTTCAATCGAAAAACCCTGTCCTGCCTGCGCAACCACCTGATCGAGTTGAACTTGAAACAAATCAACACTGGCTTCACCCAACGCAAATAACAATTGCTGTTTATTTTTAAAATGATGATACAGCGCAGGCGTCGACACCCCAACCCGCTCGGCCAGCTCACGCAAACTGATAGCCTCCACCCCAACCTCTTGCACCAACGCCAAGCCCAACTCGATCAGGCTGCGCCGTAGATCACCATGATGGTAGCTGCGGCCTGATTTACGTGATGCGGGCTGTACGGGTTCAGTCTGTATCAGTGTGGTCTGATCAGTCGAATTGTTGCGCATTGTGGTACTTGACATTCCCTGCAAAACCCCTAATCTTAACGCCATTAACTTTAGCCACCGTTATACAGCAATCGACCCGATTGAGGAAACCGCCATGAGTTCATTTTCACACATGCTTGCCCCGCTTGACCTCGGTTTTACCACGCTAGCAAACCGGATCGTGATGGGTTCGATGCACACCGGCCTAGAAGATCGCTTCTGGGACTATGGCAAGCTGGCCGCCTACTTTGCTGAACGTGCCAAAGGCGGCGTCGGCATGATGATCACCGGCGGTATCGCCCCGAATCGTCAGGGCTGGCTCAAACCACTGGCCGGTTCGCTCAATCACTATGGCGACGTGCTGAACCATCGTCGCGTCACCTCAGCGGTGCATCGCTACGACAGCAAAATCATCATGCAGATTCTACATGCTGGTCGCTACGCATATCATCCTTTTTCAGTATCGGCCTCGTCGATCAAATCGCCGATCAATCCATTTAAACCGAAGCAACTCAGCGACAGCAAAATCCTCAGCACCATCCAAGACTACGCTCACACCGCCAAACTGGCCAAACTGGCAGGTTATGACGGCATCGAAATCATGGGCTCAGAAGGTTATCTGCTGAATCAATTTATCTGCCCACGCGCCAATCAACGGACTGACCGTTGGGGTGGCTCAGTCGAAAATCGCATGCGTCTGCCACTCGAAATCGTCAAAGCAGTGCGTCTAGCCGTCGGCGAAAAATTCATCATCATCTATCGGATGTCACTCATCGACCTCGTGCCGAACGGTAATACGTGGGAAGAAATCGTGCAAATCAGCAAAGCCCTTGAAGCCGCTGGCGTCACGATCTTGAACACTGGTATCGGCTGGCATGAAGCGCGTGTGCCGACCATCGCCACCCAAGTCCCACGCATGGCGTTCCGCCAAGTCACCGCCAACATCAAACAACACCTGTCGATTCCGGTCATTGCCTCCAACCGCTTTAACACCCCAGAAGACTGTGATGCGACCATTGCCGCCGGTGATGCTGATCTGATCTCGATGGCGCGTCCATTACTGGCTGATTCGGAGTTTGTCAACAAAGCCAAAGCCGGTCAGCCCGAAGCGATTAATACCTGTATTGCCTGTAAT
>JBAQKP010000027.1:0-3118 GCA_049301135.1 Moraxellaceae bacterium | reverse complement strand
GGTCACCAAGCCGGTCTATGCAGTTGATGGACTCATTCAAGTCGAAAGTAATACAAACGCCTCGGCAGCTTTATTGGGGGATTTGTCCAGTGTCATGGATGTCAAATCGCCCGCACAAACCGAAATTGAGTTGCTTAAATCGCGCTTTGTCTTAGGCGAAGCGATCAAAAACCTCAAGCTGGATATCGGTATCAGTAGCCCACAAGAGCAGCTCTCGCAACGGGTACGCCAACCCTTGCCACAGGTGCTCATATACTCGCCTAAGCATGTGTTTTATCAGATTGATCGCACCTATATCGACTTGGCACGCTTAGAGGTGTCCGAAGGATTGCAAGATCAACGCCTCACCTTGACGCTACAAGGCAATAAAACCTACCAAGTGAGTCTCAACAATCAAGTGCTGCTGACGGGCTTCATCGGTCAAGCCGCCCGTGCTGAAACCGCAATGGGCACGATTGATCTACTGGTGAATGACGCTTCAGCCCAAGGCACCGTTTTTTTAGTTAAAAAAAGCCTGCGTAGTGCCACGCAAGAGCTGTCCTCACGCCTGTCGGTTTCCGAAAAAGGTAAGCTGACCGGTATCTTGGCGCTGAGTTATCAGGGAAGTAACCCCACCTTGATCACCCAGACGCTCAACGAAATTATACAAGTGTATGTCAAACAAAACGTCGAGCGTCGCTCTGCCGAAACCCAAAAAACGTTGGGATTCTTAGAGGCGCAACTACCTGAGCTCAAATCTGAGTTAGAAGACTCTGAGCGCCGCTATAATGAGTTCCGCCGTCAGAACAACACCATTGACGTGACCAAAGAGTCTGAATTGTTGCTGATGCAAAGCGTGACCCTAAAAACCAGCCGTTTGGAGTTGGAACAAAAAGCCGCAGAATTAAGTGCACGCTATACCGATGAATATCCGCTCATGGCAGAGATCAAGGCACAATTGGCTGAGCTGGCACAAGAGAACAAAAAGCTTGAACAACGCGTGACCGAGATTCCAGAGATTCAGCGTTTGCACCTGCAACTGTTCCGTGATGTGCAAGTCAATACCGAGCTATACACCAGTTTGCTGAACAGCTACCAACAGCTCAAGGTGGTCAAGGCCAGCGAGATTGGTAATGTGCGGGTGATCGACCAAGCGGTTAAACCAATGATTCCCATCAAACCCAAGCCATCCTTGGTATTGATGCTATCGGTATTATTAGGCGCATTCGCCGGTATAGCCTTAATTTTGCTCAAAAACCTACTGTTTAGCGGCGGGATTAAAGACGGCAGCCTGATTGAGTCGCTTCTGGGTCTATCGATCTTGGCCACCGTGCCACGTTCGACCATGCAGCGTAAGCTGACCCATCGCTTTCGCAAAGGTCAGCAGCATTTGCTGGCGGCACAAGACAGCGAAGACATGGCGATCGAGAGTTTACGCAGTCTGCGTACAGTGGTTCATTTTGCTGCAAGCGGTCGTAACAACGTGATTTTAATCACCGGCCCGTCACCAGGTATTGGTAAGTCATTTATTGCCGCTAACTTTGCTGCGGTGATGGCGCAGATGGGTAAATCGGTCGTGCTGATTGATGCTGATATGCGTCGCGGCCATTTGTTTAATTATTTTGATCTAGAGCGTGGTGTGGGACTGTCGGAGTATTTGCAGGGTAAAGAGTCCAACCTCGACATGCTATGTCATAAAACCAAGGTTGAAGGCTTGGAGCTTTTAAACACTGGTGCGATTCCGCCTAATCCAGCCGAGTTACTGCTGAACGAGCGCTTTAACACCTTAATTGATCAACTGAGCAGCACCTTTGACTTTGTCATTTTAGATTCTCCGCCGCTCTTGGCTGCGACGGATGGGGTGATTATCGGCCGTAAAGCGGGCTTAACGCTGATGGTGGCACGCTATGCGCACACAGATGTTAAAGAGTTGGAGGTGGCCAATAATCGTCTGGTACAAGCCGGTATTCATGTGCAAGGCGTGGTGTTTAACGACATCCAGCAAGGATTAGGCACAGGATATGGCTATCAGTATGGCTATCAATACCGCTCCGACAAGTCGTGATTGATTGGTGACAAGCGTGATAGCTTTGGATCACAGTGATGCGGCATGGTATGTGGTGCATTGCCGCGCCCAGCAACAATTTCGGGCCGAGCAAAATCTGACCCAGCAAGGCTATGTGTGTTTTTTGCCAGTTGTGCAGGTCGAGCGGATTAAACGTGGCAAGCGGGTGCTACAGACCGAACCGTTGTTTCCCAATTATTTGTTTATCCACCTCAGTTGTGTAGACGACAACTGGGCTCCGATTCGCTCGACCCGTGGCGTGTTGCGGCTGGTCAGTTTTGGTGCAAATCCGATTGCAGTACCGGATACTTTGATTGAGCGGCTGCAGCAACGCATCGCCCAAGCTCCATATTTGGGTGCGCTACAACAAGGGGACGCAGTGCACGTCAATATTGGACCATATAGCGGAATTGATGCCGTGTTTATGGCGTTTGATGGTGCAGAGCGGATGATTATTTTACTCAATCTTTTAAATCAGCCTCAGCAAATTAGAGTCAGTTTGGCCAATGTGCGCAAAATTGAGCACTAGATTGTCACAGTACACTGTTATTGTGACGTCTTCTCTTGTTTAGAGATATTGTAGGGCGTAATATTCTGCCTCAGTACGGATGTATCTGTATTGTTCGCATATGAATGGTGTGCAGTGTTTTACAGTTTGACCTGGTATTTTCGTCCTCAAGATCCTTCGACGTGTAATCTTGGGGCGGTAGCGTGTCTTCTTGTCGGTCTTATGATCAATGTAGCCTGTTCAAGGAATAAGCAATGTTACAGCTAAATCAAATTAAACTTGCAGTGATTGGCCTTGGTTATGTGGGACTGCCCTTAGCCGTTGAGTTTGGCAAGCAGCGCTCAGTGGTTGGTTTTGATATTCATACTTCGCGTATTGAGGCACTGCGCCAAGGCAAAGACAGCACGTTAGAAGTGAGTGAGGCTGAGCTTGCCGAAGCCAGTCAACTGAGCTATAGCGCCGATCTAAACGATCTGTCTGACTGTAACGTATTTATTGTCACTGTACCGACACCCATTGATGCATACCGTCGTCCTGATTTAACCCCGTTGATCAAAGCGTCCGAG
>JBAQKP010000026.1:0-16378 GCA_049301135.1 Moraxellaceae bacterium | reverse complement strand
GTGTGCCACCGACCGTATAGCCGCGCGTTTGCGACATTTGGAAGGTTTCCATCACCACACCTTGACCAGCAAAGGCGGCATCACCATGCACGATGATCGGCATGACTTTATCGCCGCCGACATCCTCACGGCGCACCTGCCGCGCCCGCACTGAGCCTTCAACCACAGGGCTGACAATCTCAAGGTGCGACGGGTTAAATGCCAACGCCAAATGCATTTCGCCACCGGCTGTCATCACATTGGATGAGTAGCCTTGATGGTATTTAACATCGCCGGAGCCTTTTTGGTTAAAGCTTTTTTTGCCTTCAAACTCACCAAACAAATCGGCTGGGTTTTTGCCCAGAATATTGACCAGTAAGTTCAAACGGCCGCGGTGTGCCATCGCAATCACGATTTCAAGCGTTCCAGCTGCACCCGCACGCTGAATCATTTCATTGACCATCGGGATAAAGCTTTCGCCACCTTCTAGGCCAAAGCGTTTTGCACCGACAAATTTATTACCGAGAAATTTTTCTAGCCCTTCAGCCGCAGTCAAGCGCTCTAACAAGCCCAAACGCGCTTCACGCGAAAATTGCGGCAAGCCACGTGCACCCTCTAAACGCTGCTGAATCCAGCGCTTTTCTTTGGTGTCCACGATGTGCATATATTCTGCGCCAATCGACCCGCAATAGATCGACTCCATCGCAGCAATCATATCGGCCAACGTGGTTTCAGCTTTACCAATCGCCAGATTGCCGGTTTGAAAGACGGTATCCAGATCTGACTTGGACAAGCCATGCGCAGCCAAGTCCAAATCTGGCACATGCTCACGCTTGGCCAGCCCCAGTGGGTCTAATTTGGCTTTTTGATGTCCGCGATTGCGATAGGCTGCGATCAGCTGTAACACACCGACTTGGCGACGCTCATGGTCAGTACTGACTGAGCTTTGCAGCAGCGGCTGTGCCCGCGTACTGTTACGCGCCAGCAGCAAAAACTGCTCACGGACTGAACCGTGTGGTTGGTCACCTTGTGGATACTGATCAAAATAACTGCGCCACTCAGCATCGACTGAGTCGGGTGCAGTCAGATAATGCTCGTAAATTTGTTCGATATAGGCCGCATTATCGCCGGACAGCTCGGTGTCCTGTTGCTGCGCTTCTACCTCATACATGAGTCTGCTCGTCTTCAAATCGCAAAAATGCAAGCTGCTGGATAAAGCAGGCTTACCCCTGCAAGCATCAAATGGATCTTCGGATGCTTGCGCCCTTAAATCGGGTGCTACGGCGAGCTGTCAGGCAAGGGATACTCAGCCTGACAGCAATCGACCACAACAGCCGTGACCACTCGCGGGATTTTTTGGCGTGCTAACACACTCACCAAACCCTCTCGCATCACGACACGACTGTGTTACACCGTACCCACACATGTGTGGGCATTTTTGCAAATCGAATTGGCGAATCAAGTGCATTACGGTGTCGGTACACCACCCTTGATTGGCAAATGCGACTTCAATACAACGAAGCACGATGTTGCAAACTGCATTACATCGCTATTGGGTCAAAATCGTAGCACGCCAAGCCAGCTTCTTCTGATTTTTTTGCTCAATAGCGATTATTAAGTAAAAAAATATGTCTAACCATACGACGTTTGGCGGATGGATTCGATACGTTGTCGATGACCCTGTGTGACAACCAAGCATCACCCTGTTCAAAGCAACGATAGCCTTGAGCGTACTGCAACAAAACATGTTAACGCTCGGCAACAACAGGCACGCCGAAGCGTGCATGTATCTGCTGAATGGGCTGTTTTTTGCTGGATTACTCAAACATCAAATCACGACCATTGGTGAGCTGAACGAAACGCAAGACCGGTGACAACTCAAAACGCGGATCAGCCTGCACAAATAAAGCTGCGAGTTCTGGCGCCACTGGTTTGGTTTCGCAATCACCACCCACAAAAAAGCACGCCGAAGCGTGCTTTGTCAGATCAATCACACGAGGACTTAGCCAGCTTGATCAAGGATCAAGTTACGGATATGTCCAATCGCTTTGGTCGGATTGAGTCCTTTTGGACAGACCGATACGCAGTTCATGATGCCACGGCACCGGAACAAGCTGAATGGGTCATCCAGATCAGCCAAACGATTTTGGGTGTCTTGATCACGGGTATCCGCGATAAAACGATACGCATGCAACAGCGCAGAGGGGCCCAAGAATTTATCAGGGTTCCACCAGAACGATGGGCATGAGGTCGAACAGCAGGCACACAGGATGCACTCGTACAGACCATCCAGCTTCTCACGATCTTCTGGCGCTTGTAGGCGCTCAGTCGGTGGCGCAGGCTGGTCGTTGATCAAGTACGGACGAACCTTTTCATACTGGGTATAAAACTGGTTCATATCGACCACCAAGTCACGGATGACTGGCAGCCCCGGCAACGGGCGCAGGATGATTTTCGCAGGCAAATCGTTCAGGTTCTGCAAGCAGGCCAGACCGTTTTTGCCATTGATGTTCATGCCGTCCGAACCACAAATCCCTTCACGGCATGAGCGGCGGAAGGACAGGGTTTCGTCTTGCTTTTTCAGCTTGATCATCGCATCCAGCAACATGCGGTCGCCATCATCTAGCTCCAGCGTGAAGGTCTGCATGTACGGCGCTTTATCCTTATCAGGATCATAGCGATAGATTTCAAATGTGCGGGTTCTACGGCTCATTTTGCTCTCCACACCTTAGAATGTACGCGTTTTCGGCGGAACCGAATCGACAGTCAGGGGCTGCATGCGCACGGGTTTATATTGCAGACGATTATCACTGGAATACCACAGGGTATGTTTCATCCACTCACGGTCATTACGGCCATTTGGATGCTCTGGATCGTTCTCTGCGCGCTCATAATCCACGACGGTATGCGCACCACGACATTCATGGCGAGCCGCCGCAGAAATCATGGTGGCTTTGGCTGCTTCAAACAAGTTTTCAACTTCCAACGCTTCGATACGTGCGGTGTTAAACACTTGTGACTTGTCGCCAAGGTGGATGTTTTTTACGCGTGGGGCAAGCGCCAGAATTTTCTGTACGCCTTCATCCATACTGGCTTGGGTACGGAATACGCCAGCATGTTGCTGCATCACCCGACGGATGTCGTCGGCCACGTCTTGGGCATTTTCGCCAGTGGTGGATTGTTGCAGCTTGTTGATACGCCCCATGCTTTGTTCAAGCACATGCTTTGGCAACGGCTTATAGCTGCTGCTCGAAGCACGCACGGTTTCGGTGATGTGATCACCGGCCGCTTTACCGAACACGATCAAGTCCAGCAGTGAGTTTGTACCGAGACGGTTTGCCCCATGCACGCTCACACAAGAGCATTCACCAATCGCGTATAAGCCTTTGACCACTTGGTTTGGCGTATCGCCATTCGGCACGACGACTTGACCATTGATGTTGGTCGGGATACCACCCATTTGATAATGGATGGTCGGTACGACTGGAATCGGCTCTTTGGTGCAGTCGACGTTGGCAAATTTCTTACCGATCTCGAACACCGACGGCAGACGCTTCATGATGGTTTCTGCGCCCAAGTGGGTCAGATCCAGCACGACGTAGTCTTTATTTGGACCACAGCCACGACCTTCTTTGATCTCTTGGTCCATCGAACGTGATACGAAGTCACGCGGTGCCAAGTCTTTCAAGGTCGGGGCATAACGCTCCATAAATGGCTCGCCGGAGGCATTACGCAGCACGCCGCCTTCACCACGACAACCTTCAGTCAGCAGCACCCCAGCACCGGCCACGCCAGTCGGGTGGAACTGCCAAAACTCCATATCCTGCAATGGAATACCAGCACGCGCTGCCATGCCGAGACCGTCACCGGTATTGATATAGGCGTTGGTCGAGGCTTGATAGATACGCCCTGCTCCGCCGGTCGCAAACAAGGTTGCTTTGGCTTGGAACACACTGACTGTACCAGTTTCTTGGTCAATCGCAGTCACACCGAGCACATCACCGTCATCATCACGGATCAGATCAAGCGCAATCCACTCAACGAAAAACTGTGTACCCAGCTCAAGGTTTTTTTGGTACAGCGTATGCAACAACGCATGGCCAGTACGGTCAGCCGCCGCACAGGCACGCGGTACGGCTTTTTCGCCATAATTGGCGCTGTGCCCACCGAATGGACGCTGATAAATCGTACCATCCGCGTTACGGTCAAATGGCATGCCCATGTGTTCTAGCTCATACACCATTTTCGGTGCTTCGCGACACATGAACTCAATCGCGTCTTGATCACCAAGCCAGTCAGAACCTTTAATGGTGTCATAGAAGTGATAGTGCCAGTTGTCTTCACCCATGTTGCCCAGACTTGCACCAATGCCGCCTTGCGCAGCGACCGTATGCGAACGGGTTGGGAATACTTTAGTCAGTACCGCAACTTTTAAGCCAGCGCGTGCCAACTGCAACGACGCTCGCATCCCAGAACCGCCACCGCCAACAATGACAGCGTCGAAATTCAGGGTCTTGATGTTACTCATATCATCTTTGGACAGAACAGCCATGATGTTTTCCTAAATCAACCCCAGAAAATCTGGATACCCCAGACGGTAAACACGAACACTGCAATGACCATCGCAGCTTGCAGGACAAGGCGCAAACCATTCGCGCCCGCGCCCATTTGGCGAGTGGTCACATAGTCGGTCAACACCGTCCACAGACCAATCCAAGCATGTCCTGCGAGGGACAGCACCGCCAACAAGCTAAAAATTTTCATTGGCAACGTCATCATGAAGCCATACCACGCTTCATAACCGAAGTTAGGATTTAGAATAATCCAGCCCAGCACCACCACGGTGTACAAAGCCAGAACAATCGCGGAAATACGCTGAACAGCCCAGTCGCGTGAGCCTGATCCGGTTAGACCTGTTGCACTTTTCATCAGAACATCACCCAAACAAATGCGGCCAGAATACTGATTACGGAGATCACCAGCATCACAGTTGCCGCAGTACGGCCACTGTTCAGCTCTTCAGCAACGCCGACATCTGCCAGCAAGTGCTTGATTCCCGCAAAAAAGTGATAGATCAATCCGGCCAAAAACACCCAGACGACCAACTTCACCAACACATTGCCAAACACCGTATCACGGACGTGGGCAAAGCTTTCTGGCGAAGCCAAAGAACCCTGAAGCAGCCACAACAGGACTGGGATCAGTAGAAAAATAATGATTCCAGACACGCGGTGCAGAATCGAGGCGACGGCCACGGGTGAGCTCATGTTAACGCTCAACACCTGACCCATAGACAGATTGACAGGTCTGTTGCTTTTCACAGCGGGCATCCTGTAGCAGAGCCCCTTGATCTTGTAGGATCACGAGGGGCTAAAATCGAAGGAAAGCTGGCACGGCAGCGGTATTTGCAGACCCAATCGCGCCCGCAATAAACAACGCAGAAGTATAGTGAGCTTGCACAATAAATACAAACATAGGCTAGCAAACAGCCGTACTACACTTTAGTCTGACATTTTTGTATTTGTTTTTTGTATCACCATTTAAAATACCCAAAACAGCCATTTTGGCACGCACTGTGCTACGCTTATTGCAACGATAAACCGCTGATTATCCAGAGTGCTGGCTTGGCTTACCGCTCTGGATTGCCAAGGGTTTAAACCGAATGTTCGCGGATGCACTCGGCACTTGCAGCAGGGTATACACAACCGCTAAACTGCCGCTGTTCGTCAGAACCTACCGCCAGACAAGCGGGATGTAACGCCTTATAGTGCGTTTATCACGGCATGATATGGGCTTGATCCACGCTGTGATACGCACCTTGCAGGAAGCCACACCGCATGACTGCTGCGAGCACTTTTTTAGTGCATGCTGGTCATATTTGGTGCAACGTGTCATCGCAATCTGTTTTAACAACCAAGTGCAATCCCAGCCGATGGTGCTTTTTAAACGGTCATCTTTGCGTTCGGAGCGAGTGGGAGCAGCAACCTGTGCCCCAGATTTCGGCGTTCCGGCCGTAACACCCCTTATTAGGAGAGTTTTAATGTCTGGCACGACTGGCAAGAAAGCCGTTCTCACACTGAATGACCAGCAGTTTGATTTACCGATTTATAGCGGCACACTAGGCCCAGATGTCATTGATGTCAAAGATGTACTCTCAAAAGGCTTTTTTACTTTTGACCCTGGTTTTATGGCGACTGCGGCCTGTGAATCAAAAATCACTTTTATTGATGGTGATCAGGGCGTGCTGTTGCATCGCGGTTACCCGATTGCACAACTGGCAGAGCAAGCTGACTATCTGGAAGTTTGCTATTTGCTATTAAATGGCGAACTGCCGACTGCCGAACAAAAAGCAGAATTTGACGCGCTGGTCGCCAACCACACCATGGTGCATGAGCAACTGCGTAAGTTTTATGATGGTTTCCGTCGTGATGCGCACCCGATGGCGATCATGTGCGGCGTGGTTGGCGCGTTGTCGGCGTTTTATCATGATGGCTTGGACGTTGCTGATCCAAAGCACCGCGAAATCACTGCGATTCGCCTGATTGCCAAGATCCCAACCATCGCAGCAATGTGCTACAAGTACAGTTCAGGTCAGCCATTTGTCTATCCACGCAATGACTTGGGCTATGCTGAAAACTTTCTGTACATGATGTTCTCTGTACCGGCTGATCCTGATTACAAGGTTAATCCGATTCTTGCCAAAGCAATGGACAAGATTTTTACCCTGCACGCTGATCACGAGCAAAATGCCTCGACGTCTACTGTGCGGATGGCGGGCTCAACTGGCGCAAACCCATACGCTTGTATCGCGGCAGGTATCGCAGCACTCTGGGGGCCTGCACACGGCGGCGCCAACGAAGCCGTGCTGACCATGCTGGATGAAATCGGCTCAGTCGAAAACGTTGCCGCCTTCATGGAAAAAGTCAAAACCAAAGAAGTCAAACTGATGGGCTTTGGTCACCGCGTCTACAAAAACTTTGACCCACGCGCCAAAGTCATGAAGCAGACCTGTGATGAAGTGTTGGCTGCGCTTGGCATCAATGATCCACAACTTGAACTGGCGATGGAACTGGAGCGGATTGCACTGTCGGATGAGTATTTCATCAAGCGCAACTTGTATCCAAACGTCGATTTCTATTCAGGGATTATCCTAAAGGCTATCGGTATTCCGACCAGCATGTTCACGGTGATTTTTGCCTTGGCACGCACCGTCGGCTGGATCAGCCACTGGTTAGAGATGCACAGTGCTCCGTACAAAATTGGCCGTCCACGCCAGTTGTACACCGGCTCAGAACTGCGTGATTTTCCTACTATTGATCAGCGTTAATTGATCCTCAAAAAAGACCGCTGCGGCGGTCTTTTTTTTAGCCAATAACACAGGGGATGTTTTATGCCTCAGTTTAAATTTTATAAGTTATTCAAAGTCGCTTTCATCATCGTTGGACTGATTGGCCTAACGATTGCAGTGGGTTCGGCATATTTTTATGTGAAGTATTACCTCTCCGCTCATCAAAGCATTCAACAACACCGTGATGAAGGGCAAAACATTTTTCTGAATCTATCGAACCCAACAGAAGCGAGCTGTCTGATTACAACAGAGAATCGCCAATCTCACTGGATTTATACGGTTGCGGGTAGGCCATCTGATACAAACCTTTCACCTTCAGAACTCAGGTGGAGACAATATTCAATACAGTTTTTTGCACCCCTTGTGTTTGGCCAACAAGACACAGTGTATTTGTGGCTTCGATGCGCCCACGATAACTGTCACGATGATTCCGTCAAAAGTTGGAGTGATGTTCTTTTTAAGCAACCACAAACCCAACTGAATCGACAGCAGTTTGCACAACTGGTTGCCTTACAACGTGCGCCAAGCCGCTACTTACACGACACCGTTGCTTTGCAGCAGCGCGCCGAAGAGCTATTACGACAGGCTGCTGTTTGCTTAACATAGTTAAAATTTTAGATTCACTGAAAACGGCAAACACGCTTCCCACGCCGCACACTCCTGCCCTTTCTCCCGCCGTACAAAATAATCCTGCACGATTTGTGCTTGCTGCTCAATACCATAAGCTAAAAATGGCTTACCTTGCACCAACTGATAACGATAACGCCGATCAAACACCGCTCGCCGCAACACTGCTATGCCCTGCTGCACTTGCCAAACATGCACCAACTCATGAATCAGCCAGCTTTGTATGTTCAGATCCGCTTGCGCAAAATCCTCTCGCCAATCATCCGGATGAAAATATACATGTCCGTTTGGGCTCATCGCATAACCACGCAAGATCCAGCGACAAGCCACTAATTGCACCCGTGCCGTGTTTAACTGCGTGCCGAATACCGAAAAAGCCAAGGCCATTTCAGCAGTCGTCAAACCACGTTGTCGTTCAATTCGCAGGATTTTTTGGGCAAAATTCATGAGAAAAACTGTTTAGCGTGTGGATGACCACAAAAAAACCGCCCTCTCTTCTGAATTCCCTTGTCTTCACGTACCAAAATACCGCAATATTCGCATGCTTTCACTTCTATCTGCTGCGGACGGTTCGGCAGACGGGGATACATCAAGCGCCAGAAAAAACGCATGAGATATAGCACGATCGCAGTGATCAACAACAGTTTAAACATAGCGATCTGTTCCTCCTAACCATAAGACGTTGCCTGTGCAAGATTTGACTCCTCACCACCAGACTCGTTCGCATTTAATATTATCGCCTACCCCACGGGGTATTGTCATGGAACACCAATATTCATGAATGATTTAACCATCGCACTGGCACAATCTGCATTTAAAGTCGGTGATCTTGCAGCCAATACTCAACAGATGATATCACTCGCGCAACAAGCCCGCGAACAAGGTGCCGGACTGATTGTATTCCCAGAGCTCGCATTGACTGGCTATCCGCCTGAAGACTTGCTGCTCAGACCCAGTTTAACCGTTCGAGTTGCGCAGGCACTTCAACAACTACAAACGGTCGAAGGGATTGTGATGGTGGTCGGCTATCCCGATCAACAAGATGGTCAATGCTTTAATGCAGCAGCCGTGATTGCCAACGGTAAAATTCGCGGCACCTACCACAAGCAACATCTGCCAAATTATGGCGTATTTGACGAACAACGTTACTTTGCAGCCGGTCATCGTCCAGTCATGTTTGACTTTGCCGGTCAACGCATCGGGCTGTTGATCTGTGAAGACTTATGGGACGAGCAACCGATTGCCCAACTCAAGCAGCATGGCGCAACCTTGGTACTGGTGCTGAATGCCTCACCGTTTGAACTGGGTAAACATCAACAGCGCCGCGCTTTAGTACAACAACGCGCGCATGACCAACAACTGCCGATTGCGTATGTCAATCTGGTCGGTGGCCAAGATGACTTGGTATTTGATGGCGGCAGTCTGGCCGCAAATGCTGACGGTCAACTGATATTGGATGCACCACGCTTTAAGTCGCAACTGTCCTTGTTGCAATTCAACAGCGAGCAGCAATTTTTACCGCAATCACTTGCGCCAGACATGCCAGCGACTGAAGAAACCTATCGCGCCTTGGTGATGGGCTTGCGTGATTATGTCAATCACTCCGGTTTTAAAGGGGTGATTCTCGGGCTATCGGGTGGGATTGATTCGGCCTTGTCACTGACGATTGCCGTCGATGCACTGGGTGCGGATCGTGTCCGTGCCGTGATGATGCCCTACACCTACACCTCCGAGATCAGTGTCGAAGATGCACAAGCACAAGCTGCTCGTCTAAAGGTCAAACTGTACACTGCGCCGATCAATACGATTGTCGATGGCTTTACCAGCACGCTTGCCCCGTTTTTTGAAGGTGAAGCAGCGGACACTACCGAAGAAAACCTACAAGCCCGCAGTCGCGGCGTATTGCTGATGGCGCTGTCGAATAAATTTGGCTACATGGTACTGACCACCGGCAACAAGTCCGAAATGGCGGTCGGCTACGCCACGCTGTATGGTGATATGGTTGGTGGTTTTAACGCGCTGAAAGACGTATATAAAACCCAAGTGTTTGAACTGGCGCGCTATCGCAACAGCTTAGGCAAGAATCCGGTGATTCCAGAGCGTGTGATCAGCCGCGCGCCATCCGCCGAACTGCGTCCCGACCAAACCGATCAAGACTCACTGCCGCCATATGACGTACTTGATGCGATTTTATACGGCTATATCGAACGCGACCTCAGCGCTGACCAACTGGTCAAAGAGGGTTTTGATGTCGCAATCGTTGAAAAAGTGCTAAAAATGGTCGACCGTAACGAGTACAAACGGCGGCAAGCGGTCATCGGCACAAAAATTAGCAGCCGCGCGTTTGGACGTGAGCGCCGCTATCCGATGGTGAATGGCTGGACACTGGGCGAATAATGGACTCTGCGATCCCCCCGATGAATGCACATATCTTGGCGCAACAGTTGCTCGATGCACAGGTCGCACATTTGCGCCAGCGCTTGATCGGCACAGACAGCTTGCAGCATTTGGTCAGCTTTTTGGATGATGTGCTGGCGCGTGCCGCGCATTTTAGCTTGAACCAACTGGTGCAGCGTGAAGCGATTCATGGCGTCGTGCGCACGTATGCCTTCGACTTGAATTTGGGTGGGGGGATCTTAGAGCTGATTGGTGAAATGGCGCGCGGACTCTATCAGGTCTGGCAGCAACATCCACCACGGCTGCGTGAGCTGATCCCAGAGCAAAATGCCGAGCAATGGATCGAAAAAATCGTCGAACTACAGCCACTACGCCAGCAGATCATCCGCCAACTGCAACAGAGTCCGCTGGCGAAAAACTTGTTGTCGCAACTGGTCATCCAAATCGTGCAGCGCCAATTACCCGATTGGCTGGCTGCACAAGTCGCTCAACAACCGCAATACAGCTTACGCGGCAAACTGATGCAGCGGCTGCTGCTGTCCGAGGTGCAACTGGTCGAGTGGCTCAGTCAACATATCGCCACAGGGATTCAGCACAGCGACGCATTAGATCTAGATGATCAGATGCTGACTGATTTTTTACAACAACTCTGGATCGGCGTGCGGGATGTGAGCTTAGATCAGGACGCGATTGGACTGAGCGCTTTGGATGTTGAAGAATTCTTTGTACTGGTCTACGAAGAATGGAAGCACCTACGCCAAACAGAACACTTACAGCGTTGGATTTATACAGGGATTGATGTTTTTTTTGAGGTATATGGTGACTATGCGGTCACTGATCTGCTTGATGAGGTCGGTGTGACCCGTGCCCACATGCTGGGTGAAATTGAACGGTTTGCACCCATCGTGTTACAGGCGCTAGATCAGTCTGGCGACCTCACCGCTTTGATTAAAAATCAGCTACAGCCATTTTACCAAGACCCAACCACCTTGAAACTACTCAGCGATGCATTGGATGCGCACGATGCCAGCATACAGCCAGAGTAATGCTTAGGAAGACGTATTTGGCGCCGCCCATAAAAAAAACCTCTAAGCAATTGATTACTTAGAGGTTTTAAATTTGGTGGCTATAGCGGGACTTGAACCTGCGACCCCCTGATTATGAATCAGGTGCTCTAACCAACTGAGCTATATAGCCAAAACTTGAGCGCGTATTATGCGGATTTGGATTTTATCCGTCAAGCCAGATACTGTACAAAAAACCAGCAAACTCGCCCAGATCAACACAAAAACACGTTTAACCTAGCAAAAAATAGGATGCAGAGTGAGCCTATAAGCCGGGTTCTGTCGAGGACGATCATTCCTCTAGGCCTACTGTCACCAGTAGGCTCAAGCAACCTACCCGAGCCCAACGCGGGTCACGTTATAGGCTCCTATTTGGTCTTGCTTCAGGTGGGGTTTACCATACCGGTCTGTTACCAGACTCGCGGTGCGCTCTTACCGCACCGTTTCACCCTTACCACGCACGATTGCTCGTCGTTCGGCGGTCTACTCTCTGCTGCACTTTCCGTCGGCTCACACCGCCCAGCCGTTAACTGGCACCTTACCCTGCGAAGCCCGGACTTTCCTCCCCCAGTTCAATCACGAAGATCGTCGTGGCGGCGACCGTCCAGCTCACTCTGCGCGCGCATCTTAACAAAACACAGCCGTGGCTGCTTAAGTATTTTGCAGCGCGATCAAACGCTGCGACTTCAGCAGCAGCTCCGCTTGCGACTCCACATGCGCAGGATCATGCGGAATACAATCGACCGGACAATACAACTGACACTGCGGCACATCATAATGCCCAACGCACTCGGTACACAGATCAGGCGCAATCTCATAGATCTCCGTGCCCATATAGATCGCCTGATTTGGGCACACCGGCTCACAGACATCACAATTGATGCATTCTTCGGTGATTTTCAGTGCCATCAGATCTGCCTAGTTGACCAAGTGTTTACCAGCCATTGGCGTGTTTAACCACAAATGCCTCTGCCACGCACGCCGGTACAAATTTAGTCACATCACCTTTCAGCTTGGCGATTTCACGCACCAGTGTCGATGAAATAAACGAATAATCCTGCGAAGGCGTCAAAAACACCGTCTCAAAATCCCGATCCAACTCACGGTTCATATTGGCGAGTTGGAACTCATACTCAAAGTCCGACACCGCACGCAAGCCACGCAACACTGCCGTTGCATGCTGATCCCGAAACAGATTGACCAGTAGTCCACTAAAACCAATCACCTCAACATTGGGCAAATGGCTCAAGCTCTGCTGCGCCAAGCTCACGCGCTGCTCTAGCGTGAAAACGGGGCTTTTATGATGACCTGCCGCAATCGCCACCACCACTTGATCGAACATCCGCGACGCCCGCGCCACCAGATCAGCGTGTCCATTGGTAATCGGATCAAAAGTACCTGGATAAATCACACGAGTCATAATCAATGCTCATTTGC
The DNA here is from genome assembly GCA_049301135.1 of Moraxellaceae bacterium. Lineage (GTDB taxonomy): Bacteria > Pseudomonadota > Gammaproteobacteria > Pseudomonadales > Moraxellaceae > JAYXXU01. The sequence continues at coordinate 3,526 of JBAQKP010000026.1, read as the reverse complement.
GGATTGAATGCCTGCATGGTAACAAATCCAACGCCAAATCGCTGAGATTGCTGACCACTTCACGAAAAATTGCAGTTTTTTACGGAAAGCTAAGGCAAAATAAGCCAACACGAGGAACCTGATCATCATGAGCGACGCAAAGAAAAAATCCAACGGCGGCACGATTGCGCAAAACCGCCGCGCCCGGCACGAGTATTTTATTGACGAAAAGTTCGAAGCCGGTCTGGTGCTACAAGGCTGGGAAGTCAAAGCGATTCGGGAAGGCCGCATGACCATCACCGAAGCGTATGTGATCTTCCGTAATGGCGAGGCATTTTTATTTGGCAGTCAAATCACCCCGTTGCTGTCTGCCTCTACGCACGTCTCACCAGAAGCCACTCGCACCCGTAAACTGCTGCTGTCGAAGCGGCAGATCGAAAAGCTGATGGGTGCAGTCAACCAAAAAAGCTTTACCTGCGTGCCGCTGGCTTGCTACTGGAAAGGCTCACTGGTCAAATGTGAAATCGCCTTGGTCAAAGGCAAGCAGCAGCACGACAAGCGCACCACCGAAAAAGACCGTGACTGGAACCGTGAAAAACAGCGCGTGTTCCGCAATCAGTAAGACCTCAGTGAGGCAATAAAAAAAGCCTGCGTTTTGAAGTGCAGGCTTTTTTGTAGGTGCGTCAGACCAATTAGCAGAAGGTCAGTGTGCCAAAACAGTTACTCACCACTGCCTGATTATTATCAAGCGGCAGATTTTCAAGCACCATTACTGCTGGTTGTGCAGCAACGTCGATATCTCCAATCGACTTATAAATCGGAACACCAAACACTGCATTCAACGCGTCTGTAACCCCAAGAGAAATTTGATTGGTGGCCAAGAAGGTGGTGATGAAGGTGGCAACTTGCGGTAATACATCCTGCATCGGAATCTGCTGGGTTGGATTGAGTGCGCCAAAACTCAAAGGTTCGGCAAACGACATCCACCAGCCTGGCTGGGCAATATCATCAACATTACTACCCGGCCAGCGTAAAGCCTCTTTTTGCAGCGATAAATATCCACCCGTAGCCGAGAGTGGCAAGTTATGGATCAGATTAAAATTCTGTTTAACTTGTACATTCGCATTAATGTTACGGATGTAAGAACAGCTAGCTACAGGATTACAGCGTAATTGCGTCTGACCACCACCAATTGGCACTTGCGTGGCATTATTGGTGCTGCCATCTGTGCCCATAAAAAAAGTTGCAGTCGATGCAAGCCCCACTACTCCATTATTCAAGGTAACAGCGATACCACCATCAGAAGCAGCAATTGCAATATCTCCGACCGGCACGCCTGTGACAGTCAGATCCAGCTGTGACATTCGATTACCTTTTACCACTGTCTGAGGGAAATTAAAACTTACCGGAATAGATGGAACATTGATCCCCCATTGCGTACCTGTAGGTGGTGCCTCATAGCCTGGTGCGCCCGGTGTCATGCGATTGACATTGGTAAAAATATGTCGCCGAGTGTTTAAAAGCGCGGGAATGATGATAGGTGCGTAAATCATCTGATCACGCGTCAAACCAAAAGTAGATGCTTGTGTAGAGGTTGTAACAGGGGTTTCTGCGACTGTAATATAACCACTAAAGGTTTTAATCCCATCTGTTGGATTGGGGATATTTGCTGTTCCTGCACTCAACCAGCCCTCAATTTGCTCGGCACTAGCCCGAAAGCCAACAATTTCACGCGTCGAGGCACTAGTTGGGTTTTTAATTGCAAACTGTAAAAATGGATTGGTTAAAATTGCACTTGTCGATGCTCGTCCATTTGGCCCCCAATTCGGTGTACCATCTGCCAATCTACCTTGCGGTAGGCCACTAAGTGATAGATTTTCAATATCAATATCACATTTATCGGGACCATTACGCCCACCACATCCTAGCTGTAGATTACGAATGTTGGCGTTCAGCTCCAAGATTCCCTCAAGACCGAGCTTATAATAGCCATAGTCAAGAGTGCTTGAACCCGTACCCGTGCCACTCGGAGCCGTGTAACCCATGGCCAATAATGCCTGACCATCAATCGCTGACATCTCGTCTTCAGTCAGGCTCACTAATCCTGATGCCACACTGTGACTACTGAGTGTAGCCAGCATAACACTAAAGCAGATTTCTTTGAGCTTCATCACCATTCCCTCTGTTGTTTTTTCGGTACTCGACCAGATCCAATCTAATCACTATCGAGGCACGATATTCATGGAACTATGCAATGTCCCACCGGTAATCACCATCTCACCCAAACGCTGTGCTGGCTGTAGCGTCTCGGTCACACTGTTAAACGGGTACAAATTCACATCACGAATTCGGAATACATCTGCTGCGGAGCGTGCGGGGTTAAAGGTAAAATCGTAACTGAAACCAATACTGTTGCGATTAATTTTAATCGCATTATCGAAGTCAATACGGCCACTGATGTTATCAAATCCCAAAACAGTACCATCAATCGGCTCCACGATCTGAATCGCACCGCTATTCAGCTGATACCAACCTTGGAAGCGTAAATTGTTGTTTGCCAGCGTATTTCCACCTGGGATAAGATTAAGGTTCATACTGCCATCAAGCTTAAGGTTCAAACCAAACAAGACATCGTTTTTGTTAGTGAAGCTGTTCACAGGCACATAACAGGCCGACTCATTACTGGTACAACCCGCTGCAACAGAATTACTGGCGTACCGTGCGCCTGGCAAATAACCCGCAGCCACTTGCATGGATGCTGCGATCAGTAATTTTGGAAGATTCAGGTTAATTTTTCCATCTTCCAATCCTAAATCACCGTATGCAGTAATCAGCATATCAATATTGCGCAGACCAAAGTATCGACTGGTCGGATTACCGCCATCCAAGTCATTTGGTGCACCGTCAATCAGCAAAATCGACGTAGATTTATCACCGCCAGCATTTACCCCTTCGGTACTGAGTCCTAGGCTAAACCCCATGCGCTGCGCACTACCAACCGTTTTTCCATAGATCGCGATATTACTATTCAGATTATAAATCGGCAGACCCAATCCCCAGCTGTTACTCTTACTTGGCGGATTGGCTGGGTCAGGCGCACCAAAGTCAGGATGATCAGGACTGCTAATATCAACGTTGTTACTGACTAAAAAACGCCCACGACGTGACACTGCCTGAAACTCTAGACCACGTACGGCCGTCACCAAGGTATTTGGATTGGTGGCTGCATCATGCACCAAATGACTGTAGTCTGAGTTGGCGGTGATTGTACTTGCGCCCAGTGGGGCACTATTTAGCACCGTATTCACTGGCATCTGTAGACGCTTGGTATTGGCAAGATTTAAATAAACATTACCGGTGTCTAAATATGAACGAGCCTGATTGACTGGTCCACCCCCATTTGCAGTGCGCACTTGTAAGGGTTTTAAGTCACTAAACTCGAAGCCATAGGCATTATCTCCCGCGTGAGCGAGTTCGAGGGTAAACTCCTCACCACCAGCAGCGTTACCGGCATTGGTAAACTCAGCCTTCATGCGCAGTGCTAGGC
>JBAQKP010000025.1:0-3049 GCA_049301135.1 Moraxellaceae bacterium | reverse complement strand
ACCCTGTCCACCGCACAACTGGGGCAGACACGATCACTGAATAGCTTAAGCTTGGCCAAACGCCTGCACCAGTTAGATCCTTCTGGCCAAGTGTTGATTCCGTATCGTGCCGGCACAAAGCCGTTTTTGCGAGTTTCAGCCACCGATGTACTCGGCGGCACAATCAAACCGCGTACCTTTGAAAATGCATTGGTTTTGGTGGGGACTTCTGCGATTGGCTTGGGGGATCTGGTGACTACACCGGTAGCGACCCGCATGCCCGGTGTCGAGGTGCATGCGACCGTGCTGCACAGCCTGCTGAATGCGGATTTTCCCTATCGACCAGACTGGGCAAAAGGCGCGGAGTGGCTGACATTATTGTTGGTTGGGCTGTTCTTGGCAGTGGGTTTGCCTAAGCTCGCTCCAGTCTGGATGTTAGCCGTCACCACACTGACGTTGGCGCTGTTGGTCGCCGGTAATCTATCGCTGTGGTATTTTGCAGGGCTGGATTTAAGTCTGGTGCTCTTGTTGCTGCTGGTGCTGGTATTGTTTTTATTTAATGTGACCTATCAGCTGTTTACTGAAACCAGTGCGCGGCGGCGGATCAAAGAGATGTTTGGTCAGTACGTGCCCGCTGCGCATGTCGATGCGATGCTGCTGAATCCGAATGCCTATCACTTTGAGGGTGAAACCCAAGAAATGAGTGTGTTGTTTTCGGATATTCGGAGTTTTACCAGTATTTCGGAAGGCTTGAGTGCAGAAGCCCTAAAACGCCTGCTGAACCGCTATTTTACCCCGATTACCCAGACGATTTTTGAGCATCACGGCACGATTGATAAATATGTCGGTGACATGGTGATGGCATTTTGGAATGCGCCGTTACGCGATGAGCAGCACGCCGAGCATGCGCTGGATGCGGCTTTGAGCATGCTCGCGGTGACCGAGCAACTGAGTGTGGCCTTCCAAGCCGAGGGGCTGCCTGCGATCAAAATCGGTATCGGTGTGAACAGCGGTATGATGAATGTCGGTGATATGGGATCAAGCTATCGGCGTGCCTATACGGTGTTGGGCGATGCAGTTAATCTAGGCTCACGCTTAGAAAGTATTACAAAATTTTATGGGGTTAAGCTGCTGGTGGGTGAGCGAACCAAGACACTCGCGCCTGCCTATTGCTATCGTTTGATTGATCAAATCCAAGTCAAAGGTAAGGACGAGGCGGTGCGTGTGTATGAGCCGGTCGGTCGAACCGGACAGATCTGTACGACACTTGCGCAAGCGGTTGAGCAGCACCATCAGGCATTACACGCCTACTATCAGCAAGAATGGGCACAGGCAAAACAGTATTGGCAACTGCTGCAACAGACAGAGCCGACTTGCGAGCTATACCGGTTGTATTTACAGCGTGTACAACAACTTGAGCAAGTGCCGCCCAGCCCAGACTGGGACGGCACATTTAAACATACGACCAAATAACGCTGTGGCTTGTCCCCTTGGGCAACGATTAAGGCCCTGCTGTACCTGAGCCGCCTGATGTGCCCAGCGGGACTGTGCCATCAAGAATCAGCAACACTTGTGACCAGTGCGATTGATCGTTAGTCTCCAGCTGCATCACGGCAGGTAACAGCAGTTCTTGGCCAGTTGAGCTGGTTTGACCATTCACCAGCATGCCATTAAACGAGAAGTTGCTATCCAAAGTGGTGGTCGGATTATTCCCCGAGCCGAATTGCTTTAAGGTGGCATCTCCAGTAAAGCCAATCACACCTGCATTATTGGTAAAGGCGAGCGCTGGCGCAGATATGTCGCGGTTCCACGCAGAGGTAAAATCATTGCTATACAAGTTAAAGCCAACATTAACGGTTTTATCGTTCAGATTAATGCCCAGCGAGAGCTGATTGTCAGTGGTTGACAGCGCACCTTTTGAGCCCGTACTGGTCAGTGGCCACTGGTTGTTGGCATCTAGCCGCGCATTAAAATCTAGCCGTGAAATGCGTTGATTGCTAAAGCTGTCCAAATTCACGATCTGATCTTGTACATAGATCCAAGACAGTGCGTGCCGGTCGGAGGCCAGTGGTGTCAGAGGTACAGAGGCTTGCGATTGGTACAGCAACAGTTCTGGATCGCTATTCCATTTACCCCAATAAATCGGCAAATTTTCGACTTGGGTCATGCTGACACTGCTGCCATTTAAGATATAGGCTTGATCCACCGTCGAGATACTGCCACTGTTGGAAAACTCAAACAGCAAGCCTTCCGGCGAGTTAGCTTGATTATTACTCAGCGTCGCTGCGATGCTGCCGCGTGTTGCGTCGCCTTGCGCGGTTAAGCCACTGACGCTGATTAGGGAGCGCTGCTCAAGTGGTGCACTCTTGACCCAGTCGGGCAGGTTGTTGGGGATGATAGTCGTGTCATCATCTTCTTCATCCGGCACGACGAGGTGTTGCTCTAGCTGATTGAGCGTATTTTCGTGATTAAAGCGTACAATTGCCTGTGAGACTTCATCGCGCGGTGGGATCAGTTGCAGTTGCGGTGAGTCATCATCCAGTAATAACGGTGCAACCAGATGACCTACGGGCGGATGATTTGGCGAGGTTACCCACGCAAAACTATAGTCACGATCTGCACCGAGTTCGAGCAGGCCAGCGTCATTTGACACCACGATGCCGCCGCGATACACCCCTGCTGCCAGTTTATTGTTACGCAGTACCGCCCGAAAATCCGTGCCGCGCACGCCAATACTCGCCACCGCAGATTCGACGCGATAGCGTTCTGGATGTTGCTCTGCAATCGCGCCGGTCAGATTGCGTAAGCCGCCTTGAATCAAGCGCAGCAGCACTTGTCCACTTTTATTGGGTGTGTTGTTTTCGAAGCGGCTGATTTCGAGTTTGGTTTGGTGTTCTAGGGTCAGTAGCGCGCCATCAATAAACCGAATTTGTACCTGACTGTTGTTGCCAGTTTCGATTCGATCCCCTTCGAACAAGGTCGAACGCCGTTGCAACACACGCTGCCCTTGACCATTGACGGCGATCACCTCACCACGACTGGCAATCACCAGTGCCACTGAGGCCGCTTG
>JBAQKP010000024.1:0-10361 GCA_049301135.1 Moraxellaceae bacterium | reverse complement strand
GTAAATGTACCGTGAGCCAGACCGTGCCAAGCCAGAGAGTTGATTACGCCGTGCAGACCTTTTCTGATCAGCAGCTTTGTACTGCCATTGACCCGAGTGACCGTGGTTTTTTATATGGTGATGGGGTGTTTAGCAGTGTGCGGGTGCGCGAAGGTCTGCCGCGTTTGTGGTCGCATCATCTCGACCGGCTGCAACAGGCACAACAGCGTTTGGGTTTGCAGTTTGATCTGGATCTATTAAGCCAGCAGGCATTCGAACACGCAGAGCAGCTACAACACGGCACACTCAAGATCATCGTCAGTCGTGGCGTAGGACAGCGCGGTTATTTGCCGCCTGAGCAAGCAGCAGTGGTGTACTTTCAGTTATTTCCCAGTGTGGTGGCGAGGCTTGAACCACAAGCAGACGGATTGTTTGTCGCTGATCGGATCGCCTCAGGTGTGTTGCATGCGCCACGTCTAGGACATCTGATGCCGGTATTGGCAGGATTAAAAACCCTCAATCGCTTGGAGCAGGTGCTGCTACGACGGGCGTTGGCGCAGACCACTTGGCCAGAAGGGCTGGTGCTGGATCTGGATGGCGTGCTGGTCGAGGGTGTGCAGAGTAATTGTTGGTTTTGGCGACATGGACAATGGCAAACGCCCTGTCTACAACGCGCTGGGATTGCTGGCGTGATGCGGGCGGAGATCATGCAGCGGATGCAACAGCGGCAGATTGGCTTTAGTCAGGTGCGTTTGCATGCCGATGAGTTGGGTCAGATTGAGAGTTTGTTTTTTTGTAATAGTCTGACGGGAATTTTAGTGGTGGACAGCTTCGATGGTCGCCCACTACAGACAAAGCTGGTAGACAGGCTGTTGTCTGATCTTCTATCCTGAGCCGCCTTATTTTTTGTGATCGCCCGAATGCCTGCTGCCACATCCAAAAAACCCAAATCCAACTCCCAGCGTGCATCACGTCAAACGCCGCCGAATCGCACTGGTTTACGCCTGTTGAAATGGTTGTTTTGTAGCAGTGTGGTGCTGTTTGTCGTGCTGGTGTGGCAGAGCTTATACCAGCCGATCAAGCTACCCGCGCAAGGCAAGATTTTAAGAGTGAATGACGGTTATAGTTATTCTGCGTTGATTCGGGATCTGGATCAACGCGGTGAAATTCGTCATCCATTTATCGTCAAAATCTATCAGCGCCTATTCGTCAATACCAGCTTAAAAACCGGCGTATATCAAGTCGATGCAGGGCTGAATGTGCGTGAGTTGCTGCATCGGTTGGCCGATGGCAGCATGGCTAAAATGGTACGGGTGACCGTGGTTGAGGGTATGACCTTTAAGCAGTTGCGCACACGAATTGCAGCGACTGAGGGTGTGATCCAGACGTTGCAAGGCGTCAATGATCAAGGCGTGTTGATTAAAATTGGCTCAAATGAAAAACATCCCGAAGGTTGGTTTGCACCAGAGACCTATTACTTTTCTTATGGTGAAACTGACGACAATATCCTCAAACATCTGCATCAAAAACAGCAAGCGATCTTAGCCGAAGAGTGGGCGAGCCGCGCACCGAACTTGCCGTATCAAACGCCATATGAGGCACTGATCATGGCCTCGATTGTCGAAAAAGAAACCGGCCTTGCGGCCGAGCGTTTTGATGTATCGGCGGTGTTTCGTAATCGTCTGAAGATCGGCATGCGCCTGCAAACTGATCCAACGGTGATCTATGGCATGGGCGAAGCCTATCAAGGTAATATTCGCAAAGTCGATCTGCAAACACCCACTGCATATAATACTTACACGATCAATGGCTTGCCACCGACCCCCATTGCTTTGCCGAGTCAGGCGGCCATTAATGCCACGCTGCATCCCTCTGACTCTGAAGCGCTCTATTTTGTGGCGACAGGGACAGGTGGGCATACGTTCACCCGTACTTACGCCGAGCATCAAGCCGCAGTTGCTGATTATCTTAAAGTGATTCGGTCACGCCGCAGTGAGCAGCCATGATGTTTATCAGCTTTGAAGGGACTGAAGGCGTTGGCAAAACCACGCTGATCAATCGTGTTGAGCAGTGGTTACAGACGCGCCAGCAGCCGTATCTACGCACTCGCGAACCCGGTGGTACACCACTGGCCGAACAGATTCGCGCTTTGTTGCTGACCCCACAGACCGAGCCGATGGCGGCGGACTGTGAGCTGTTGTTGTTGTTTGCGGCGCGGGCGCAGCATCTGCATCAGGTGATGCTGCCTGCACTGCAAGCAGGACAGTGGGTGTTGTGTGATCGGTTTATTGATGCCAGTTTTGCCTATCAGGCGGCAGGTCGCGGTATTGCACCCGCTAAAATCCAGCAATTGGTGGATATGTTTGTGCCTGTTTTGCCGCACTATACGTTTTGGTTGGATGCACCAGTTGAGATTGGCTTGCAGCGGGCGCAACAGCGGGGTCAGTTGGATCGATTTGAACAAGAAAAAGTCGATTTTTTTCAAAAAGTCAGAGCCTGCTACCAGCAACGCGCCGCCGCTGAACCGGCACGTTTTGTTCGGCTGGATGCGACGCAGTCCGCTGATCAGGTTTGGCAGCTTGCCCAGCATTTTTTGTCCGATGTCTCGCTAAAAGCAGATAAATCGATTAAACCGGCCTGATTTGGTCAGTGTTGCTTTGCTTTATAGGCCGTGCCTGAAGTAAAATCCTGCCGCTTGAGCAACGCCCGCATGGGTCTTGAACTGGAATGGTGATGACCAAATATATTTTTGTCACCGGAGGCGTGGTTTCGTCTCTCGGTAAGGGCATTTCTGCTGCATCAGTCGCAGCACTCCTCGAAGCGCGTGGCTTGAAAGTCACCATGACCAAAATGGATCCGTACATCAACGTCGATCCCGGTACGATGAGTCCGTTTCAGCATGGTGAAGTGTTCGTGACCGAAGATGGCGCGGAAACTGACCTAGACTTAGGGTATTACGAGCGGTTCTTGCGCCGCTCACGCATGACCAAAAAAAATAACTTTACCAGTGGTCGAGTTTACCTCGAAGTCCTGCAAAAAGAGCGGCGCGGTGATTATCTCGGCGCGACCGTGCAGGTGATTCCGCACATTACCGACGAGATCAAACGGCGGATTCAGGCCGGTGCTGAAGGCTATGATGTCGCGATTGTCGAGATCGGTGGTACAGCCGGTGACATCGAATCACTGCCGTTTATGGAAGCGGTGCGTCAGATGCGCGTTGAAGTCGGTATGAGCAATACCTTGCTGATGCATCTCACACTCGTGCCGTATATTGCGTCCGCCGGTGAAACCAAGACCAAGCCGACCCAGCATTCGGTCAAAGAAATGCGCTCGATTGGCTTGCAGCCGGATATTTTGATTTGTCGTTCCGATCATCCAATTGGTGAGGAGTCCCGCCGCAAAATCGCCTTGTTTACCAACGTCGAAGCGCGTGCTGTGGTCTTGGCTGAAGATGCGCCGAGTATTTATTTAATCCCCAAAAACTTTCACGACCAACATGTCGACGATTTGATTTGTGAGCGGTTTGGTTTTGACTGCCCACCTGCTGATCTGTCCGATTGGAATGCAGTGACTGATGCGCTGCTAAATCCGCAGCATGAAGTGCGGATCGCGATGGTCGGCAAATATGTCGAGTTGCCTGACGCTTATAAATCACTGAACGAAGCCTTGCTACACGCAGGGATTACCCATCGCAGTAAAGTGCATATCGATTATATCGATGCCGAATCTCTCGAAAATAACGATTTGTCCCGTTTGGCGACGGCAGATGCGATCTTGGTGCCCGGTGGTTTTGGCGAGCGTGGCACAGTCGGTAAGATGAACGCGATTCGTTATGCCCGCGAAAACAAAGTGCCGTATCTGGGCATCTGTTTAGGGATGCAGTTGGCAGTGATTGAGTTTGCCCGTAACGTTGCCGGTTTGACCGAGGCGACCTCAACTGAGTTTGACCGCCGCACCACCCAGCCACTAATTGGCTTGATTACTGAGTGGATGGATGAGCGCGGTGAGTTACAAACCCGTAGCGACAGTTCGGATCTCGGCGGCACCATGCGTCTCGGTGCACAGACTGCCGAGCTGGTCGAAGGCAGCCATGCCCGTCAAATTTATGGCCGTGCTGAGATTGTCGAACGACATCGCCACCGTTACGAAGTGAATAATCGTTATATTGCTCAACTGCAAGCTGCGGGCATGACCATTTCGGGCTATTCTGCGGGTCAGCATTTGGTCGAAATGGTCGAAATCGCTGATCATCCGTGGTACGTGGCGTGTCAGTTCCATCCGGAATTTACCAGTTCACCACGCGGTGGCCATCCGTTGTTTGCAAGTTTTGTGGCGGCTGCATTAGACCATTCGGCTAAACAGCAAGCTGCTCAACTTTAACGGTTCATTGTGAAGTGCAGGATGTGGCATGACTGAGTTACTGCAAGCCCGCTCCATCATCGAGCTTGGCGATATTCGAATGGGCAACGACTTACCGTTTGTCCTATTCGGTGGAATGAATGTTCTAGAGTCAAAGGATTTGGCTTTTGAAATTGCTGAAACGTATATCGACATCACCACACGTTTGGGTATTCCTTACGTGTTCAAAGCCAGTTTTGATAAAGCTAACCGTTCCAGCCTGCACTCGTATCGTGGGCCGGGTATGGAACAAGGCATTGAGTGGCTGCGCGAACTGAAAGCCAAATACAACGTACCGATCATTACTGACGTGCACGAGCCGTACCAAGCTGCGCCGGTCGCTGAAGTGGCTGATATTATTCAGTTGCCTGCGTTCTTGAGTCGCCAGACCGATCTGGTTGAAGCGATGGCCAAAACCCAAGCGATTATTAACATCAAAAAAGCCCAGTTCCTCGCGCCACACGAGATGCGGCATATCCTGCACAAGTGTTTGGAAGCGGGTAACGACAAGCTGATTTTGTGTGAGCGTGGTTCAGCATTTGGTTACAACAATCTGGTGGTGGATATGCTGGGCTTTGACAGCATGAAAGCCATGAATGTGCCGGTGTTTTTTGATGTGACCCACGCACTCCAGCAACCGGGTGGCCGCAGTGATTCGGCTGGTGGCCGTCGTGCTCAAATCACAACCTTAGCCCGCGCCGGTATGGCGACTGGTCTGGCTGGTTTGTTCTTAGAAGCCCATCCAGATCCAGAAAAAGCCAAATGCGATGGCCCTTGTGCGTTGCGTTTATCGCAACTTGAACCATTCTTGGCGCAACTCAAACAAATGGATGAGTTGGTCAAGGGTTTTGCGGTTTTGGATACACACTAAGCCTTGTGGTTGACTTGCCCAGTCACTTGACTGGGTTTTTCATTGTGGATTCGTTGTTTATATTGTGGTTGTTGACCTGATTAAGGAGTGGTAGATGAGCCAAATCGCCGATATTCGTGCCCGTGAGATTTTAGATTCACGCGGTAATCCAACTATTGAAGCCGATGTTATCTTGACCTCTGGTGTGATGGGACGTGCCTGTGCGCCGAGTGGTGCATCGACTGGCTCGCGCGAAGCGCTCGAATTGCGTGACGGCGATAAAGCGCGTTACTTGGGTAAAGGCGTTCGCCAAGCTGTACAAAATGTGAATAGCGATATTCGTGACTTGTTGCTCGGTATGGATGTGCGTGAACAAGCCGCCATCGACCACAAAATGATTGCGTTTGATGCGACCGAAAATAAATCCAAGCTCGGTGCAAATGCCATGTTGGCGGTATCACTGGCTGCTGCACGCGCCGCTGCCACCGACGCTAAAATTCCGTTGTATCAATATATCGCCAATCTGCGCAATCAGAGCATTTTGACTATGCCAGTGCCGATGATGAACATCATCAACGGTGGTGCACATGCGGATAACACGGTCGATATTCAAGAATTCATGATTGAGCCGGTTGGTTTTAGCAGCTTTAGCGAAGCATTGCGCGCCGGTACGGAGATTTTTCACAGCCTAAAATCAGTGCTGAAAAAACAAGGTCTAAATACCGCTGTCGGCGATGAAGGCGGCTTTGCGCCGAACCTGCGCTCGAATGAAGAAGCGATCACGGTGATTTTGCAAGCGATTGAGCAGACTGGCTATAAAGCCGGTAGTGACATCATGCTGGCGCTGGATTGTGCGGCCACTGAGTTTTATAAAAATGGTCAGTATGTGCTGGCTGGTGAAGGCAATAAGGCGTTTAGCAGTGAAGGTTTTGCTGACTATCTGGCTGGTCTGGCACGTCAATATCCGATCATCTCGATTGAAGATGGTTTGGACGAGTCTGATTGGGATGGTTGGAGCTATTTGACCAAGATCTTGGGCGACAAAATCCAATTGGTCGGTGATGATTTGTTCGTGACCAATCCAGCGATTTTGCAGCGTGGCATCAACGAAAAGGTCGCTAACTCGATTTTGATTAAATTCAATCAGATCGGCACACTGACCGAAACGCTGGACGCAATTTATCTGGCTAAAGCCAACGGTTATAGCACGGTGATTTCGCATCGTTCTGGCGAAACCGAAGATTCGACCATTGCTGATTTGGCAGTGGGTACGGCGGCTGGTCAAATCAAAACCGGCTCGCTGTGCCGCTCAGATCGCGTCGCCAAGTACAACCAACTGCTGCGGATTGAAGAGATGGCCGATGCCATCTATCGTGGTCGGGCTGAGTTTAAAGGTCTAAACTAAGATGTTAACCACCCTGTCTGGACGGATCGTGTTTGGGCTGGGTCTGGTCGTGATCGCCTTGCTACAGGTTAAACTGTGGTTTGGCGAAAGCGGCTATCAAGATCGCCAAGCCTTATTGGTGCGTGTGCATGCCCAGCAAACCGAAAATGCCACGCTTGAAGAACGCAATCGGGTCTTGCGTGCCGAAATTAACGACCTAAAAAACGGCTTAGAAGCGGTCGAAGAACATGCACGGCTTGATTTAGGTCTAATCAAACCGAACGAAACCTTTGTACAAATGGGCACTTTGCCGCCAGTCGCTCTCCCTGTGGACGAAGCAACGGAAACCACTGCGCCATGAGTCGCTACTGGGCGATTGTGCCTGCGGCTGGTGTGGGTCGGCGTTTTGGTGGCGAGGTTGCAAAACAGTATTTACAGATCGTGGGTCAACGGGTGATTCAGCATAGTCTGAATCGACTGTGTGAGGCATTGCCATTGTCCGCTTGTATTGTGCCAATCAGTGCCGAAGACCAAATCGCCGCACAACTCGATTACACACACGCTGATCTGATCCGCTTTGTGCAAGGCGGTGCTGAACGGATGGATTCGGTATTGGCGGGTTTGCTCAGTTTGAGCGAGCGTGCCGCCGCTGATGATTGGGTCTTGGTGCATGATGTGGCACGGCCTTGTGTTGCAACAAGTAGTCTGCAAAAACTGATGGCTGAATTGGCCGCTGATCCAGTCGGTGGGATTCTCGCTGTTCCGGTGCGCGATACCTTAAAGCGTGCTCGATCAGGACAAATTGAGTCTACTGTGTCGCGTGATGGGTTGTGGCAAGCACAGACCCCGCAGATGTTTCGCTATGGTTTACTGTTGGACGCTTTGCACTCAGCGATTCAATCGGGTCATCTGGTGACTGACGAAGCCAGCGCAATGGAGCAGGCGGGGCATTTGGTGCGCGTAATCGAAGGGCGTAGCGACAATATTAAAATCACTTACGCGGAAGATCTTGCTTTGGCCGCAGCGATTTTGGCAGCACTATCTTGATAGTCATGACAGCGTAATGCTCAAATTGCTGTCCACAGCACTCAAAATACACGCTATAGTTTCAGCCAGTTTCGGTGTCTTAGAGCAAATAACATGCTGCAAGGTGGTTGTCTGTGTGGCGCAGTGCGCTATCAATATCATGCTGATCTCACTGAGGTCGTCGCCTGTCATTGTCTGGAATGTCGGAAGGCGCAAGGTACAGCGTTTGTGACCAATGCACCGATTTTGGCTGATCAGTTTGAGTTATTGGCCGGTCATGACGTGCTGAAAAGCTATGAGTCCAGCGCCGGTAAGCATCGGGTGTTCTGTGGCACTTGTGGCAGTCCGCTCTACAGTCGTTTGGATAGCCTGCCGAATGTTTTGCGTTTAAGAGTCGGTACATTGGAAACGCCTTTGTCTCGTGACGGTGTGGATTATCATATTTTCGTTGGTGATAAGGCCAACTGGTGGACGATTCACGACGGTGCAGCACAGCATGCCTACTGGAAAAAATAATGAGTCCTTTTGATTTGCGTATTGGCCAAGGTCTGGATGTACATGCGTTTGGGATGGGTGATTTTGTCACGCTGGGCGGTGTACGCATTCCACATACACATGGATTAATTGCGCATTCGGATGGGGATGTGTTGTTGCATGCGTTGTCAGATGCGCTGCTGGGTGCATTGGCGTTGGGTGATATTGGTCGGTATTTTCCAGACACTGACGCGGCCTATCGAGGAGCGGACAGTCGGCTGTTATTGCGGCATGTCTATCAGTTGGTACAGGCACAGGGCTACGCATTGGTGAATGCGGATATTACGGTGGCGTGTGAGCGTCCGAAACTCGCGCCGCATAACCTCGCAATTCGGCAAACGATTGCGGCAGATCTGGCTTGTGCAGTCGATCAAGTCAGTGTCAAAGCCACCACCACCGAAAAACTCGGTTTTACGGGTCGGCAAGAGGGGATTTTGGTCAGTGCAGTGGTGTTGTTGGGTAAAGTTGCCTGAGTCCTTTTAACGACATCGTTAGAATCTGAATAAGCCACGCCTTTAGGTTGGTTAGGAGAAAAATAACATGGGTTCTTTAGTGCCTGACTTGGTAGAAATGGCCGATCCGTCAAATTTCGATTTTATGAAGGAAATTTTACACTGCGCATCCATCGTGAAAGAGATCCAACGGCCACTGATGGTTCATAATGGTGTCGATAAATTCGACCCGCTGCAAGTTCCAAAATTCTACAATAATAGAAAAAATTACCAAGGACTTTTTTGTGCGAGAAGTATTCAGCTGGCAGTAGTTGGTGAGTATGATCCCAAGATAGATTTAGTCCGTTCTTTTCATCTTACCATATCTGACTTAAACGTCGATCCAGATGGCTCTAATGCAAGTATTGTGGAGTATCCTGAATGCCCTTTGGTGGCAGAATCAGTTCAAGTTCCTCGTTGTTTTGTTCATCTATATTATGGTGAGGACTTATTTGAGGCAGCTTTCGAATTCTGTTTGCGGTATTTAAAATCAAAACAAGATAAAAAAGCAGTGCTGTGGGTTGGTGAAGTATTGGCTGAAGACCCGTTTTTAAGCTATTCCGAAGTGCTGTATTTATGGGAGCGGTTTAAAGGTACAAATATCGAGGCTCATGAGTGGTTTGTTTATGGTTGGCCGGAAATTGTTCAGATGCGAGCAGTTGAGACGAATCACTAGCGCCCGTTAATCAGCGGGGTGCGCGTGGCACACCCGACTGTTATTCACATCAAACAATCATCTTTAAGCGCTCAATCGCCTGTTCACACTGGGCTATATCTGCAACCAGCGCCATCCGCACATGGTTTTTACCCGCATTGCCAGTCGGTGTATCACGCGACAAATAACGTCCTGCCAGCACCGTGATATTGGCCTCAGCATACAATCGACGCGCAAATGCCTCGTCATCCTCGACTGGCAACCAAAAATAAAATCCCGCATCCGGTTTTTTTAGCGGCAGACGATCACCGAGTTCATGCAGGAATAAATCAAATTTTTGCCGATACAGTACGCGATTGGCTTCGACGTGTGTTTCATCCTGCCAAGCTGCAATCGATGCAAGCTGATGCTGTACTGGCATCGCCGCACCGTGATAGGTTCGATATTTTAGGTATGGCGCAAGCAGTGCAGCATCCCCCGCGACAAAACCAGAGCGCAAACCCGGCAGGTTCGAGCGCTTCGACAGCGAATGAAATACCACGCAGTTTTTGTAGTCATGCCGTCCCATATTGGCACACACTTCGAGCAGGCCAATCGGCGCTTGCTCAAAATACAACTCGGAATAGCACTCGTCAGACGCAATGATAAAATCATACTGATCAGACAGTTCAATCAAACGGCGCAGCTTGGCTTCGGGCAACACTGCACCGGTTGGATTGCCCGGTGTGCAAATAAACAGCAGTTGCGTCTGTTGCCAGACCTGTGCAGGAATCGACTCAAAATCCCCTAAATAGTCGTTTTCAGCAGTGCAATTAACAAAATACGGGGTGACACCCGCCAAAAACGCCGCACCTTCATAGATCTGATAAAACGGATTGGGCATCACCACATAAGATGCTGGGTCAGCCTTGACCATCGCTTGTACAAAAGAAAACAACGCCTCGCGCGTGCCACTGACCGGCAACACTTCGGTTTCGGGGTTGATTTGTGCGAGCGTAAACCGTTGGGTCAGCCACGTTGCAATCGCTTGGCGTAGACTGAGCA
>JBAQKP010000023.1:0-1730 GCA_049301135.1 Moraxellaceae bacterium | reverse complement strand
ACGCCAACCGGCCCACCCACTGCCCCAAGGTTTGCACCGATCTTTGCACCGGCACTACGCCCAGTAACACCACCGGCAATACCAGCAGCACCCCCGACCGCGCTACCAATACGACGAGCATGGTTTTTAGTGTTGATTTGAGACGAACCACACGACGGACATTGCATCACACACCTCCTGAAATTGAGTCAAGAAAAAGGCCCTTCCACTGCCCTCATACCACATTGGTATGGGGGCGAACGGGGGGCTTTTTTTCGATCAGATTGTTTGATCACAGAGGTAATATATGTCTGAATTTATTTGGGATCGTGCTTATTAGCAGCGTATGCAGTTACGCCCCAGCAGTCGTAATTGGTGAGGGGCATACCCTAGGACATGTATGCTGCTACCATCACTACAACTGTGGCATAACCCAACTAGCGTAGTAAGAAAACTTAGACCACCGACAATTTTGACCAAAATCAACGTGACATGAGATGGTGGGTGTACTTATATACACCCACTCAGATACCCCTTAATTACACGACCAGCTTCAAACCGTTAGGCGTTTCTTCAACCGTGCCTTGGCTTTTGAGCCACTCCAGACCAGCACGCAGTTTATCTTGAGCTTGCCGTGTGACTCGACCTGCCCCGAATAGAACACCCATCTCACGGATGACAGTCGCTTCGTCGGCAACGACTAATAATGCAAGAACAGCACGCCCTGCATTGGCCATTTCAACCACCGGAATTTCAGACAAGTCCCGATCTCCCATCAAGCGAATATCAGACCAAGCACCCGCGTCCACATGCTCAGGCCAATATGCAGGCTGGCTCAAATGCGGCGAACGGGTTGGAATGGAAGACAGGAGTACGGATAAACGGTCTTGAATACGGTTTCCCGCTCTTTTAAACCCATAGGCTTGTGTGATTCGTCGCATGATCACACAATCCAGTACAGGGCCTTCATGCGCAATCACCTGTCGCATCATCTTGAGGATTTTGCTTGATTCAGTTGGCTCAAAGAAAGAATCTCCGTATGCCATCGGTAGGTCTGTCGGTGTGTACGGCAAAACAGTCGTTACCTGCCTCACCGTCAGCGGTGTTGAGTGTGCCAAGTCAGCATCAGACCAGCCCTTAAGTTCCATAAAAACCGGCTCATCACGCTGCTCATCTGTGGATAGTTCAGCCTCTTCGACAACCTGAGTAGCACTGGTTTGATCAGGCTGCACAGACATCGCCTGCTCCAATGCTTGAATCAATCGCGCTTGTTCACGCGCACGATTGTTCCACCACTCGGTTGACCAAATCCGATGCACCGTCCAGCTAAGTCGCTCTAAAACCATCTGACGAAGTTTGTCTCGGTCTCTGGCAGTCGCCGCACTGTGGTAGCTTGCACCATCACACTCCACTGCGAGTAAATAACGCCCCTCTGCGCGTGGATCAATCACAGCCAAATCAATTCGATAGCTAGAGCAACCGACCTGACAATGCACCTGCCAACCTTGATCCTGCAAGTAGTTCATGACTTCAATTTCGAACGGACTATCGGGTGCTAAGCCTGTCGGTGCGGTTTGTGCGATCAGTGCAGACTCACCTTGTATGGCAAACTGCAAGTAGTGCTTTAAGTCAGCAATGCCACGTGCCTTGGTTCGGCTCAAATCAAGCTGATCAGGATGTAATGTCGAGAAAATATGCACTTGTGTCTTGGCACGTGTGATGGCGACATTTAAGCGGCGATGCCCACCCTC
>JBAQKP010000022.1:0-8778 GCA_049301135.1 Moraxellaceae bacterium | reverse complement strand
GCACCAGACTGCTCACCGGAGGCAACCAAAGAGACAAATAAATCGTCAAAATACTGTGGGTATTTGGTCAGTGAGCCGGCAAAGCTATTGCCATTCTCGACTTCACCTTTAATGCCAAGCACCACTTCGCGCATGGATGGATTATCTAGGCCTTCTGCGACGATTTCAAACGACTGTACTAGTGGCACACCGGCTTTCATCATGGTCGCCAGCTGACGGGTAAAGATCGCAATATCCAGCGCCCCGATTTTCTTTTTGCTGAGGCCTTCAAGTAAGTTTTTGGACTTTTTATGAATTTTGGTGACTTGAATGCCTTGCTTACGCAACTGTGCTTTGGCCAGTGCCATATTTTTACTCGGCAACTCACCTTTGACTTTTTGTCCGCGTCGATTCGTACCTTCGTACGCGAAGTTGGGGATCATTTCAGCTTTTTTTACGGCCATCTCGGTTCTCCAATTTTGGGTTTTTCGGCTTATTCGCTGGTGACGCGGTTGATTTCTTGAAGACTGGTGAGACCCTGCATCACCTTCTTCAATCCGGAGCGACGCAGGTTGTCGAAGCCTGCCTGCGTTGATGCATCGGCAATTTGAATTGCATTGCCATCTTCCATGATAATTCTGGCAATTGCTGGGGTGACTTTCATCACCTCATAAATGCCGACTCGACCTTTATAGCCGTCGCGACATTCGCTACAGCCGACTGGTTGATAAATGGTAAAGCCCGTTGCCAAATCTTCTGGTGTAAAGCCCATTTCAAGCAAGCTTTGCTCAGGTACGTCGCTCGCTGATTTGCATTGCCCACACAAACGGCGTGCTAGTCGCTGTGCGATGACGAGATTGACTGAAGTCGCAATGTTAAAAGAGGGGACACCCATATTGCGTAGACGGGTCAGGGTTTCTGGCGCACTGTTGGTGTGCAGCGTTGACATCACCATATGCCCTGTTTGGGCTGCTTTTACCGCAATTTCTGCGGTTTCGAGATCACGAATTTCACCAACCATGATGATATCAGGATCTTGCCGCAAAAATGCTTTGAGTGCCACGGAGAAGGTCAGACCGACTTTAGGAATCACGTTAACCTGATTGATGCCTTCAAGGTTGATTTCGACTGGATCTTCAGCGGTAGAAATATTATTTTCGATCGTGTTCAGGATGTTTAGACCCGTATACAAAGACACGGTTTTACCTGATCCAGTTGGTCCTGTGATCAGCAGCATACCTTGCGGTTTATCAAGAGCATCCATGAATAGTCTTTTTTGCTCGGGTTCATAGCCCAGCGCCTCGATCCCCAACATCGCACTCGATGGATCGAGAATCCGCAGCACCAGTTTTTCACCAAACAGGGTCGGCATAGAGCTGACCCGAAAATCAATCGCTTTGGTTTTAGATAATTTGAGCTTAATCCGGCCATCTTGCGGCAGTCGTCGTTCAGAAATGTCCATTTGTGACATGACTTTTAAGCGTGCTGCCAGTTTGCCAGCCAATTGCACCGGTGGACGCGCAGCTTCACGCATCACGCCGTCCACTCGATAGCGCACCCGATAGGATTTTTCGTAAGGTTCAAAATGTAAGTCTGACGCACCCATGCGAATCGCATCAATCAGCAGTTTATTGACAAATTTAACAATTGGCGCTTCTTCGGCACCTTTACCGTCATCAGCATCGTCATTGCCTTTTTGGGTGTCGACTTCGATGTCGTCCATGTCGCCATCAAAGCCAGCAAAGTCACTGCCACCACTGTCATAGGTACGCTCGATCAGTTTGCTGAGTTTGTCATCCTCCACAACCACGGTTTCGACCGATAGCTTGCTGCCAAACCGAATCGCATCAATCGCATCGACCCGACTGGGGTCGCTCATGGCGATAAACAGTCGTGTCCCGCGCTGAAAAATCGGTAAGGCATTAAACTGACGGACGACTTTCTCGTCGATTAAATCTTTTGGAATACTGCTTTGATCCACACTGTCTAAATCAAACAGCGGATCGCCAAATTCACGCGCAATCAGCCATGCGATTTTGCTGGCGTTGGCGAGTTTTTGACTGACCAGATAACTGACTAGAGAAGTTTTGTCTCGTTGTGACTCAGTCAAGGCTTTTTGCATGATGTCGGCTGACACCATGCCTTCATTGACCAACTGACGTGCCAAGCCACCAAACGATGTCACTTGTCCAGACATATTGCCTCCATAGTGTGCGCTATTTCACACTATAACCTATTGTTTACACTCAATTCCGTGAGTCATTGAGACTATACCCGAGTCGAACACTGTACACAATCTAGTCAGAGATTGTCGCCAGTTTGTTCGGGTCGATCAGTTGGAATCTTGGCACAGTTTGGCCATCAGGCAAACAGACATTTTCTAAAAACATGCTGAGGGGACGCGCCCAAACCGAAAAGTCACCATATAAACAGCGATATATCACCAGTAGTTGCTCAGTTTCGCTGTGGGTTGCCAGATGCAAGACTTGATATTCTTGGCCTTTATAGTGGCGATAGCGACCAAGCAGCAGTGTGGGCGGGCAGTGGTTATTGCTGGCTGTCGGCATAGTAGACTCCAATCACGCAGTCGCGTTCATATTGTTGTTGTCGCTGCCGGTGCTGTTGTTGGCGGGCGGGATGCAGTGTAAGGGATTCGCGTAGGCTTTCACAGTCTGCCTTGGTGCGTTTTTGCGGCTGTGGCGTATGGGTTTGATTGGAGGACGGACGACGAGGTGCTCTCTGCACCGTAGTGTTTGGCGTGTAGCGCGGCAGCGGATGTTCATTTTTAACCACGCTAATCGGGCGCTGAATCTTGACGTCACGGCTGCCTTGCGTCGGTGCAGCACGTGGATCACCAAAATGCCATTCGCCATTGCGATCTTGCCACTGTTGAACCGGTTGGGCGTGTGTTGCGCTTGCCCATGCGATCAGCAGGCCGATCAGGGTATTACTGATTTTAGAATACATGTTTAAATGATCTGTTCGATTGTTGGGGTGATTTTACGCTAGAATCGCGCCAGTTTAAGCTGAATTTATGCGTGATGAGTGGTCGATTTTATGAGTGATGGCAAGCTGCAACGGGCGCGTTGGGTAATTGGTAATTGGAAAATGAATCCAGCAACGGTGAGCCAAGCGCTGAGTCTGACGTCGCAGATTGTGACAAAGCTTGCCGAAGCAGCGCCGCTGCTGGACTGTCAGTTGGCGGTTAGCCCCAGTGCCTTACATCTGGATCGGGTATCTCAAGCGATTGCTGACCAACAGTCGCGGTTGCGTGTTGTCGCACAAGATCTGTCTGTCCAGCGTGGAACAGGGGCGTTCACTGGCGATGTGTCGGCTGAATTGCTGTGTGATCTCGGCACAACCTTGGTTTTGGTTGGGCATTCAGAGCGTCGTAGTTATCATGCCGAGTCTGAAGCGGAATTAACCAAAAAAATTAGTGCGGCACTCGCTGCTGGTCTGACAGTTGTGTTGTGTGTCGGTGAGCAATTGGCCGAGCGTGATGCTGGACAAGCCGAAACTGTGGTGTTGGCACAGTTACACGCACAAGTCAGCCAGATTGACCCTACCGTTTGGTCGTCACAGGTGATGGTGGCCTATGAGCCCGTCTGGGCGATTGGCACAGGGCGCACCGCCAGTCCAGCCGATGCGCAACAGATGCACGCGGCCATTCGCGCTTATCTGCGTAGCTACGATACTCGTCTAGAAAATACGCTAATACTTTACGGCGGCAGCGTAAAACCGGATAATGCCGCGTCGCTGGCTGGCTGTCCTGATGTTGATGGGGCGTTGGTTGGCGGTGCTGCCCTAGATGCAGCTTCATTTTTGGCAATCGCCCACGCATTTGCACCATTATCACCACGTTAATCATAGTGGTATGAGCGCAACGTCATGGCAGCTTGATACAATTAACAGGTAACAGGAGAGAGTCTGTGGAAACGCTAGTGCTGGTGATCCATATTTTAGTCGCACTGGGCATGACCGGCCTCATCTTGGTGCAGCAAGGCAAAGGCGCTGATGCGGGTGCAACGTTTGGCGGTGGTGGAGCAGCAACTGTGTTTGGTGCAGCCGGTTCGGCCAATTTTTTAACCCGCTCAACCGCAATATTAACTGCAATTTTCTTTTTAACCAGTGTGGGCTTGGCGATCATTGCCAAACAACAAGCGGCTGATCTGTTAAGTCTGCCCACTGCTCAAGCGCCTGTCACCCAGCCGGTAACTCCACGGCCACTGACCCAGAGCATCACGCCCTTACCAGCGAGTCCTGCGCCAACAGTGACTGTTGGTACAGCGTCAGTAGCAGCCAGTGCAGCGCCTACAGCAGCAGTCGCCACGACTGCGCCAGAGGCGGCTGACAGCGCAGTTGCGGCTGAGATGGCGGATGCGGTCAAGACATTACCCCCAAATTAAGTCTTCCCTTTTGAAAAGGGATTCCGTAGAATGGCGACCTGCTGCGCGGGAGTGGTGGAATTGGTAGACACGCTACCTTGAGGTGGTAGTGGCTTATGCTGTGGGGGTTCAAGTCCCCCCTCTCGCACCAAGTTGATGTTGTTGACCAGACAACATCAGTCAAAATCACCGAATAAACCCGTTGTTTTAAGTTTATTCAGTTTTGAGTCAAGTTTAGCTTGACAGCTACATACAAGGTCTATATTATTCGTGGCCTGTTGATGCGGGGTGGAGCAGTCTGGTAGCTCGTCGGGCTCATAACCCGAAGGTCGTTGGTTCAAATCCAGCCCCCGCTACCATATTTTACGAAAGAGCCCACGTTTGTGGGCTTTTTTGCAGACGACGGTCATGTTGCTGTCATTGTTGACCGACATGCTGTTAAAAACATGGGCGATATCGCCCATTTTTCGTTTTAACGTTCGCCCGATTTTTCGGGGAATGCTTTCCTAAGCTGCTTGCAGACATGGGGAAATCAGGCGGACGTTCCGTTTGATCGTCCTAAATACCAGATCGGTTCACAGACAGCCCATGAAGCAATCGCCAAAAACGCAATCTCTCCAAGCCCTTATTGCACCTGCCGTCGCTGCCTGTGGCGTTGAGCTGTGGGGCATCGAATTTTTACCGCAAGGCCGTCGTTCGTTGTTACGGATTTATATTGATCGGCCAGAGCAGGCGACCGACCTATCGACTGAGCAGCCCAATGCGGTGCAAGCAGATGACGACACCGAGTCAGACGATGTGGCGCAAGATGAGCTGATCGGCAAAGGCGTTGGGGTACAAGATTGCGTCAACGTGACCCATCAGGTCAGTGGCGTATTAGATCTGCATGATCCGATTGCTGATGAATATGCTTTAGAAGTCTCGTCACCCGGTTGGGATCGTCCGTTCTTTGTGTTGCCACAGATGCGCGGATATGTGGGGCAGACCGTCGCACTGCGACTGATTTCGCCAGTCGCCAATCGCCGTAAACTGAATGCTATTCTCGATGACGTGCGCGAAGATGGGATTACTGTGACCTTTGAGAGTCAAGTGCTCGACATTGATGCAGACAATATTGATAAGGCCAATCTGATCTATCAAGACCAGTAACGTAGGCAATGATCTTCAACCAATCGACAGGTGACATATGAGTCGCGAAATTCTAACTGTGGTGGAAACCGTCAGTAACGAAAAAGGAGTTGGCCGCGAAGCGATTTTTGAAGCGCTTGAGCAAGCGTTGGTTGCGGCGACCAAGAAAAAGTTTTACGAGCATGACGAAGAAGTCGAGCTACGGGTCAAAATCGACCGCAAAACCGGCGAATACGACACGTTTCGTTTTTGGACGGTGGTTGAAGATTACGACCATGAGATGCCTGCTTGCCAAGATGCAATCAGTGACCTCGATCCTGAGCAGTGGAAAGTCGGTGACGTGCGCGAGCAGCAGATTCCGTCGATTGAGTTTGGTCGGATTGCAGCACAGATTGCCAAGCAAGTGATTGTGCAAAAAATTCGCGAAGCCGAACGTGCGCTGATTGCGGATGCGTATTCGACCCGTGTCGGCGAATTGATCTACGGTGAAGTGAAAAAACAAACCAAAGACGGCTTTATTATTGATCTCGGCGAAAACGCAGAGGGTTATCTGGCACGCGAAGAAATGCTGCCCAAAGAAACCTTACGCGCCAAGCAACGGATCAACGCGATTTTGTACGCCGTAAATCGTGAGGGTCGTGGTGCGCAGTTGTTGCTGTCGCGTTCACGTCCTGAAATGCTGATTGCACTGATGCGTAAAGAAGTGCCAGAAATCAGCGAAGAAATCATCGAAATCAAAGGTGCTGCCCGCCAGTCGGGTGTGCGCGCCAAAATCGCAGTCAAAACCAACGACCATCGGATTGATCCGGTCGGTGCGTGTATTGGCATGCGTGGCACACGGATTCAAGCGGTACAGCAAGAGTTGAACGGCGAGCGCATCGACGTGGTGGTGTGGTCTGATGATCCTGCCCAATATATCGCCAGTGCGTTAGAGCCTGCTGATGTGTCTGGGATTGTGTTAGATGAAGACACCAAAAGCGCCGACATTATTTTTGCCGCGAGCGATCAGTTGGCACGGGCAATTGGTACACAAGGTCAAAACGTGCGCTTGGCGTCTGAATTGACTGGCTACAAACTCGACATGATGCTCGAAGATGAGTATCGCGCTCGCCAAGCCAATGAAGCGCAGCAGTACATTGACTTGTTTACTGATCGTCTGAACATTGACCCAGAGTTGTCTGCGGCGTTGGTTGAGATGGGCTTTACCTCGTTTGAAGAGTTGGCGTATGTACCCGCCGAAACTTTCGATGAGATTGGCTTAGAAGCGGATTTGGTTGAGTTGGTACAATCGCGTGCGAAAGATGCTGCACTGGCCGACGCGCTGTTACAGCAAGAAAATATTCAAGATCCAAGTGATGAACTGCTGGCAATGGAGGGCATGAGCCGAGAAATCGCCTTCGCCCTTGCTGCCCGTGGCGTGATCACAATCGATGACTTGGCTGATCAGGCCATTGACGACATTGCTGACATTGACGATCTCGATGCAGCACAAGCAGGCCGGCTGATCATGAAGGCCCGCGAATCATGGTTTAACTAGGGGTAGCAGCGTATGGCGGAAAAAACCGTAAAAGAATTGGCGCAAATGGTACAAAAACCGGTTGAAAAGCTGCTGGAGCAACTAGCAGCCGCTGGCCTGCCCCAACGTACAGCCGACAGTGCGGTGTCGGAATCTGAGCAAGAGCAACTGGTGTCGCACTTGCAACGCAGTCACGGTCAAGCGACCGCTGACACTCGGATTGGTTTTAAACGCAAAATCACCACCACTGCCAAAGTGACGGGAACGAGCGGTAAAGCCAAAGCGATTAACGTCGAAGTGCGTAAAAAACAGGTATTTGCCAAGCCAGATTCAAGCTTAATTGCCGCAGACGTCAAAGCGTTGTCTGAGCAAAAAAATCAAACCCAAGCTGAAATCAAAGCACGTGTCGATGCGGATGCTAAAGTTCGCTCAGATGCCGATGCACGGCAGAAAGCCACGCTAGATGCGATGCGTGCCCAACACGTCACCCCTCGAGCGGATGTAACGGCCAGAACCGAAGCAGTCGTGGTCAAACGTGGTGCAAGCCTAGACAGCAAGCCGATCACGCCGAAGCCAGTCAGCAAGCCTGTGGTAAAAGTACAGGCCAAAAAAGAAAGCCCTGAGCAGCGTAAAGCGCGTGAAGCAGAAGAAGCACGCTTGAAAGTGGCGGAAGAAACCGCCCGTCGTACCGCGGCGGAACAAGCCCAACAACGCACGCTGGAACAGATGCGTCAGATGGCCTCCAAATACGCCAACGAAGACGTCAAAGCACCAGTGATCGACGAAACCACGCCATTGGCGCGTGGTCTCGTGGGTCGTGCTTATGAAGAATCGTTTGCCAAAGAAGACCGTGAAATCAAACGTGGCGGCGCAACCGCGACCACCACGCGTGGTGGCAAAGGGCGTGGCCGTAACAGCCGTCAGGAAGAGCAAAACTTCCGCCAGAGCAACAAAGGTCTAAAAACCAGCCAAAGCAATCAGCATGGTTTTGAAAAACCAGTTGAAAAGCAAGTGTATGACGTGCAAATCGGTGAAACGATTGTCGTGTCTGATCTAGCACAAAAAATGGCACTGAAAGTCCGTGAAGTCATCAAAATGCTGATGAAAATGGGCGAAATGGTGCGTGAAGGCGATAGCGTCGACCAAGCCACTGCTGCCTTGGTGGTCGAAGAATTGGGTCATAATCCGATTCTGGTCAGTGATACCGCAGTTGAAGACAACCTGATCGAAGCCGCTGGTAAAGCGCGTGGCGATGCCAAACCGCGTCCGCCGGTGGTCACCATCATGGGTCACGTTGACCATGGTAAAACCTCGTTGCTCGACTATATCCGCCGCACCAAAGTCGCCTCAGGCGAAGCCGGTGGGATTACTCAGCATATCGGTGCGTACCACGTCGAAACTGACAAAGGTGTCATCACCTTCTTGGACACACCAGGTCACGCGGCGTTTACATCGATGCGGGCGCGCGGCGCGAAAGCCACTGATATCGTGGTGATTGTGGTTGCGGCTGATGATGGTGTGATGCCACAAACTGCTGAAGCGATTGAACACGCACGGGCAGCCGGTACACCGATCATCATTGCGATCAACAAGATGGATAAAGAAGGCGCGGACATTGACCGCGTGCTGAACGATCTGTCGGTCAAAGGCATCACCACCGAGTTTTGGAATGGTGAAACTCCAGCCGCCAAAATCTCTGCCAAAACCGGCCAAGGCATTGACGAGTTGTTGGACTTGATCACTATTCAAGCCGAACTGATGGAGCTGACC
>JBAQKP010000021.1:0-26827 GCA_049301135.1 Moraxellaceae bacterium | reverse complement strand
GGATATGAGTTTTGCCACGTACAGGGATAGCGTGCTTGGAATTGGTATACTTAGAGAACACCGCTCAACTCCTGCGGCCAACGCAACAACGCCGCCCGATCCTGTAGCGTCTGATCTGGCGCATACGGCAATACGCCCAAACAGGGTGCGTTTAGCCGCTGTTGTAGGGTATCGATTTGCTCGCTCAGCAGTAGTGTGTCAGGGTCTATCGTATTGGCGACCCAACCGGCCAACTGTAAGCCATCTTGCCGAATCGCCCGCGCGGTCAGCAGCGCATGATTTAAACAGCCCAGCCGCATACCGACCACTAGAATCACCGGAAACTGCAATACTTTGGCCAGATCGGCCAGCGTCTCGCGCGGATTGATCGGCACATCCCAGCCGCCCGCCCCTTCGATCAGCACATGCGTGGCCGGTGTGGACAATGCACCCCGCACCAGACCCGCCAAGCGTGACACGCTGAGATTCACGCCTGCCGCTTGTGCGGCCAGATGGGGCGACACGGGGAGCGGCAAGCGGATCGGCGCAAGCAGATCCGGATGCAGCGCAATACTGGCTGCTGCACTGATCTGTTGTGCGTCGCTGCTTTGCCATACGCCTGCGTCATCTTGCTGACAACCGGCACTGACCGGCTTCACCCCAAAACAACGCCAACCCTGTTGATTGGCACGCTGCAACAGGGCGGCTGTCACAGTGGTTTTGCCGACATCGGTATCTGTGCCAGTGACAAAATAGACTTGGCGGGGTATGCGTTTTGGGGTGATCTTGGCAGTGGTTTGCGGCTGTTCGGACATCTCGAGAACTCTGGACAGGAGGGTGGGATGATCGAGATTGTAACCCTGTGCATCATCTCACAGCGTATCTGATCGCAATCTTTACCAGATCATCTCCACCAAGTTTTCATGCACGATTCAGCGTATAATACGCGACGCACGATCTAAGCCGAGTAATTCATGAGCGAACCCGCCCGCCTGTCCAAACATTTGGCCGCCCAAATCGGCTGTTCACGCCGCGAAGCCGAACTGTATATCGACGGGGGTTGGGTGCAGGTCGATGGCGTGATTGAACAAAGCCCCCGCATCTTGATCACCGATCAGCAGGTGGTGTTGCATCCCGATGCGGTGTTGGTCGCGCATGAACCAGTCAGTCTGATGTTGCATCAGCCCGCTGATCTACCGATCGCGCATGTGTTGGACACGGCGCAGCACTGGTCCAATAACCCTTACAGCAAGACTCCGATTCCGGCGCATTTGGTACGCCACAGCAACCCGATGCCGCTGCTGACTGGCGCGAGTGGCTTAGTGATTTTGACCCAAGATCGCCGCTTTGAGCGCAGCCTAAAAGACGATGCGCACAAGCTGGAACAGGAATATATCGTCGAGGTCGCAAGCCATGACCCTGATCTTCCCCCGCCTGATCTAGCAAAACTGCAACGCGGTTTGATTTATCGCGGACAAGCCTTGCCCGCCTGTAAAGTCAGTTGGCAAAACGAGATTCGGCTGCGCTTTGCGCTGAAATCACCGCAAGACGGCCAGTTGATTTGGATGTGTGAGCAGCTTGGTCTGTCTGTGGTCAGTCAGCGGCGGATTCGGATCGGCGCGATCAACATGGCAAAACTACCGCTCGAACACTGGCGCTATCTGTCGAATAAAGAGCGTTTTTAGTCTGTCACCGCTTTGATTTTTTGTACGCTTTGACTTTTTGTATTAGCCTTTACCCGATATTAGGATTTCTCATGATTAACAACGACGTACTGCGTAGCATCCGCTACATGCTCAACATCAACGAACAGCAACTCGCTGAAATCGTGGCACTCGGTGGCGCTGATCTGGATGCGTCCACGCTGCAACTGATGCTGAAAAAAGAAGACGAAGCAGACTATCTGCCGTGTTCTGATGCGCTGATGGCGCAGTGTTTGGATGGGCTGGTGTATTTTAAACGTGGCAAGGATGACAGTCGGCCAGCGCAGCCATTTGAGTTGCCGATGAGCAATAATATCGTACTGAAAAAACTGCGTGTGGCGTTTGAGTTGAAAGAAGATGACATGCACGAGATTATGAACAGTGTGGATTGTGCGGTGTCAAAACCGGAGATGAGTGCGTTGTTTCGCAAGTATGGGCATAGTAATTATCGGGATTGCGGCGATCAGTTTTTGCGTAATTTTTTGAAGGGTTTGACTTTGCGAGTGCGCGGCTAAGGTCTTGGACAAAGCATCTGTAAGGTGCGCACAGCGCACCCTACTCAACTCGATGTATTCATTAAAATAACTCACTTAAACGCTGGATTTAACTTCCACCAGAAAACCAAAGATACAGCAAACAACCCACCGAAAATATACTGAATATACACACCCACATAACTAAAAAAATAAGAAAAACCAACTAAAACAGAGAGGCTTAGAAATGCCACCCATCCAAAAAAATTGCATGCTTTGGACTTTAACTCAGACATGTGATCACTCCGATTGGCTCACTATTTTTTTCATACAAAACATCTGGTCAGCAATCTTTTTAAACGTCTCGACATATGTGCGCAGCGCCAGCTTTTTTTCAGACTTAACGATCTGTCGACACGTTTCACCAGATAGATCAAGCTGTTTGGTTGCCTTGACCTTTGAACACTCAACCCTCACGCCGTTGCACTTGCTGCAACCACTGACTAAAACCATCGGTCGCGGCAGGCTTCTTTAAGCGCAACAACAACACCCGATAATCCAACTCAATCGGCGCACGATCCCGCAACCACTGCCGCATCCGCTGCGGCTCAGGCCGATAACCTTCATCCGCCACCTGATCGCCACCCATCTGCCGTAGCGACTGCAACAACGCATACAAATGCGCAAACGACTGCGTCAGCGTCACGACTTCCGCCGACATCAGCGCGTCACCCGCCGCGTCTAACCACGCCTGTTCAGACTCAAACGCAAATACCGGAAACCCCACAAAGCGCTGCTGCACTGCCGACAGCGACCCCGCCACTGGAATCGCCAAATGCAACTCCCCCTCTGGCCGCACCACCCGCAACAACTCCGGTAAAATCGGGGCACCCAGCCAGTGCAAGGCAAAATTACTCACCAGCCCATCCAGCATCTCATCCGGCATCGGCAACTCACGCAGATCAGTGCAGATAATCTGAATATTTTCCTCAGCGCGTAACGGTTGCAACATCGCCAACGCCCGATCCACCGCCCATACCCGTGCCTGTTGCGCCGCCAATCGTTTGGCTAACCGACCCGTACCACAACCGGCATCGAGCCAGACACTGTGCGGCTGTACTGTGCCAATCTGCTGCAATAACAACTCAGCCGATTGCTGTTGCAGCGGCGTTGCCTGATCGTACTGATCTGCGGCTTGGTCAAAGCGTTGCCAAGCATCATAAAAACTCATAGATTCAATCCGCTAAGTACAGGGATAGCGTGCTTGGAACTGTTTGAGCCATGGATGGCGAGTCTTCCAAGCACAGAGGCTTTTGCTTACTTTTGGCCTGTCAAAAGTGAGGCCAGCCGCAGGCATCTGGTAAAATACGAACGCTCTGCTGCAAGATTTAACTCAACCAGTCGAATTCATACATGCGTCGTTGTGCGCTTAATTCGCCTGAAAATAACCGTCAAACCGACACGCATCGCCCAACCACTGATGATCCGGCGCAATCCCCGCCAAGGCTGGTGCAAGCTTGGGGCGTTTGACGATCACCCGCTTGGCCGCTTGACGTGCAGGCGCTAACAAAGCATCACCTGCATCGGTCGAGGTACTGAATAATTTTTGCAAAATCTGCATCTCTTTTTTGACCAACGGCTGCTGCTTATCGGGTTGTTCAGACTTGGGAAACATCGGGTCAAGGTACACCACATCGGCTTGTTGATCAGACAACCAATCCACGGCATTGGCATACACCAACTGCATGCGTTGACTGATTTTGGTCAGATGCGGATTGCTTTGTGCTTGTTGCATTGCTGACGTCAACAGCGCCCACACCACTGGATGCTGTTCAACCAGCGTCACACGCGCACCCAGCCGCGCCAACAGCAAGCCATCGTGCCCCATGCCCGCCGTCGCATCAATGATGAACGGCTGCTGCTCGACCTGACAGGCACGCGCCGCCAGTTCGGTCTTGATGGTGGCACGCTTTAAACGCGGTAACTGCCCAAGCCAATCCGGCTGCATGCGCATACCGTCAGCCGCCAACCATAGCCCATCTTGATCGAGCAATAAGGCCAGTTCAGGATGTTGGCGTAGGTCTTTGCTGCGCAAAGGATCGGCATGTATCTGTAGATCAAGCTGGACGTTTTTGTCGGATAGTAAGGCTTGCCAATGCTGTGCCTTGTCCTGCGCAGCCGCCAACACCCAAAACGGCAAACACAACGGCTGAGTGGGAAGAATCTGGTCGATGCTCAAACCGGTTTACCCTGATCGGCCAGTTTTTTCCATGCATCATCACGCAGATAGACTGGCAGGGCATGCAATGCAGAGACCGCTTGTCCTGCTTGAGCCGCCTCTAAACCCAACTGAGCGATCTGGATTGCACTGGCACTTACGTCATGCAGACAATCTTCGGCAGGGATCACGGCTAACAATCGCACGCCACTGCCCACCCACAGCACGCTGGCATCCTGCTGCCACTCGGCGGGCAGTTGCACTGCGGCATAGCCCAAGAGTTGCTCATCACCGACCAACTGTAATACACCAGCCTGATCGCGCTGGTAGGCCGCGACATACACTTCATTCATACGTGCATCCAGCACCACCATGATTCGAGTGGCAGTGGTTTGCGCCAGAGCTGCTTGTGCGGTCGCTTGCAGAGTCGAGATCGGCAGCACCGGCAGATCGTGTGCCCATGCCAACGCTTGCGTGACTGCCGCATTGATCCGAATACCGCTAAACGAGCCAGGGCCACGACTAAACGCAATCGCCGACAATTGTGGCAAGCTGGTCTGTGCCTCTGCCAATACCGCATCGATCATCGGCAACAGTAAGCGGGTTTGCTCACGCGCTCGACCGTCATGCCGCTGCGCCAATACCTGACCATCGGCGTCGATTAGCGCCACCGAGCATTGGTCGTTGGCGGTTTCTAAAGCTAGTAACATCAACATATGCTCACAAAGACCAAGCAAATGCCCGCCAGACATCGATTTGGTCAGGCAAAAACATCAGCTTATCTTAGTCGATACCTCAACCAAAACAAAATCATGTTAGCGTTTGCCGCTTTTTAAGCAGCTTGATTGATTTTTATCACAACACGAGAGGTTGAATATGGGCTGACCTCCATCGGCCTTAAATACAGTCATTAATCGCTAAAAATGCATCGGCAGGCAAACTCACAAATGCCTCTCAAGGTGAATTGCCACCCACGCATTCGCTTTCAGTAACCTAGGTCAGGTAGAATAAAAAACCTCTTAGATTTTCTGTGGTCAATTATGCCTACACATCGAGTTTGCTTTTGGGTTTTTAGCCCAATTTGCCTGCTCATCGGTGGCGTTATGCCTTTCTTAACGCACTATGACCACTGGAGTAAACTTGCCCTGATGGCGGTTTTGGTGGTGGGTTGCTGGTCAGCACTTTTTGCACTTTATGACCCTCGGCGCTTTGCGACAGCATTTGGTTGGATGAGCTTCTGCATTTTTATCTTTATTGCTGTCGTGATTGCAGATGGCGTAATGCTGATTTATCAAGGCAGTCTTCGTGAGGGGGGTTGGACACTATTGGAGGGCATCGTTGGTTTGGCACTGCCAGCAATCAGCTATTTATGGCTGCCCAAATTGCTTGAACACAAGGCCCCTTAAGCACAATCAAATGCTCTTACTAATCCACCAAAAAATACCAACATTCACACATGCCTAGATATCTGACACTCCCGACTGGACACGACTTTTTTGCACTGTTCAAAACAAAATCCGCGTTCGCGTGCGCAGTCTACTCACTCGATTTCATCAAAACGGCCTCAGCGTCATCCATGATCGAGAAGGCCGTGGTCTTCACACCAAACTTCCCAAATCTCAGCATGAGTCTGCTAAACAAGCCATACTCAAAGCCCAAGCTAATCTAGGAGGTGAGCCACGACTAACGCCGCTGAGCATTGGTCATTGGCGGTTTCTAGTCCTAGTAATATTGGCAAACGCTCACTTCACGCAAAATCACTCCGCGCGTGTTATACGATGCCAAGCACAATCTTTAAATCAAATCTTAACCACCGTCGATCATTAACGCGTGGTAAAACTCACCGACGCAATCTCAATACCGCGGGTATCTGTGCTGTGCATGCGCAAATCCCAGTAGCCAGAAGAGGGTGCGGTGAACACAAACGTGCCACTGGTACGACCTTCTAGATATTGATAAGTAATATCGTGCGAATCATTTACCTCTTCGTCACCATGCGGAATATTCGATGGAATAATCCCAATCCACGCACTGCGATGTAAGCCTGCTGGTGCGCGATAGCTCACTTGAATCTGTTCACCCACCTTGAAATTTTGCTTGTTTAAGGTCAACTGTCCTCGCTGAGCAGACATAGGAGTTTGTTGTGCGGGCACTTGTTGCGTTGGTGTTTGTTGAGTTGGTGCTTGTACCATCGGTGTGACGGTTGCACTCATGATCTGAGTGGCTGCATTGATTTGTTCTGGCGTACATCCGACGCCACTCCCCGTGATCAGCGCACACAGCACCCCAATACGTAGCGCAGTTTTGGCTTGAACAGACATCGCTTACTCCCTTTGGTTGATTAAATCCCAATCAGATAATTGCACAAGTTTTTGGTGCTGCCTATGGTTACTGGTCGGCTGCTTTTTTGAAATGGGTGTTTTTTATCAAAAACACCCATTGATCAGTCAGCGCGCCGCAACCGCTGCTTCTAGCTGTTGTAGCACTGGCGCAAGCAAACTTTGCTTACGCTTATAGCTGGCTTTATTGACAATCAAACGCGATGACACCTGACAGATGACTTCCAGTGGCTCAAGACCATTAGCGCGTAGCGTGTTGCCGGTATCAACCACATCGACGATCAAATCACCCAAGCCAACCAGCGGCGCAAGCTCCATCGAGCCATACAGCTTGATCACATCGACCTGTTCACCGCGACTGGCGTAAAACTGACGGGTCAGATTGACATACTTGGTGGCGATTTTCAGGCGTCCGACTGGCGGCACTGCACCGACTTTACCAGCGGTCATCAAGCGACAATTGGCGATTTTTAGATCCAGTGGCTCATAGACGTTGTGTGCACCATGCTCCATCAGCACGTCTTTACCGGCCACGCCTAGATCCGCCGCGCCGTTTTCGACATAGGTCGGCACATCACTGGCGCGGAGAATCAAAATCCGCACACTCGGATGACTGGTTGGAAAAATCAGCTTGCGTGACTTTTCGGGATCTTCCAGCAGTTCAATGCCAGCAGCTTTTAATAACGGCAAGGTTTCTTTTAAAATCCGGCCTTTGGACAGTGCCAAGGTCAAACCATGATCAAAGTCGCCACTTACATTTTGATCGACATCGGTCATGCTTTCACCCGTTGGATCTTCGCGCCCAAGCCGCGCAGTTTTTCTTCGACCCGCTCATAACCGCGATCAATGTGATAAATCCGATCAATCCGTGTTTCACCATCCGCGACCAAGGCCGCCAACACCAATGACATCGAGGCGCGTAAATCAGTCGCCATCACCGGTGCGGCTTGCAGCTTGGCAACCCCTGTCACAATCGCGGTATGG
This sequence comes from Moraxellaceae bacterium, assembly GCA_049301135.1. Classification (GTDB taxonomy): domain Bacteria; phylum Pseudomonadota; class Gammaproteobacteria; order Pseudomonadales; family Moraxellaceae; genus JAYXXU01. The sequence goes on along the minus strand of JBAQKP010000021.1, from coordinate 19,131 downwards.
CCATCGACTTGAATGTTTGCACCCATCCGCGCCAGTTCTGGCACATGCATAAAGCGATTTTCAAAGATGGTTTCGATGATCGTGCCGGTGCCTTCCGATACGCAGACTACGGCCATCAGTTGCGCTTGCATATCCGTCGGGAAGGCCGGATGCGGCAAGGTGCGGAAGCTAATCGCCTGCGGACGACGGCCTTGCATGTCCAGCTCAATCCAGTTGTCGCCTGTGGTGATCTTTGCGCCCATTTTTTCAAACTTGATCAGCACCGCCTCCATCAAGCTGGCATCGGTATTTAAGGCTTTGACCCGTCCACCAGTCATCGCAGCAGCGGCCAAATATGACCCCGTTTCGATCCGGTCGGCGACCACGGCATACTCACAGCCGTGCAACGATTCTACGCCCTGTACGGTCAATGTATCCGTGCCGATGCCGTCGATTTTGGCGCCCATCTTGACCAGCATATGCGCGAGATCCGTCACTTCTGGCTCACGCGCGGCGTTTTCGATCACAGTCGTGCCTTCAGCCAAAGTCGCTGTGATCAGCAGATGCTCAGTCCCACCGACCGTCACCATGTCAAATAACAAATGGCCGCCTTGCAAACGACCGTTCATTTTGGCGTGTACATAGCCGTTTTCGACTTGAATGTCTGCACCCAGCGCGGTCAGACCTTTGAGATGTTGATCGACTGGACGCGAGCCAATCGCACATCCCCCTGGCAACGACACTACCGCTTCACCATAACGTGCCAACAGTGGCCCGAGTACCAAGATCGACGCGCGCATAGTTTTGACCAGATCATACGGGGCAAACTTACTGTTGAGTGTGCTGTTGTCGATCTCGACCCGATCACCATCACGCTTGACGGTGACCCCCATGCCTTCGATCAGCTTGATCAAGGTGGTCACGTCTTTGAGGTCAGGCACGTTGGTCAGCGTCATCGGGGTGCTGGCCAGCAAGGTTGCGGCCAGCAGTGGCAACGCGGCATTTTTAGCACCCGAAATCACCACTTCGCCATCAATCGGATGGCCGCCTTGAATAAGAAATTGATCCATGATTGATTAACCCCCAAACAAGCTGGCTTTGCGCCATTCTTCTGGGGTCAGCGCCCGAATGGTCACCGCATGCACCACACCGCTAGCAATATGTTCATTTAACGGTGCGTAGACCGCTTGCTGACGCGCCACTGGGCGCATGCCTTCAAAACGGGCATCAACAATGCGTAAATCAAACTTACTACCCTCGCCAGTGACGGCGACTTGGGCAGCAGGGAACGCAGCTTGCAGCAAACTGGCTAACGTTTCGCTATTCATTCGGACAACCCCACCCACAACACAAGATAATTGTGGGCAAGGTTACTCTCGCCACTTGCAAAGGTCTAGGGTCTGTTGTTGTTTTGCCCGATTTGCGGCCTGTCACGCGGTTCAGTTGGGCGGTTGATCCTCACCGATATAACAACCAATCTCGGCAAACTCTGCGGATTGGCCTTCGATATAATCACGCACCAGCGGCTTCATATAGGTCATCTGCACATCGCCATACAGGGTAGCAAACGCCACGTCGGTCGCATCTACCCCTGTGCCAATGCGGACAATTTTACCGAGATCGACCATGTTGGTCGGGTCAAATAACATCCACTGCCCGCCCAGATACGCCTCGAACAACGCATGAAAATCCGGCGGTGGATCGGCAAACTCGACATGCCCAAACACAAAACGCGCTGGAATATTCAACGCCCGACATAAGGTAATGCCCAAGTGCGCAAAATCTCGACACACCCCTGCACGATTGGCCAGCACATCGCGTGCGGTGGTGGTGGCTTGGCTTGAACCGATCTCATAAGCGATATGACCATGAATCCAATCACAAATCGCCTTTACCCGCACAAAACCACGTGGCAAATCGCCAAAGGTACGCCTCGCCATCGCGCCCATCAGATCGGACTCGCAGTAGCGGCTCGGCAACAGATAATGCAACACCTCAGGCGGCAGTTCGGCAATCTCATATTCACGCGCCTGTACGTCGGGCAGCGGCATGCTGACTTCGATCACTGCACGATAGATCAACTCCACCTCACCCGCAGGCGCAGTAAATCGAATGAGGCGGTTTAGGCCACTGACATCAGTAAACAAGTCAGGAATCATCGTGCCAATCTGCAACTGCTCCGATACGATGCGCTGCCACGGATGCTGCGCTGCTTGTACTTGCACAATAAATTCGGACGTATCATTGACCTGATAGCCCAACCGACAATCTATTTCTAATCTACGCATCGCAGTCAATCCAAAAAATACTCGCGTTGATCAATACAGCCTAACCCGAATCCTGCGGCAATCACGTCGGCATTTGTAGGCGCAACCGTATGAATCTGTTAAGCCAGTGGGGACTTCGCGCTGTTTTCTGCTGGCGTTCGCGCCGCAGGTACGGCCAATCTTGTAGCAGATGGCGTGCCAAACCAGTTTTCCAGCATGATATAAATCACCGGTGTACTAAATAACGTCAAAATCTGACTGATCAACAAGCCACCGACAATCGCAATCCCGAGCGGCACACGCAACTCCGCACCCTCGCCAATCGCCAACACCAGCGGAATCGCCGCCAGTAGCGCGGTGACGGTGGTCATCACAATTGGCCGAAACCGCACCAGACAGGCCTCATACACCGCATCATGCGCCGACAAGCCGCGCTCACGTTGTGCCGTGATCGCAAAATCCACCATCAAAATGCCGTTTTTCTTGACGATGCCGATCAATAAGATCAGACCAATCAACGCGATAATACTCAGATCCTGCCCAAACACCCACAACGCCAACAATGCCCCCAAACCCGCCGACGGCAAGGTCGATAAAATCACCAGTGGATGCCGTAGGCTTTCGTACAACACGCCCAAAATAATATAAATCGCCAGTATCGCCGCCCCAATCAGCAGCGGTTGCGATGCCAGCGAATCCTGAAACGCCTGTGCCGAACCGCTATACACACCGCTCATGCCTTCCGGCAACCCGATCTGCTCGGCCAGCCCATCAATCGCCAGCACTGCATCCCCAAGTGCAACATCTTCGGCCAAGTTAAAACTCAAGGTCACCGCAGGCATCAAGCCTTGACGGGTGATCGTCACTGCACCGGTCGCAGGCGGTAGCACTTGCGCCACGCTGGTCAGCGGAATCATGCCTTGCGTGAGCGGCGAGCGCAGTTGAATCGCATCAAGACTACTGATCTGCCCCTGATAATCGTCGGCGAGCTGTAAAATAATTCCATACTGATTGATGCTGGTTTGATACTCACTGATCTGACGCTGCCCAAACGCGTCGTACAAGGCTTGATTGATCTGATCGGCAGTCAAGCCATAACGACTGGCCTCCACCCGATCAATCTGCAAACGGGTCACTGCTGCGCCAAGCTGTTGCTCATTGTTGACATCCGTCAGCTCCGGCAATTTTGCCATCGCCTCGGTCATTTTTTGCGCCCATTCGGTCAGCTCGGCCTGATCTGTACCACGCAAAATATACTGATAGTTGCTACGACCGCCGCCCACCCCCAAGTTAATATCCTGCGCAGCGCGTAGCGACACATTGATGTCAGCGACTTTTGCCAGCTTCGGCCGCATCTGTGCAATCCACTCTTGCGCCGTCACATCACGCTCACTCGGCGGCTTGAGATTAATAAAAAACCGACCACTGCTAAAGCTCTGCCCGCCACCGCCAAGCGCCGTACCATAGGCTTGCACCGCGTCTTCTTTGCCAATAATTTCGGCCAGTTGTCGGTGTTTTTCGACCATATCGGCATACGAGATATTTTCAGCCGCTTGGCTAGAACCCTGCACAAAACCGGTGTCTTGTTGTGGCAAAAACCCTTTCGGAATACCCACATATGCCCACACCGTCGCCAACAGTGTTAATACGAACACCGCAAAGGTACTGCGTGGGTGATTCAGTACCGGCTTTAACAGCGCATCATAACCACGCAACAACCAGCCGGACACGCCTGCATGATGCGAGACTGCGGTCTTGGTAAACCGCGCCGCCAGCATCGGCACCAAGGTCAAACTCACCAACACCGACAACAAAATCGCAATGGTCACCGTCAGTGCAAACTCACTGAACAAGCGGCCAATAATCCCATCCATAAACAACAGCGGAATAAACGCCGCAATCAAACTGATACTAATCGACAGCACGGTCGGGGCAATTTCGCGCACGCCATCCAGCGCCGCCAACATCGACGACTTGCCACGCTCAACATGCTGCTGAATGTTCTCGATCACCACAATCGCGTCATCGACCACAAAACCCACCGCGATGATCAGCGCCATCAACGATAGATTGTTTAAGCTAAACCCCAGCGCCCACATCCCTGCAAAGGTCGCAATCAGCGACACAATCAAGGCGGCAGTCACAATCAACGTCGCTGCCCATTGCCGTAAAAACAGCGCCACCACCGCAATTACCAGTCCAATCGTCACCAATAAGGTCAATTCAACTTCATGCAAGGTGGCGCGAATGGTGCGCGTGCGGTCATTCAGCACACTGACTTCGACCGACGCCGGTAAGCGTTGTTGCAGGTCTGGCAAAGCGGCACGAATCCGATCCACCGTCTCGACGATATTGGCATCGGGTTGCCGACGAATAATCAGATTCAAGCCTTCACGGCCATTTTGCAGTGCAAACACATAGGGATTTTCGATGTCATCGGTGATGGTGGCCACATCTTTGAGACGGACTGCATTTTGATTTTGATAGGTTAAAACAATCTCTTCGTATTGCTTGGCCTCAAACAATTGATCATTGGTTTCGAGTGTACTGGTTTGAATTTGCCCAAATAACGCGCCTTTGGGTTGACTGCCGCTCGTACTGGCAATCACCGCGCGAATATCGGCCAAGGTTAGACCATAGGCCGCCAAACGCATCGGGTCGGCCGCAATCCGTAATGCCGGACGACGCTGCCCCGAAATATCAATCTCCGACACGCCTTCGATCTGGCTGATTTGCCGTGCAATCACGTTTTCGGCCAGATCCGATAAATCGCGCAACGACATCGCTTCAGAATGCACCGTCAATACCAAAATCGGCGCGTCGGCGGGATTGACTTTGCGCCAACGTGGCGGCGAGGTCATGCTCTGCGGCAAGCGCCGCTCGGCATTATTCAGCGCGGCTTGCACCTCTTGGATCGCCTCGTCCAGTGATTTATCCAGACCGAATTGCAAGGTGATATTGGTACTGCCCGCACTGCTGCTCGAACTGATCTCTTGTATACCCGCAATCGCCGACAGTTCATTTTCCAGTGGCGTGGCCACCGTGGTCGCCATCACTTCGGGACTTGCACCGGACAGATTGGCACTGACCCGCAAGGTCGGAAACTCAGCCTGTGGCAACGGTGAAACCGGCAATTGGGTAAATGCAAACAGACCGACCAACAACAAGGCAAAGGTCAATAGGCCAGTCGCAATCGGCTTACGGATAAACAGTGCCAACAGACTCATCGGCCTGCTCCTGTCGCGGTGCTACTCGGTTTGGCTTCACTTGATGTGGTGCTCGGTGCGTCTGCGGCCTGTACTTTACTGCCGTCTTTCAGACGCAACTGACCTTCGACCACCACGTCAACATCGGCTGCAATCCCATCCACCGCGCTGACCTCACCCTGTTGTGCCAATCGGCGGATTGGGGTCATGTTGGCCGCGCCGTCCTTCACCACATAGACAAAGGTTTGATTTAAACCTTGCTGGATTGCCCGTGTTGGCACCGTGACCACTTGACGCAGCGATTGCTGTGCCATGCGCACCCGTACCGATTGACCGGACAACAGGCGCTCATCTGGATTGGGCAGGATTGCCCGTACCGACACGCTGCCGGTTGTGGCATCGACTTGGCTGTCTTGCCGACTGATGCGGGTTTGCGCCAACACTTGATCACCGGTGCTGGTGCGGACTTCGATGGGCTGGCCTTGTAGTGATTCTGCGCCCAACAATTGCTCTGGCACGCCAAACCGTACCGAAATCGGCTGAGTTTGGGTCAACGTGGCAATGCCATTGCTGTCGTTGCTACTGACCTGCGCCCCCACCGAAACTTGGCGTAAGCCAACTCGTCCGCTGATCGGCGCGACAATCCGTGTCAGTGAAACGCGCACTTGCTGCGCTTGCAGATTGGCTTTGGCCGCGTTCAGTTGGGCTTGTAATTGCTGAGTTTGTCCGGCCAGTTCGGCAACTTCTTGCTGCGACACCGCCTGTGTGGACAATAAACTCTGATAACGCCGCTGCTCGGCTTGGGCGACCTCAAGCTGTGACTGAATCCGCGCCAACTCGGCCTCGCTACTGACCAGTTCAGCGCGCAGCGTGCGACTGTCTAAGGTGGCCATCAGTTGACCGGCTTTTAGTGCCTGCCCTTCCTCAAAATATAACTGCTCGATCTGACCGCTGATCTGCGGGCGCACCACCACCTGATTGAGTGGTGCAATCGTGGCAAGCAAATCGCGCGACACGGTCAAGTCTTGCCGACGACTGCGCTCAGTTTTCACCGTTGCGGGACGCTCGGCACGACCAGACTGACCCGATTGGGCTTGACCAGCAGCGGCACTCGATTGACCAGCAGCCGAATCACTCGACCACAGCACATACAACAGCACCAATAACAGCGAGCCAGCCATCAACAGCACAATCATTTTCGGTTTGAACGGGTGCGGCATGGTAGATCAACCATCACAAGCAAGCAGACAGCCCATATGATAAAGACTCTCATTGACAGCAAGCACCGTCATAATCAGTTTTTTGTGTGAGTTATGCTGAAAAATAAGACTGAAATGTGAATAACCGGCGGACAAACACGAGACAAAAAACTTGCAAAAAAAAGACTGCCGAAGCAGTCTTTTTCAGTGTCGAACCGCTGCTTACAGCTGTTCGTTCAATGCCTGACTAAACGCCTGATCGACATCACTGAAATCAGTGGTCAACTCTTGCTCAGCAGCTTCGGCTTCTTGCCGACGACGCTCCAAGTGATAGGCCAAACCTGTACCGGCAGGAATCAAGCGACCGACCACCACGTTTTCTTTTAGACCACGCAGATCGTCTTCTTTGCCAGTCACCGCAGCTTCGGTCAAGACCCGTGTGGTTTCTTGGAACGAAGCAGCCGAGATGAACGAATCAGTCGAGAGCGACGCTTTGGTAATCCCCATCAGCAAGCGGTTAAACTTGGCTGGGAATTTATTCTGCGCACTGATCGCCGCGTTTTCTTCAACCACGCGGGCATATTCGCCCTGTTCGCCTTTGATGAAGCTGGTATCGCCGCCATCCAAGATATCGACTTTACGCAGCATCTGACGGATGATCACTTCGATGTGTTTATCATTGATCTTCACGCCCTGCAAGCGATAGACGTCTTGCACTTCGTTGACGATATAAGTCGCCAGTGCAGACTCGCCTTTGAGACGCAAAATGTCATGCGGGTTGTGTGGACCTTCAGCGATCACTTCACCACGCGCGACGGTTTCACCTTCAAACACGTTAATCTGACGCCATTTTGGAATCAGCTCTTCATGCGCTTCAGTGCCATCGTCTGGCATGATGATCAGGCGGTTTTTGCCTTTGGTTTCTTTCCCAAACGACACCACACCACTGATTTCGGCCAAGATGGCGTGTTCTTTTGGCTTACGCGCTTCGAACAAATCCGCAACCCGTGGCAGACCACCGGTGATGTCACGGGTACGCGACGATTCTTGCGGTACACGACCCAACACGTCACCGACACCGATCTGATCGCCATCACGCACGGTCAAAATGGTCGATTGTGGCAGGAAGTAGAACTGCTCGCCTTCTGGCGTATCCAACACAATCGCTGGACGCAGGTCTTTACCGGTCACCGAACGATCTTTCAGTGGCATGATGTCAATCGAGTTCATGCCGGTGGCTTCGTCGGTCTTGGTGGTCGCAGTCACGCCATCAATGATCTGTGAAAAACGGACTTTACCGCCGTATTCAGTGATCAGTGGGTGGGTGTGCGGATCCCAAGTCGCGATGATTTGGCCGGGTTCAACGGCTTCACCGTCTTTGGCAGCAATCGACGCACCATACGGCACTTTATAACGCTCGCGCTCGCGCCCGAGGTCATCGGCGATACCGATTTCGGCAGAACGCGACACAGTGACCAAGTGGCCTTTGTCGTGCTGTACGGTTTTGATGTTGTGCAGACGCACTGTACCTTTATTACGCACTTGTACGCTGTTGACCGCAGAGGCTCGCGATGCCGCACCACCAACGTGGAACGTCCGCATGGTGAGCTGAGTACCGGGTTCACCGATGGACTGCGCCGCCATAACACCGACGGATTCACCCGCGTTGACCAGATGACCACGCGCCAAGTCACGACCGTAACAACGTGCACACACGCCAAAACGGGTCTTACAGCTGATGACCGAGCGGACTTTGACTTCGTCCACACCGGCACGCTCTAGCGTATCAACCCATTTTTCGTCCAACAGCGTACCAGCAGGAGCCAATACTTCATCGGTGCCTGGTTTGAGCAAATCGAGCGCGGTCACACGACCGAGCACACGGTCACGCAGCGGCTCAATCACGTCACCACCTTGAATCAGTGGGGTCATCCACAGACCATCAGTCGTGCCACAATCTGGCTCAGTAATCACCAAATCCTGTGCCACGTCGACCAAACGACGGGTCAGATAACCCGAGTTGGCGGTTTTCAACGCGGTATCGGCCAAACCTTTACGCGCACCGTGGGTCGAAATAAAGTACTGAAGAACGGTCAAACCTTCGCGGAAGTTGGCCTTAATCGGCGTTTCGATGATCGAGCCGTCTGGCTTGGCCATCAGACCGCGCATCCCCGCCAACTGACGAATCTGTGCCGCACTACCGCGTGCACCCGAATCCGACATGATGTAGATCGAGTTGAACGACTTCTGCTTTTCTTCCACGCCTTGCTTGTTGACCACCGTGTCAAACGACAGGTTGTCCATCATCGCCTTGGCGACTTGTTCGTTGGTGCGTGACCAGATGTCGACCACTTTGTTATAGCGCTCACCGGCGGTCACAAAGCCTTGCTCAAACTGATTTTCGATTTCACGAACTTCAGTATCGGCTTTGGCGATGATCTCGTCTTTGTTCGGTGGAATCACCATGTCTTCCATACCGACTGACACGCCTGAGTGGGTTGCTTGCGCAAAACCCAAGTACATCAGTTGATCGGCAAACATCACAGTCGCTTTCAGACCCAGTGTGCGATACACCGAGTTAATCAGCTTGGAGACGTTTTTCTTGGTCATCACTTGGTTGATGTAGTCGAAGCTCATGCCTTCAGGCAGGATGCGCCACAACAAGCAACGACCTGGCGTGGTATCCACCAAGAAGGTACGAACTTGCTTCTCGCCTTCTTCACTAAAGGTGGTCTCGGTGACACGCACTTTAATTTTGGCATGCGTTGCCACTTGTTTGGTCGCCAAGGCACGATTGACTTCGTCGATGTCGGCGAAAATCATGCCTTCGCCTTTGACGTTGATCGCATCACGGCTGATGTAATACAACCCCAACACCACGTCTTGCGACGGTACGATGATCGGCTCACCGTTGGCAGGTGACAGAATATTGTTGGTCGACATCATCAACGCACGCGCTTCAAGCTGCGCTTCGATGGTCAATGGCACGTGTACCGCCATTTGGTCGCCGTCAAAGTCAGCGTTAAACGCGGTACAGACCAGCGGGTGCAACTGAATCGCTTTACCTTCGATCAAAATCGGCTCAAACGCTTGCAGACCCAAACGGTGCAAGGTCGGTGCGCGGTTCAACATGACCGGATGCTCGCGGATCACGTGCGCAAGAACGTCCCACACTTCTGCGGTTTCGCGCTCGACCATTTTTTTGGCGGCTTTAATGGTGGTGGCTTGGCCTGATGCTTGTAGCTTGGCAAAAATAAACGGCTTAAACAGCTCTAGCGCCATTTTTTTCGGCAGACCGCACTGATGCAGACGCAAGGTTGGTCCAACCACGATGACCGAACGGCCTGAGTAGTCAACCCGCTTACCGAGCAAGTTTTGACGGAAGCGACCTTGTTTACCTTTGATCATGTCGGCCAAAGATTTCAGCGGACGCTTGTTGCTGCCGGTGATCGCACGACCGCGACGGCCGTTGTCCAGCAACGCATCAACCGCTTCTTGCAGCATGCGTTTTTCGTTGCGCACGATAATGTCTGGTGCAGACAGGTCGAGCAGACGCTTCAAACGGTTGTTCCGGTTAATGACTCGACGATACAGATCGTTCAAGTCAGACGTGGCAAAACGACCACCTTCAAGCGGGACAAGCGGACGCAAATCTGGCGGCAATACCGGCAGAATGGTCATCACCATCCACTCAGGCTTGTTGTTGGAGTCGCGGAACGCTTCCATCAACTTCAAGCGCTTCGAGTATTTTTTCAGCTTGGTTTCTGAGGTGGTGGTCGGGATCTCTTCACGCAGACGCGCAATTTCCGAGTCCAAATCGATGTCACGCAACAAATCTTGGATCGCTTCCGCGCCCATTTTTGCCACGAATTCATCACCATGCTCTTCCAGCGCGGTGTAGTACTCTTCGTCACCGAGCAGTTGATACTTTTCAAACGGGGTCATGCCCGGATCGGTCACGACGTAGCTTTCGAAGTACAGCACGCGTTCGATGTCCCGCAGGGTCATGTCCAGCAGCAAACCGATACGGCTGGGCAGTGATTTTAGGAACCAAATGTGCGCGACCGGCGACGCCAAGTCGATATGACCCATGCGCTCACGGCGAACTTTGGCGGTGGTGACTTCCACACCGCATTTTTCGCAGATGACGCCTTTGTATTTCATGCGCTTGTATTTACCACACAAGCACTCGTAGTCTTTGATTGGGCCAAAAATTTTGGCACAGAACAAGCCGTCACGCTCTGGTTTAAACGTGCGATAGTTGATGGTTTCTGGCTTTTTGACTTCGCCATGTGACCATGACTTGATCATCTCTGGGGAGGCCAAACCGATGCGGATGCGATCGAACTCGTTCGACGACACCAACTCCGAATCGGTTTTTTTGCGCATAATATCGAGCAGGTCTTTCAAGTTTTTTCTCCGTAGACCGAGTGGCGCTCCACTCGGTGAGGGTCAAAATGTTGTGTGCCTGAGGGCAAACGCCGCTGACAGCTTGGTTGCGATTCAGCCACCATCAACGGCATGACGACGCAATCCTAGATCACGAATCGCCTTGCTTGAGTTCGATGTTAATCCCCAGAGAGCGAATCTCTTTGGTCAACACGTTAAACGACTCAGGCATGCCCGGATCCATATAGTGGTTGCCGTCTACAATGTTCTTGTAGATGCGGGTACGACCCTCGACATCATCCGACTTGACGGTGAGCATTTCTTGCAGCGTGTAGGTCGCGCCGTACGCTTCAAGTGCCCACACCTCCATCTCACCAAACCGCTGTCCACCGAACTGCGCCTTACCACCGAGCGGCTGCTGGGTGACCAACGAGTACGAACCAGTTGAACGCGCATGCATCTTGTCATCGACCAAGTGGTTGAGCTTGAGCATGTACATGTAACCCACGGTCACAGGACGGTCAAACTGATCACCGGTACGACCGTCGAACAGTTTCTGCTTGCCGGTTTCGGACAGATCAGCCAGTTTCAACAACTGCTTGATTTGGCTTTCTTCCGCACCATCAAACACCGGCGTTGCAATCGGCACGCCGCCTTTGAGGTTGGCTGCCAGCTTCATCACTTCGTCGTCAGTCAGGTTTTCGAGGGTTTCTTGCTCGCCACCGACTTGGTTGTAGATCTGATCCAAGAACTCGCGCAGTTCGGCCGCTTGACGTTGCTCACGCAACATCCGGTCGATCTTCTCGCCTAAGCCTTTGGCTGCCCAACCCATGTGGGTTTCGAGAATCTGTCCGACGTTCATCCGCGACGGTACGCCCAGCGGGTTCAGCACGATATCGACTGGCTCGCCATTGACGTCATACGGCATGTCTTCGACCGGCATGATCACCGAGACAACCCCTTTATTACCGTGACGACCGGCCATTTTGTCACCCGGTTGAATACGACGCTTGACCGCGAGGTACACCTTAACGACTTTCAGCACACCGTGCGTCAGTTCGTCACCGGTTGACAGTTTGCGTTTTTTCTCAGCAAACTTGGCATCAATATCCTTTTCTTTCTCTTTCAAGAAGTCTTGGATCTGGGTCAAGCGCTCGGCAATACCTTCATCAACAGGCTGAACATCTAGCAGGTTTGCCAGCTCCATGCTGCTCATGCTGTTTTCGTCGAGGATTGCGCCGCGACGTGTACCGCCACCACCATTGACTTCCTGACCAGACAACAGACGGGTGACCCGCTCACGTGCCGCTTCTTCAAAAATCCGGAATTCTTCTTTCAGATCTTTGCGGTAGGCGTCTAGCTGGGCTTTTTCAATCGACTTGGCGCGTTCGTCTTTTTCCAGACCATCACGAGTGAAGACCTGTACGTCGATGACCGTGCCTTTGGTGCCTGATGGCACACGCAAGGACGAGTCTTTCACATCAGCGGCTTTTTCGCCGAAGATCGCCCGCAGCAGTTTTTCTTCTGGGGTCAGTTGGGTTTCACCTTTTGGTGTCACTTTACCGACCAGAATATCACCGGCGTTGACTTCCGCACCGACATACACGATACCGGCTTCGTCGAGTTTCGACAGCGCGGCTTCACCGACGTTTGGAATATCCGCGGTGATTTCTTCCGAGCCCAGCTTGGTATCCCGCGCCACACAAGACAATTCTTGAATGTGGATCGAGGTAAAGCGGTCTTCTTGCACCACACGCTCCGACAACAAGATCGAGTCTTCGAAGTTGTAGCCGTTCCATGGCATAAATGCCACGCGCATGTTTTGACCAAGTGCCAATTCGCCCAGATCGGTCGAAGGGCCATCGGCCAACACGTCGCCACGCGCGATCACGTCGCCACGATTCACGATGATGTGCTGGTTGATACAGGTGTTTTGGTTCGAACGGGTGTACTTGATCAGGTTGTAGATGTCCACGCCCGCCTCACCGGCTTGCATTTCTTCTTCATTGACCCGTACCACGATCCGGCTGGCATCGACATAGTCGATTTTGCCGCCACGTTTGGCCATGACACACACGCCAGAGTCACGCGCAACGTGACGCTCCATGCCCGTACCGACCAATGGCTTATCCGAACGCAAGGTCGGCACCGCCTGCCGTTGCATGTTCGAACCCATCAGCGCACGGTTGGCGTCGTCGTGTTCCAAGAACGGAATCAACGAAGCCGCGACCGAGACCACCTGACGCGGGGACACGTCCATATGGGTGACTTTTTCTGGGCTCATGCGAACGAAGTCACCATGATGACGCACCGACACCATCTCATCGGTCAGGCCACCATCGGTATCGACTGGCGAATCGGCTTGCGCAATAACGGTGCCAACTTCTTCAATCGCCGACAGGTATTCGATATCGTCAGTCACGCGACCTTCGACCACTTTACGATATGGCGTTTCCAGAAAACCAAAATGGTTGGCTTTGGCATACACCGCCAAGCTGTTAATCAAACCAATGTTTGGCCCTTCTGGCGTTTCAATTGGACAGACCCGACCATAGTGGGTTTGATGCACGTCACGCACTTCAAAGCCTGCGCGTTCACGGGTCAAACCGCCGGGGCCGAGTGCTGACACACGGCGTTTATGGGTAATCTCAGACAACGGATTGTTCTGATCCATAAACTGCGACAACTGGCTTGAACCAAAGAATTCTTTGATTGCAGCAGCTACTGGCTTGGCATTGATCAAGTCTTGTGGCGACAGACCTTCGGTTTCGGCTTGGTTCAGACGCTCTTTGACCGCACGCTCAACCCGTACCAGACCGACACGGAATTGGTTTTCGGTCATTTCACCGACTGAACGCACGCGACGGTTACCCAAGTGGTCGATGTCATCGACCTCGCCTTTACCGTTGCGGATTTCGACTAAGGTCTTCAATACATCGACGATATCGTCGTGACTGAGAATACCTTCGACTTCACGGCTCTTCTGATCCGTACCGACTTCGTATGGACGACCCAGACGACGGTTAAACTTCATCCGACCGACTGGCGACAGATCATAACGCTCTGAACTGAAAAACAGGTTGTTAAACAAGTTTTCAGCGGCATCTTTGGTCGGTGGCTCACCTGGACGCATGACTTTATAGATCTCGACCAGCGCCGCTTCACGGCTCATGGTCGGATCGGCGCGCAGGGTATCTGCTACGAACGAACCACGGTCGATGTCGTTGGTAAACAATAGATTAAACTGTTTGACGCCATTTTCGGCCAGTTTGACCAGCACTTCGTGACCAATCACGGTATTGGCATCCACCACCGAACCATCACGCAGACTGACGTCTTCGCCTAAAATCCGTTCGTACAGATATTCGTCCGGCACTGGCAATTTGACCAGACCAGCTTGTTCCATCTGACGCACATGACGGGCATTAATCCGCTTGCCTTGCTCGACGATGACTTTGCCGTCGAGTGCTTTGATGTCGAACTGCGCCATTTCACCACGCAGACGCTCAGGCACCAGATCAATCTGATAGCTGCCATCTTCAAGATAAACCGCAGTTTTTTCAAAGAATTTGTCTAGAATCTGCTGTGTAGTAAAGCCCAGCGCACGCAGTACCACAGTCGCCAAGAGCTTACGACGACGGTCAATCCGCACAAACACCAAATCTTTGGCATCAAATTCAAAATCTAACCATGAGCCACGGTAAGGAATAATCCGCGCCGAATACAGCACTTTACCCGAGCTGTGCGTTTTGCCTTTGTCATGGTCAAAGAACACACCGGGTGAACGGTGCAACTGACTGACCACAACCCGCTCTGTGCCATTGATCACAAAAGTGCCGTTGTCGGTCATCAGTGGGATTTCACCCATGTAGACTTCTTGCTCACGCACGTCTTTGATCGACTTGGTTTCACGATCATAAATGATCAGGCGGATTTTGACCCGCATCGGCGCCGCATAGGTCGAGCCACGCAAAATACATTCACGCACATCAAACTCAGGCTTGCCGAGGTTGTACTCAACAAACTCAAGTGCAGCATTGCCAGAATAACTGAAAATCGGGAATACGGAGCGGAACGCGGCTTGCAAACCGACGTCTTCACGCTGCTT
Organism: Moraxellaceae bacterium; assembly: GCA_049301135.1. Lineage (GTDB taxonomy): Bacteria > Pseudomonadota > Gammaproteobacteria > Pseudomonadales > Moraxellaceae > JAYXXU01. The sequence goes on along the minus strand of JBAQKP010000021.1, from coordinate 3,983 downwards.
GGATTGCTTGCCGTCTTGCAAGAACGCCCGATAGGAGTCAACCTGAATGGCGAGCAGGTACGGCACCTCCATGACATTCGGCAGCTTGCCAAAATTCTTGCGGATCCGTTTCTTTTCAGTATAGGAGTAAGCCATCGGGAGTCCTCGGAAAAAATAAGCCAACCCTTGCGCAGGGGGTCGGAAAAAACGCTTCGCCGGAATGGCGACGAACCCAATGGGACGAACCCACTAGGCTTGGAACAGAACGCTTGCGGCTGAACTGAGCTTAAAACGTCTCAAATCATGCGTAAACGATCCTCTAAAACAGCACAACAAAAACTGAGCCGGATATTCTAACGCAAAAAGGCCGATGACCCAAGGGTCATCAGCCGAGTGCACGAGCCGCGAACTTGCACGGCTCCGTCTGAGATTACTTAACCTCGACTTCTGCACCAGCCTCTTCAAGCTTTTTCTTCAGCGCAGCAGCGTCGTCTTTGCTGATGGCTTCTTTCACAGTTTGTGGTGCGCCTTCAACCAGATCTTTGGCTTCTTTCAAGCCCAGACCAGTCACTTCACGAACAGCTTTAATGACCGCAACTTTGTTTGCGCCAAAGCCTTTCAGAATGACGTTGAATTCAGTTTGCTCTTCAACCACTGCAGCAACAGCAGCAGGACCAGCAACTGCAACAGCAGCAGCAGAAACGTTGAATTTCTCTTCGAATGCAGAGATCAGTTCAACCAGTTCCAGAACGGTTAATTCAGCAACGGCGTTCAGGATATCGTCTTTAGACAGTGCCATGGGTAAAACTCCAAATAGGTAAAGGGTGGTTTAGGCGGCGATTAAGCTGCTTGCTCTTCCTGTTTTTCCTTGAGTGCTGTAAACAAACGAGCAAACTTGGAAATAGGCGCTTGCAGTACCGATGCCAGCATGGTGAGTGCAGTGTCGCGTGTTGGCAGGTTGGCCAATACGTCGATTTGATCCGCACCATAAAGTTTGCCGTCAAAAGCGGCCGACTTGATTTCCAGCTTTTTGTGATCTTTGGCAAAGTCTTTAAACAAACGGGCAGCAGCACCCATGTCGCTTTCTGACAATGACAAACCAATCACGGTTGGGCCAACCAAGCTGTCGTGTAAAATCTCGAACGGCGTGCCAACAAAGGCGCGACGTGCAAGCGTATTACGAACAACACGCAGGTAAACCCCATTCTGGCGGGCTGAAACGCGGAGCTTAGTCATTTGCTCAACGGTCAGGCCACGATAGTCGGCGACCACAGCAGAGAATGCGCCCGATGCGGCTTGATTTACCGCAGCGACGATCTCTTGTTTGTCCTCTAGTCTCAGAGTCACTGTAACCTCCTCATGTCAATTGATTGATCCAAATGATCAATCACCGAATTGTCGCTGTTGCGCACAACAGCGCGCGGGGTCAGTGTTACTGAAACAAAAACCACCGCGTCTGCGCAGGCTGGGCTATTAAGCACCTTGTCTTTCGAAACGTATTCCAAAAAACGCGGTGCGCCTGTGGTCTTTGACGCTCGCCATCACGTGGCGACTTCAAAGTCCGATGAGATCGGCCATAGCAGAAGCACAGCCAATCAATCTTAAAAATGCTTAGGAAACAGACGAAACATCAATTGCTAAACCAGGCCCCATGGTTGAAGACAGGGTGATTTTTTTCAGGTAAACGCCTTTAGAAGTCGCTGGCTTGGCTTTTTTCAAGTCGGCAACCAACGCTTCAACGTTCTGGCGAATCGCTTCAGCAGTAAAGCCAACTTGGCCAACCGCAGCGTGAATGATACCGCCTTTGTCAACGCGATAGCGCGCTTGACCGGCTTTGGCATTTTTAACAGCAGTGGCGACGTCTGGCGTTACAGTACCGACTTTCGGGTTTGGCATTAAGCCACGTGGACCCAAGATCGTACCGAGTTTACCGACCACACGCATCGCGTCAGGCGCAGCAATCACCACGTCAAAATCGAGGTTACCGGCTTGAATGCTCTCAGCCAGATCGTCCATACCGACGATGTCCGCGCCTTCAGCTTTGGCAGCTTCTGCGGCAGCACCTTGGGCAAATACCGCAACACGAACAGTTTTACCTGTACCGGCTGGCAGTGTGGTTGCGCCACGGACGACTTGATCTGATTTACGTGGATCAACACCGAGGTTGACCGACACATCCAAAGACTCTTTGAATTTTGCAGCAGGCAGGCCATTCAGCAGCGCCACCGCATCTTCAAGGCTATACACTTTGGTGCTGTCAACTTGTGCAGCAATCACTTTTTGACGCTTAGTCAGCTTAGCCATGATTAAACTCCTTCCACTTCAAGACCCATTGAACGAGCAGAGCCCGCAATGGTGCGTACACGAGCATCCAGATCTGCACCAGTCAGATCAGGTTCTTTGGTGGTTGCAATTTCTTCGAGCTGTGCGCGCGTGATTTTGCCAACTTTTTGGGTATTTGGACGTGGCGAGCCTTTGGCAATGCCAGCCGCTTTCTTGATCAGGATCGACGCAGGTGGCGTCTTCATGATGAAAGTAAACGACTTGTCGCTGTATACAGTGATCACCACTGGAATCGGCAGGCCGATTTCAAGTTTTTGCGTCGCAGCGTTGAATTCTTTACAGAACGCCATAATGTTCACACCACGTTGACCCAGTGCAGGGCCGATTGGTGGTGATGGATTGGCTTTGCCTGCTGGAACTTGCAGCTTGATGTAGCCGTCAATCTTCTTGGCCATGATACTTCCCCTCGGGTGCAAACGCCTTGCGGCTCCCCATTGGCCGGATGCCCAACAAAACGGACACCCTATGGAAACAAGACCCGACATGAAGTCGGGCGGTTTTGGGTATGGCTGTTACCAGCCATACGCGGTATTACATGCTTTTTTCGACTTGACGGAATTCAAGCTCGACCTGGGTCGGACGATTGAACACGTTAATGGTCAAGGTCAGGCGAGATTTTTCGTAATTGACTTCTTCAACCATGCCTTTAAAGTCAAGGAATGGGCCGTCAATCACTAGCAACTCTTCACCGGGTTCGAACATTGTTTTTGGCTTAGGCGCTTCGCCGACTTGGCGAACCCGCTGCAAAATCTTGTCGGCTTCTTTTTCGGTAATCGGCGCAGGTTTTTCGGGTGTACCACCGATAAAACCCAATACTTTCGGGCAATCTTTGACGATGTGCCACGTGTCTTCGCTCATTTCCATCTCGACTAACACATAGCCAGGGAAGAATTTGCGTTCACTTTTACGTTTTTTGCCGTCTTTCATTTCAACGACTTCTTCGGTGGGCACTAGCACTTCACCGAATAACTCTTTTACATGACTGCGCTCAATTCGATCATTGAGCGAACGCATGACTTGCTTTTCATAGCCTGAATAGGCATGAATAATATACCAGCGTTTCATAGGATTACCCGATAATCGAGGAGATGACCCAGCCAAACAGGGTATCTAAGCCCCACAGGATCAAAGCAGCGATCAAGGTGACCAGCAGCACTTGCCATGTGGTTTGAAAGGTGTCTTGCTTGGTTGGCCAAGTAATCCGGCGCAACTCTGTCTTGGCATCTTTCAGCAACGTGACAAAGCCTTTGCCTTGATGTGTTGCATACAGACAGCCAAATGCGACCACAATTAAACCGATGATGACTGCGGCACGCACAGCCACATGTGTGGCGGGCGCCCAGTACGCAGGCAGGTACTGGTTGGCCATCGTGGCTGCAATCAGCAACCCAATCGCGACCAACCACAAGACAGCATCGAGCGCCGAACCGGAACGAACCACTTCAGCGGGATCTACAGCAGTCTTGCGACTTTCCGCAAGGTTTTCGGATGCCTGACGCAGCTCGTCATCGGTCTTCATGTGGATACGACTCTTTAGCGTAGCGTGTATCAGCAACCAGCTTATGTGACAAGTCGTGGTGCTTAAAATATGGCGGGCCAGGAGGGACTCGAACCCGCAACACCCGGTTTTGGAGACCGGTGCTCTACCAATTGAACTACTG
>JBAQKP010000020.1:0-3317 GCA_049301135.1 Moraxellaceae bacterium | reverse complement strand
TTGGGTTATCCGTCGGCGCAGGCCGAGCGCGATCTGTTGCTGGGCGTGGATCGGCGTGAGCTGTTGGCGGCGTTGCGACCGTTACTCGATACGCAGATCTTGCAGCAGTGGCAGCAACGTATTGTGCAGTTGCATGTGGCGACACCCGTACTGGATTATTTGCAGCGTTTGGTTGCCAAGAGCCGTGAGTCGCGCCAGCACGTTGGACTCTCGACGCGCGGTGTCTTGGCACTCAAGCGGGCGGCACAGGCATATGCGTTTGTGCAAGGTCGACACTTTGTCACGCCTGAAGACCTACAAGCGGTGTTTGTCGCGGTGGCCGATCATCGTTTGGGTGCAAGCATGCGCGGGCAGGGTGGGTCTGATTCACCGGCACAGCGTATTTTGGCTGACGTACCGGTATTGGTGTAAGCATGCGGCCGATTCAGTCGATTCAACATAAAATTTATCAAAGCAAGCGTGTTCAGCGTTGGTTACAAGGTCGCCTGCCGCCGCTACAACAGGTGGTGCTGAACCAAAAGCGCATTTTTATTTTTCTGTCGGCTGAAGGTGCATTGTATAGCGTGCTGTTATTAATCGTGTTTATTGCGGGAATAAATTACGCGAATAACTTGGTTTTGGGTTTTTGTTTTTTCTTGGGCAGTATTTTGGTGGTGACCATTCACCATACTTATGCGCATTTGTCTGGTTTAAAAATTGAGTCAATCGACGCGCTCGACAGCGAAGTGGGTGCGTCAGCGCAGTATCGGGTTAAAATCGCACCGACTGGCCGCCGACCACATCGACAGATTCGACTGGAATGGGCGGATCAGACGCATCAGATTGATACATTAGCCGAGGCGCAGGTGTTGACCTTTGGCTTGCCAACACCGCAGCGTGGCCGGTTTATGCCGCCACGCTTGAAGGTATCGACGATTTACCCGCTGGGGATTTTGCGTGCGTGGAGCTATCTGTATTTTGAGTTGCCGGTGTGGGTATCGCCGCAGCCGATTGCTTGTGAACTGGTTGAACAAGGTGCGCATGCTGCCACTGACGATGAGCAGTCGTTGGAGCGAATCACTGGGCAGGATGAGTTTGAGGGCTTAAATACCTTCGTGGCCGGTGAGTCGATGGCACGGATTTCTTGGGCGCATTTGGCGCGGGGTCAGGGTTTATTGTCGAAGCATTTTTCCGATCCGCGGGGTCAGCAGCAGTTGCTGGATTATCAGCGTATGCCACTGGTGTCGCATGAGTTACGCTTGTCGTATCTGGCCTATTGGGTCAAGCAGTTTTCTGCCCAGCAGGTGGCGTTTGGTTTGCGCTTGCCACAAGCCGAGTTACCGGTCGGCACGGGTGAACAGCATCTGCGCGCGGCGTTACGCTTGCTTGCGGAGCAGCCTTAAATGATCGACATCAGCAAGGCAATCCAATCGCGTCCACGTGTGGCGGCGCGTGATGTGTTGATGTGGGTACAGTTGCTGGTGATTGTGCCGTTTGCCAGTCATTTACCGCTGTGGCTGGTGCTGCTGGGCGTGGTGACGGTGATCAGTCAGTTGTCGATGATCAAGCCGCACTTGCGTTTGCACGGGCGTTTTGAGTTAGTTGTGCAGATCAGTTTGTTTTTTTCGAGTCTGGCAGGGATCTTTTTGACCTATCGCACCTTGCTTGGGGTCGAAGCGGGTGTGTCGTTTTTACTGCTCTGTTTGATTGCAAAACTGCTGGAAGTGCGGGCGCGGCGTGATGTGTATATCGTGCTGACCTTGTCGCTGTTTGTGTTGTCGGCTGGTTTTTTGTTTAGTCAGGATTTACAGGTTACGATTCTCGCGCTGCTCGGCGTACTCGGCGTACTGTATGCGATGATCGCGCAAAATGACGATGGGCAAGGACGCTTGCGCTCGCTGCTACTGCTCAGTGGTCAGGCATTGCCACTGATGGTGATTTTATTTTTATTTTTCCCGCGGTTGCCGCCGCTATGGTCAGTAAATTTAAATGCTGGGCAAGGCCAAACGGGTATGAGTGAGGTGATGTCACCTGGTGATATTGCCAATCTAAGCCAATCGACGGAGTTGGCGTTTCGGGCGTTTTTTAAGGATGGCGAGCGTCCGGTTAAGTCAGTGTTATATTGGCGTGGTTTGGTGCTGAGTCAGTTTGATGGACGGGCATGGACACCTCAGTCGCCTGCCAATATGCAGTATATGACGGCATGGACGGGGCAACAGTTACCGCCGTGGGTTGGCCAGTCGTTATTATTGCCGCAGCAAGAATTGATGGAGTATCGGATCCGCATGGAGCCGACGCAGCGCGAGTGGCTATTTGCATTAAATCTGTCGTATGCCGAGCCGACGGCGGCGCTGGGCTTGACCCGCGATTATACACTCCAAAGTCGTGAGCCGATTCGGCAGCGGCACGACCTCAAGCTGGTGCATTATCGACAGGCGGTGTTGGATACCCAGCTACCGGACTGGTTGCGGCAAACCAATCTACAGCTTCCCACCCAGTCGAATCCGCAATCACAGGCGTTTGCGCAAGCCTTACTGCGCAAAACCAACGGTGATCCCGATCAATATATGCAAGCGGTGCTGGCGTGGATCCGCCAACAAAATTTTGTCTATACCTTGCAGCCGCCGCGGTTGGCGGGTCAACGAATAGATCAGTTTTTATTTGAGACGCGACGTGGTTTTTGTGAGCATTATTCGTCGGCGTTTACCTTTTTGATGCGTTCAGCCGGTATTCCAGCGCGTGTCGTGGTGGGTTATCAAGGTGGTCAAGCTGGACGGGACGGTCAAAGTTGGGAGGTGCGCCAGATGGATGCGCATGCATGGTCTGAGGTCTGGCTGCCGAAGCGCGGTTGGGTACGGGTCGATCCGACGGCTGCGGTTGCACCTGAGCGGATTGAGCAGGGCATGGGGCAAATGACCAATGATGCCACGTTGTTCGGCGATGGTGCGGCTGCACAGTTGCGTTATCAGCAGTTTAAACTGCTGGGGCAAGCGCGTGAGTTGATGGATTATGCCGGTTATCTCTGGCAGCGTGATGTGGTGGGTTTTGATCAAGATAAACAGACCAATCAGTTGTTTAAATGGTTTGGTTTGCGTTCAATGACCTCGCAGCTGTTGGTGATGTTTGGCGCGTTTTCCACTGTGGTCGCTGTGATTGCATTAATACTGTGGTGGCGACGGCGGCCAGTCTGGCATGTGGTGGATCGACCGCTGGTGCGCTTGTCCAAGCGCTTACAACGCAAAAAACTACAGCGCCTGCCCAATGAAGGCGTGCTGACGTGGTTACAGCGTGTGGGCGCGGCGACCGATTCAGCCGAGCAGGCCAAAGCAGTCTCCGAC
>JBAQKP010000019.1:0-3467 GCA_049301135.1 Moraxellaceae bacterium | reverse complement strand
TTTCAGATGTGCACTGATCTGTTCGCTCTCAACCCACTCATGTTGCAGTGCTGGCGCTGCGCCTGACCAAATATAGCGATACATGAACATACTGCGCTCGACCGGCTGTGTCCGCCACAGCAGCAATGCGGCAAACAGGCTCAGTTGCACCAGTAGCAACAGACTCACCAACAACACGCTCAGTCGAACCAAGAGTTTTTTCATGCCAACACTGCAATTGAATTGATCCGCAAAATGCTACCATAGACCAGATCGTTCATGCCGATTTGACAGAAGGAACCTCAGCAATGACGCAACCCCATTGGCAGTTATATGGCACGCTTGGCTGCCATTTATGTGAACACGCGGAACAGTCACTGCAACAGTTCGCGGATACTCGCGCCATCCAACTGGAGATCATCGACATTGCGGCGTTACCTGAAGCAGAAATGAACGCTTTGGCACAGCAAATCCCTGTGCTACAGAGCAGCCAGCAACGCCTATATTGGCCGTTTTCGCTGGCAGATCTGATGCAGCTATATCAGCAGACGAGGCATGCCGAAGAATGAATTTCATAGCATCATCAGCCACACTCAGCGCACAATCCCACGCGTCGATTGTTGCAGTGAATCAATCAGTAACTGCACTTCCGGATGATTCGGCAAAAACTCTTCGGTCAGCTGCGTCACCGCTTGTGCCGTAGTCAACTGGTTGCGATACACCACTTTAAAGGCCAAACGTAGCGCGTTGATGGTCGCGGATGACCAGCCACGCCGCCGCATGCCCTCGTAATTCATGCCATGTGCGCTGGCTGGATTGCCCGACACCATCACATAAGCAGGCACATCTTTAAGAATCACACTGCCGCCGCCGATCATGCTAAACGAGTCGATTCGACAAAACTGATGTACACCAGAATTACCCCCGATAATCACCCAATCGCCAATATGGACGTGACCGGCAATACCAGCGTTATTGGCCAGAATACAGTGATCTCCGATCACACAATCATGTGCAATATGCGTGTTGACCATCAGCAGATTATGGCTGCCGATCTTGGTGAGACCGCCATCTTGTGCCGTGCCTCGATGCAGACTACACGCCTCACGAATGCTGTTGTCGTCGCCAATCTCCAGCCACGTTTCCTCACCTTGATATTTTAGATCTTGGCATTTTGCACCGATGCTCGCGAACTGAAAAATACGGTTACGCTGACCAATTCGCGTCCAGCCGTCGATCACCACATGTGGCGCGATCACGGTATCTGCACCAATCGTCACTTGCGGGCCGACGATGCTATACGCGCCAATTTTGACCGAGGGGTCAATGATTGCGGTCGGATCAACAATCGCAGTTGGATGAATATTTGGGCTGTCCTGCCTCACGCTGTTTTCTCCACACGGTGTTCTGCAACTAAAATTTCGACACTCGCTGCCAGCTCATCACCGACATGGGCACGACAAGCAAATTTATAAATACTTTGGCGTACCATCAGTACTTCGGCATATAAGGTCAACGTATCGCCGGGCACGACCTGTCGCTTAAAGCGCAGCTTATCGGCACCCGCAAACAAATACATATAGCCGTCACTGGGTCGCTTCCCTGTGCTCACAAAGCCAAGTACGCCAGCGACTTGTGCCATCGCCTCTAGGATCAACACACCGGGCATGATCGGAAACTCAGGAAAATGCCCCTGAAAAAACTCTTCGTTGATCGTTACATTTTTAATGCCGGTAATCGAGTGATTCGGCACGAGGTCAATCACTCGATCAACCAATAACATTGGATAACGTTGTGGCAGGTATTCACGAATGGTGGTGGCTTGCATGGGCAAGCTCACCGTTACTTCAGCAGTCATGGCAGCAGCTTCGCTAGGCAGTTGAGGACGTGTTGTCTGAGCCTGTCGAAGACAGCACATCACATCAACTAATTATCAAGAATGCGCGATTCTAACTGTTCAAGCCGCGCTTGCATATGCTTGATCTGCATTGGAAGCTGCTGTAACGCCAAATCAGGCAATTGACGCAGCAGGACGGCCATTTTTTTCCAGTGTGGGGTCTTACTCATCGCTGTACCAGACGAATAACTGCCCGCCTGTTCGATAGATTTAGTGACCATCGTCATGCCCGTGATCTGCACATGATCGGCGATTTGAATATGCCCAACCAAACCAACGCCACCGGCCAGCACGCAATACTTGCCGATCTGCGTACTGCCCGCAATCCCACAACAGGCTGCAATCACCGTGTGATCACCAATCTCAACGTTGTGCCCGATCTGCACTTGATTATCGACGATCACATTACGGCCTAACACCGTATCAGACAACGCCCCACGATCAATCGTGGTATTTGCACCAATCCGGCAATCATCGCCAATCCGTACTGCACCAATCTGCGCAATCCGATGCCAATGTCCTGCGTGCGGGGCAAACCCAAACCCATCCGCACCGATGACTGCACCGGCATGAATGCGGACGCGCGCACCGATCATGCAGCGATGATGCACCACCACATGACCGCCTAGCCAACAGTCTGCGCCAATCTCAGCACACTCGCCGATCTGCACACCCGCTTCGAGTACTGCACCGCGACCAATCACCGCACCCGACTCGACAACGACAAAGGCACCAATCGACGCAGTAGGATCAACCTGCGCATCTGCTGCAATCACTGCACTTGGGTGGCGCAGTAGCTGACGTTTGGGCGTCAGATCAAACACATGGCTTAAGCGCGCAAACGCAGCATATGGATTGTCCACAATCAAGGCATGACCTTGATAATCAGCCAAGTCCTCACGCCGCAACAACACTGCACCGGCTTTGGTTTGTTTTAACTGACTGCGATAGCGTGGGTTCGCCAAGAAACTGAGCTGTGACGCTTGCGCAGTGGCTAGCGCCGACAATCCAGTGATCAGATCATCAGCCGTCCCCCCCGCATCCGCAAGCCGTAACTCAGCGCCGAGTTGCTCGGCTAACGCGGCCAAACTCAGCATCGGCATGGCTTACTTCGCTGCGTTCATGCGATCAACGATTTTTTTGGTCAGATCAACGGTTGGATCTGCCCAAATCGCATATTTTTTCTCGATAATAATCGCGTAGTTACCTTCTTTACGCAGTTCCTCCACCACTTTTTCCATTTTTGGCATCATGGCTCTTTGTACGCTCGCCTCGGTTTCTTCAATGCGCTTTTGCACGCCTTCTGCCGTGCTGTTGTACTCATTAATCTTGGCTTGGGCTTGATTTTGCAAACGCTGCAAATCCGCTTGGCTCATGACTTTTTGGTCAGCAGTCGCTCGTTTACGCAGATCTTCAATCTCTTTGGTCAGGGCTTGCAAACGATCACGCTGCGGCTTAATCCCGTTGTTCATGTCTTCTAGTGCTTTCTTGGCGGCATCAGTCGACCAAAACGCCGCTAGAGAATCGGCGACTGCGATGCTTTGTGCATGGACAATACCACTGCTCAATGAAGCCGCTAACGATAGTGCAA
>JBAQKP010000018.1:0-14756 GCA_049301135.1 Moraxellaceae bacterium | reverse complement strand
TTTTACGGGTGAGTGCACTGATGATGCTGATGGTGGTCGATTTGCCTGCACCGTTTGGCCCGAGTAAGGCATAAAAATCACCTTCATCGACGGTGAGGTTAATCCCTTTGAGCGCGTTAAAACCATTTTTATAGGTTTTGGTCAGGTCGCGAATCGCTAAAGCAGGCGTCATGTGAATACTACCTCGTAGAATGGAGATGCAGCATCTTCGAGGCATCTGGGTGGTTTAGCCAGATGATTTGTACAAACACTGCATAGAATCAGAGCAAATAATCGGACAAAAAACAAAAAACGCGACGCCTGTAAGCCAAACGCCGCGCGATCTGCTGAATATGACTGGGTTTATTGGGCTTTAGACACCAAATAATCCACGCCATTTTTTACTTCTTGGTCAGACAGCTCTGCACCACCACGCGCTGGCATCGCGTTAAAACCGTTAATCGCATGGGTATATAAGGTTTCTTTGCCTTTGGCGATGCGGGGAGCCCAAGCGGCTTTGTCACCGGTCTTCGGCGAGTTTAGCATGCCAACCGAGTGACAAGTGGTGCACGCGGCTTGGTACACTTCTTCACCGCTCTTCGGCGCACCACCAGTCGATGCCACAGCAACTACAGGTACGCTGACGCTACAGGTTTTACCTTGTACACAAGCGTTGCCATAGGGCGCAATCCGCTTAATCAAATCAGGGTAAAGGGCAACCATGCGCTGTACATGCGGTGGATCTTGTGGAATCGGTTTTTTGACAGCTGGCTTGACAGGTGCAGCAGCAACCGGTGCGGGGGCTGCTGTAGTCGCCGGTGCTGTTGCGGTGGTCGCAGCGGCAGGTGTTGCTGTGACGGCAGTCGTTGCCGCAGGCAGTGTGGTCGCCGCAGCGGCTGGCGCTGCTTCAGGTTGTGCTTGAACAACAGCAAATGTCGACAGCCCACATAGGCCGAAGGATGCGAGCATCACCAATTTCTTCACGGCAGAGGCCTCATGATTGTTTAGAAAGTCTGGCGCGATTATACCTAAAAAAACCCACGCATAAATAGATAAGCGCCCCCTGTACAGCTTTTGCGTGGGTTTTTGTGGATTGCGCAAAAAAAACCACAACAGACTGGACGTTGCGTTGGTTTTTGCCTATGATGTGCGACCTAAACGCGCCCGTAGCTCAGCTGGATAGAGTACTGCCCTCCGAAGGCAGGGGTCGTGGGTTCGAATCCCGCCGGGCGCGCCATATTTTACAAACACTTAAGCAGTAATTAGAGTCAAAATAAAATACAGATGGGTGAAAATGGGCGATTTGGTGTATTCAAAACCGTCAAAACATGCCAAATTAAGCGACCCATTTGCCCGGAATCAACCCATGAAATTGCCCAAACCTGTACGGCGCGGTGACTCTTGGCGCGTCCGCTTTATGTATAAAGGTCAGGACTACAATGCCACTTTTGACACGTCGCTTGAGTGTCACGATTGGGCGGCGCGCAAAATCGTCCAACTAAAAGACGATGAACGAAACATTTCAGAAGGAAAATTGCCTAACCACACCTTGTCCGAATTGCTGCTGCTATACGTCCAAAAGGTGTCGAGCACCAAAAAAGGTGCTGACATTGAGCCGCAGCGCATTAAAGCCTTTTTGCGTGACTATGCCGACCTTGCCAGTAAAAACTTATCTGAAATTACGCCACAGATGCTGACGGCTTGGCGTAATCAGCGCATGACCGAGGTTGTAGAAAGCACGGCACGGCGCGATATGAACCTGATTGCCAGTGCCTTTACTTACGCTGTTAAGGAGTTGTACTGGATCAAGGAAAATCCATTTGCGCGGGTCAAGCGGCCAAAATCAGCCAAACCTAGACATAGACGGGTGACAGGCGATGAGGTGGATAGAATATTAAGCGAGTTGGGGTATGTACGCGGCACATGCTGAAGTGATCTTTGACTTTGAGCGCAAAGACAACAGTAAAAATCCGATCCTGACTCGTCCTGATTCTGAAATTGCCTACGAGAAAAAGTCGATCTTTGCCGTACCCAGCAGTGCGCAGACTTATATCAGCGTCGATGCACAAACCCAGATGCAGAACGAGCTGGGGCTGTCACCACAAGCTGCTGCGATGGGACAGCTTCAGTCCAAGATCTACCTTGAAGAAAACTTTACTTGTTCTACCTGCTGGCCTTACAAGCACGGCAAGCGGGTCGGGTAATTGAGTTTGACTATGCGCGTGGTGCTGACCCTGGCATTGCTGCGTCATATAACAACACGGCTGACGGTATCGCTTTTATCAACACCACCTTGCGTGCTGCTGCGCTGAATATCCGCAACCATACGCTGGATAACGGCTCCACTGACATCATCGCCGGTGACCATGCCTGCATCCTGTTGTCGGTGTTGGCTGAAAGTGACGCTTTTGATCTGGTCGAAGGCGCAAGCATGAATAACGGCAACGTCACCCGTGTGGGCAAATGGGTCGATGGTCGTGGCTTGTATCACCTGCCAACCCAAGCAGCCATCCTGCCTGAAGATGCAACCACTGCCACCATCATGGTGATTGCACGCGGTTCCCGCCCTGAGCTGAATCCTTGTGTCGGCATGAGTGCCGTACCGCCGACCTTTATTGAGCTGAACAACAAGGCGTTTGAAAAGGGTGTCGGCTTCTATTGTCGGCGTGCCGTTGATGTCAATCCGCACCAGAAATACGCCGAAGGTGTGTGGCTAATCGACATGATCAACCTGCCACAGTTGGGCTAATCGCCCAATGCCCTGAAGCCTTTTGAGGATCGCAATCATGACAAAAAAAACAGGTGGTGCAGCTCCGGCTGCATCTGGTGGTGGTGTAGCAGCGACATCGACCGCATCAACGGCCAGTAATCCAAGTCTGGAAAATCAAACTCCGGCCACGTCGGTGGATAGCAAAACATCTGCTGCTGATACTGCCAACCAACCCAAAGCGCCACCTGAGCAGTCAGGTGATGGTGCTGGGAACGCTGAATCTAAAGCAACGGATTCAGCAGCAGGTGCGAGTCTGGAAAATCAAACTCCAGCTCCGCCGGTGGATAGCACAGCACCAACCGCTCCAGTGCTAGACCTCTGGGTGCTGAACATTGGCGTAAAAGCCATTACTGAGTCACGCACCCGAACGCTACTGGCTGTTGATCGTACCACCCAGATCAAGATCAGCAGCCCACAAGTCCGCGCCACCGTGATCCGTAACCTTGAGCAGCTCAATCACCTCGCAGGTGCTGAGTATCTCAAGGCGGTCGACCAACCGCCGATTTTAGACAAGGTGGAGTGATATGACTTTTCAAACCACGAAGATTTTAGGTGCTGCGCCAGGGGTGCAGTATGGCGGCGTGCAAGACAACAGTACCGGTGCGCCGCGTGTTGATCTGTCTGTTGCCGTAGTGGTCGGTCGGTTTAAGCGTGGTCGGATTGATCGGATGTTTGCGGTGACCAAGGAAACTATTCGGGCGCGTCTTGGCTACAGCCCAGACAATCCAGATTATCAGGTGGTGCAAGACGCATTGGATCTTGGTGTGCCGCAGGTCTGGGTGCGACGGATTCGTGGTGTGATTTCAGCTGAAGGTATCTGGGAGGGTGTGTAATGGATCTATTAGGGTATACCTTGCCTGCCTACACTATCAGTGTCAGTGATACGGCAATCGGCTTTTCACCTGTCTTGAACAGTAAGTTAAACATTACCTACGTCATGTTGGATGTGTTTGATGACGACGTGCAGGTCGATATTGCATTTACTGCGCGTAAAGGTGTGGCCACTGGTGCGCCGCTGACTTTGGCAGATATTGTCTGTCAGTTGATCTGGCGTGATCCTGATGACGGTCGTGTGCTGTATGAGATCACCGGTGCGTTGGAAACATCGGGTGCAGGACGTGGCAGCTTGCGCAGTCTGCATGAGGTGGCGATGGGCAGTGGTGCGTTTGAAAGCTTCTCGGCTGCGCTGAATGTCGGTATCGTCGATCCGGAAACCACATTCTTGGTATGGCCAATACGATGCCTCCGACGTGATCTTTAATCGTCGCTGTGAGACTGCCGCCCGTGCGTCTTACCTGACCACTACCGTCGAACGCTAAGGAGTACACAATTATGTTTGGTAAAGGTTTGAAATTCCCGACTCACCGAGAGCATGCCCTTGATGGCTTGGCCGCTGATATGGCCAATTCGATTGAGGCTGATCCGATTGATCAACGTGCTGCACAAGCGTTGTTCTGGAGTATCCGTGAAGCGGCTTTGGTCGCGGTACTGATGACGATGGATGCCATTACTGAAGATAACCTAGACGAGCTCACGCCGTCCGAGTAGGGGCGAGTGCAGCCTGTTATCGGAGTGCTGCGCATTCGTAGTCTATTTGGGTCAGGTACTGATAAGCCGCACATGTTGCGGCTTATTGTTTATCGGTATATGATAAATGTATGTTTTAAGAGTGCGCCCGTGTGATCAAAAGCTTTAAATGTGCCGATACTCAGACACTGTTCACAACAGGCAAAACTCGCAAGTGGTCTGCAATCCAGCGTGTCGCTGAACGAAAGTTAGCGCAACTTGATGCGGCTGTCAGTATCGAGTTTTTGCGCTCACCTCCGGGCAACCATCTGGAAAAGCTCAGTGGTAACCGCGAGGGACAACACAGTATTCGGATCAACGACCAATGGCGTATTTGTTTTGTTTGGCAAAATGACGGTGCGTATAACGTCGAGATTGTGGACTATCACTGAGGAGCTATGAGCATGTTTAAGAATGGTATGCGACCAATTCATCCGGGTGAAGTGCTGCGTGAAGACTATCTTGTACCACTGAGTATGAGTGCGAATGCTTTGGCCAAAGCCCTAAATGTGACCCCTGCACGGATCAACGACATTGTGCGTGAGCGTCGTGGTGTCACGGCGGATACAGCCTTGCGTTTGGCGCAATATTTTGGTGGTGATGCACAAAGCTGGCTGAATTTACAAAGTCAGTATGATCTAAAACTGGCTGAACAGTCGGCAGGGCTGGAGATTCAAACCAGCATCCATCCTTTGATGGCCTGATGTGGGAAGCCCTGTTTTTCAGCAGGGTTTATTATATTTAGTCATTCGATTGGCCGAAAATCAGTAGCCTTGACATTCCTAGCTGTCGGCATTTCGACAGTCGTTGATGTATGCGAGAGATGAAAAACATGTCTGACTTACCAAGCTGTGGCAGTGTGCGAAGACTCCAAATCGGTGAAGCCTTACCCTTTGCTCGAGAGCAAACCAGTGCTATCAACAAATGCTCGGTTGATAAGGTCACAATCACGACGACAGGCTGTGTGGGTGATGAACAGGCTGACCAGTTCTTTCACGGAGGACAACTTCAGGCCGTGCATCAAATGCCTGAACGCGCGTATACCTTGATCAGGCAGGCGTTTCCGTCGGTGGTCATTTACGAGGGCATGCTTGGAGAAAACTTGATCGTATCGGGTATGCAAGAGTCTGATGTCTGTATCGGGGATATTTATCAAATAGGCTCGGTACAGATGCAGGTTACCCGCCCGCGTAGACCATGTTGGAAAATTGATACGCAGCTAAACCAACGTGGCGTAGCGAAATTTTTGCAAGATCATGCTTGTGTTGGGTGGTACTACAAAATCATCCAGACAGGTGAAATTGAAGTGCATAACACTTGCTACCTTGTTTCACGGGATTATTCTTTCGCCACATTGAGTCGTCTGTGGGAAATCTATAATGATAAAAATTTCCGTGATTCAGAAGAAATTGAGCGCTGGCTGGCGATTGATGTTCTTGAGCGTAGCTTTAAGGATGTGCTGCGAAAACGACTGTAGCAGCACTTTTGTTTTGAATAATAGCTGTTAAAAATCATGGTATGAAGCAGACCAAACACACAAAAGCCCCACATTTCAGCGGGGCTTCCTTTACATGGTCAGTTAGTTATTCGATTTGCCGTGAATTTCCCAGTAGCGTTGGCGTTCGTAGTTGTCGGCGTTCCAAGGGTAGTAGTTGATGTAGTTGTGCGGGATCTGAATGCCGATGTGTCGCGCTATCGTGGTTGCGTCAACTGATCCTGAGATGAAGTGTTCATGCACCGATGCAGCGGCGTGCGGATTGATGCCTTTAATCCCTGCATGGTAGTGCGCCCACCAGCTTCGCAAGAAGTGCATGTTCACCACAAAGCGGCGTAATAACTCTTGGTCGATCACGGGTGCGGCTTGGACGTGGGGTTGTGGCTGCGATTGGATCTTGGTTTTTAGATCCATGTTGTTCAGATACTGATAGGCATCGTCAAAGTGGACGGCCAGCAGTTGGCTGTATTTGGCACTGTTGAGGAGAAGGTGCAAAGCCTCTGGCCATCCAAAGTGCCACCGTTTGTGGCCATTCAATACGCTGGCCGAACCTACAAACCCTTATTGATTGAAACGATCAGCTCGCCATTAGTGGTTGAGCGTGATCCAGATCTAAACCGGCTGTTTGCCCAAATCACCCTTAGCGTCACCTCCCGTACTGCGCTCGATGCGCCGGAATGGGCAGGGATGAGGTAATCCATATGCTGCGTCGTTATCGAATCGATTGTGGAGCTGTCAGCCGCTCCCTGCGAGAGCTGAAGATCGGTGAAGCCCTCAACATCGCCCGTATCCCGTATGAGCAGAATGAGCGTCGTTTGACTGCATTTTTAGCCGCTGTTTTGGATGATGAAGCCTTGGCACGCGTCCTGACCGTGCAAGAACGCTACCACCTGCTGATTGAGTATCTGGCCACCAGCTCAGATACCGCATTGGCTGTCCCGATCAACTTTAACCTGTATCGGCTGCGACCAGAACAGCCAGACCGTCGCTGGAAAACCTCAGTGCAAACCCAGCATGACCAGATCCAACAGTTGTTTGGCTGGCAGGCAGAGTTATTGGAATCGGTGTGTGAAGACGTGGCCGATTATTGTTGTACTCAGCCACCACACGCTCGGCCACCTGCACAAACTCAGACCATTGCAGCATCAGATTGGACTGCCCAAACTGCTTGATCTGCTTACGAGTCACTTTGAACGCCTGCTGTTTGGCTTGGTCATCCATGTCCTTGCCCATATACGTCGGCAGATTCTGAGCTGCTTTAACCCACACAGACTGGTGACTGCGTTCAATAATCCCGCGTGCGTGCGAGTTGTACGGCAGACTGTGTTCACTCGACGTGCCAAGCCGTGCCAGCAAGCCAAGCCCTTCATTTTTCATCAGATCGTTTTTGTAGCCCGACCCGTTATCAACATAGAACACCGCAGGCACACCGTAGTGCGTGGCTGACATCCGAATCGCATCCAACACCGCCCAACCTGATTCCGCCAGATCCAGCGACCAACCGACCATCACCCGCGTGGCCACATCGACCACCGCAGTGATTTCAGGCCGGAATGGCCGCCCGTGGCTTGGGTGTGCCACCTCAGCATCGAAGCAATGGCCGTCGGCGGTATACACATCCGACGGCTGCAAAATCGTGGTATCACGGCGGATAAAGGGCTGGATATTCTTCAGGCTGCGGCTACCCATCCGGCCTTTTTCACGCTCCACGTTGCCGACCTTCTCACTCAAAAAACGATATGCTTGTGAATAGCTTGGGCATTCCACACCGGCTGGCAAAAACTGCGGCAGCATATCCAGCACGGTGGTGAGGTTTGGTTTTTGCGGTTGTCCCCAGACTTTCAGCAATGCACCCGCCCACGTTGGAATCTTTTGCGCACGTGGTTTCGGTGCAAGCAAGGCCACTGCCGACTGTTTGTGCTGCTCGGCCTGTTCAACCAGACCGACCCACTCGAACAAACTACGGCGTGAAATAGCACGGTCATCACCGGCACGGGCGTTGGCAATCGATACAAAACCCTGTAAATGCGCAGCCAACACACCTGCTGACGCATCATCGACAACCGACTGCAAAGCCGCAGTTTTCTTACCACCCGCTTTCATGCGTTGCTGCACTTCACGCACCAGCACCAGCCGAGCCTCGGCACACTGGCGTTGCCAGTCTGCAAGTTGGGACGGTGCAACCACAGCGGGTAGCTGGGTTTGGTCTATGACAACGGGCAGGGCGGGGGCAGCATCAGCGGCTTGCTGTAGCAACTGCTGATGCACAGCAATAGCCACTTCAGTTGGGACAAGGTATTCACGGCGCGAGCCATTTCGTCCATTGGACTTGACCTCACGAAAGCCCCAGTCCTCTTTTTTTGCGCGGTATTCAAAAGCCTGCCGACTGTTCGGCATGCCTTGAATTTGCATACTCAAAAGCTCTTGAATGCTAAAATAGACTTTCATTGAGCAATTCCCCGTTTTTGCGTGCTATGCTTGTCAGCGTAACGAGGGCGAATGCGCTGGCCGTTTTTAGTCCAACGCTTAGACCACAGTTCATGTAAGGGAATGTCGAGAAACCTTGATATGACAAGCTCTCCGCTTGCGATTGGACGGTTTAAGGCATCACGGACAGTGGATTCAGAAAGCTGATTTTCTCTAGCAAGTTGAGCCATTGTATAGCCCCGCTTGTAGATAGCAGCCTTAATGTCTTGCTTGTGCCAGCTCATGATTCATCCCTTACCACATAGCCAAATCGGCTATTTTTTTGGAAAATTGAAGTGTTGTTCATCACTTCTAACGCCATAGTATTATGCAAAAGTATTCAATGTAATGGTTTTTGCATATTGATTTGGCTGGAAAGCATTCATTTCTAGCATGTTGTTGAAATCAGTATGTTTTTTATTTTGCAAAACGAGGCTTTCTTTGCATAACGCTTTTGCTTAAACACTGGTGGTCTTATGCAAAACAAACAGCAGTCAAAGCAGGAAGCTGGAGCAGCATTCTGGGAACGTATGGAGCAGCTTATGAATGGTGAAGAGCCATTTGCATGGGCAGCACGTTATGGCATTAACAAATCCACCTTTCAAAGCTCCAGATCGCGTCGTACACGCCCGTTATCCAACACCCTGCAAACATGGGCGGATTCAATAGGCTGTGACCCGATATGGCTTAAAGAGGGCATAGGCGAGCCATACCCGCAGGCGACAGCACAACCCGTGTTAAATGCAAAAAGCGACACCACCAGCCTGAATTTGCAGGTGCTTGAAATATCTATTGAAACTTTAGAGGCGGTTTTGGAACAAACACGGCGCAAAATGTCGCCAAAACAAAAAAGTCACTTGATTTTAGCTATTTACCAGCTATACGCTAACGCACCGCATCCAGATGAGATGCGACCAACCATAGAACTGCTGATAAGGAGTGCTGCATAACGTATGATCAAACCACAGAACGCCACTGACCTAGGCAACATCATCCAAATGATAAAAGCCAATTCAGAACCAGTAACACCCTGCAAGATCACGATACGCATCAACCAAGGTGGGGTTGTCATAGCGTTAGAAATGGAAGGCACGGGGGAAGATGTTGTAGAAGCTGCGCTCGGCTGTGTACACGCCGCACTACAATCCGCCACCCATCACTGATCAAGCCGATCTAGTGCAAAATAAAACGTAAAAAACACCGCCAAACTCACGGGCGGTTTTTTTAGTGCAAATGTAG
Source organism: Moraxellaceae bacterium (assembly GCA_049301135.1). Lineage (GTDB taxonomy): Bacteria > Pseudomonadota > Gammaproteobacteria > Pseudomonadales > Moraxellaceae > JAYXXU01. Next base: position 5,241 of record JBAQKP010000018.1, on the reverse strand, counting down.
GCATAAATACGCAAAAACCCAGATCAGTCAGCTATCACCCGTAAACCCTTGCAAATACTAGCTTCATCCCACCTCATCCCGTTTTTTCTCACTTCATCCCACTTTCTTCTAGTGCAGATTAGATTAGTAAGTCACAAAGGCGTGAAGCCAGCCACAAGCAATAGTGATGAATGCCTCCACCATCCGACCTACGTTAGTTCATTTTGGTGCCAAATTTTTAAGCCGCTTGCCGCAGAGCCGCCGCTTGTGCAGCAGGTGAACGAGCCAAATAAGCCAGCGCCTGTTCGGTATTGCCTTCATGAATCGGGTGAAAGCGTGGTGAAATCCAACGCAACGTCGCCGCCACGAGGAAGCTAAAGGTCGGCACGTTTTCAGTGGTTTTGCCGACTCGCTCCAATTCAAACAATAGGCGAATAACCGACGACCGACCAATCCACTGCGCGTATTGACTAGAATCTTGCCGCGCCAAAGAACGACCACCTTCCGTTAGGAAATAAATAAACAAGGGAAATACCAACGCCATCAGTGCCTGACGACTGATATAAAAGCCCAATTCGGTTTTGCATAAATGCGCAAATAAATCAAACGCCACTGTGCGATGCTCGACTTCTTCAGCCAAATGCCACCGGAACAAATCCGCCATCGTTGGATCAGCCTTGTCCCAACTGGTATTGTCCATGCACCACTGACCGAGTACACCGGTAAAATGCTCAATCGCCGCAATCACCCCAACCCGAAAAATCAACCAGCGTTTTTCCAGCATTGGATTATTCAGTGGACGCAGATTAAAGGGGCTATCGGCGAGCAGTTGCTTAAATGTCCACTCGACTTTGCTACGAAATGGTTGCGTCAACATCCCATGTTGCTGCAAAAATTGCTCGGCCTTGCTGTGCGCACGTGAGTGAATCGCTTCTTGGCGGATGAAGCCTTTGACTTCTTCTCGCAGATCAGAATCGGTAATCAGTGGCAGCGCTTGGTTATACACACGACAAAACCACAGCTCACCTTCTGGCAGGAGCAGGTTAATTCCATTAATCAGATGGCTGGCCAGTGGATCATTGGGAATCCAATGCAAGGGCGACTGGCTCAGATCAAATTGAACCTGACGGGGTTGCAACAAGTGGCGTGCCATGATCTTACCTCGAAACTTAATAGCATTAAGACTAAGGAATAGAGTAGCGAGATCTACCAAAACATCAATGTGAAGCTAGGCCATCTGAATGTCCCAAAATCACAATTGTGACGGCTGATTTACGGCCAGATTTTCATGGCTTTTGCTATACTGGCGCGGTTTTTAGAGATTTTAAAATGGCCGGACAGAGGAATACATCGCGTGTCTGATTCAGCAGCAGCATCGGTCGCCCCGTGTTTTGAATTCGAAAGAGTGGCCTTTATTGGACTGGGCTTGATTGGGTCGAGTCTGGCGCGGGTGATTCGTGCACAAGGTTTGGCACGGCAGATTGTGGCGAGTACCCGCTCGCAGAGTACCTTGACCGAGGCGTTACATCTTGGGGTAATTGACCTCGGCTTTGCCGATCCAGCCGATGCGGCACGCGATGCGGATTTGATTGTGCTGGCGATGCCGGTACAGGCCACCGAAGCGGTATTACGGGCGATTGCGCCGGTACTGCGTGCTGATGCGATTATTACTGATGTCGGCAGCACCAAGGGCAATGTGGTTGCGGCCGCACAGGCGGTGTTTGGTTCGCAGTTGCCGAGTGGCTTTGTACCGGCACATCCGATTGCAGGGGCAGAGAAGTCCGGTGTGGCGGCTGGCCATGCGCAGTTGTTTGCGCATCATAAGGTGATTTTAACCCCGCTGCCGTCAACCGACCCTGTGGCACTACAGCGGGTAGTACACTTGTGGCGGGCAGCGCAGGCTGAGGTCTTGAGCATGACCGTCGCGCAGCATGATGAGATTTTGGCGCAAACCAGTCATTTACCGCACTTGTTGGCGTTTAATTTGATTGAACAGTTGGCCAGTAACCATAATAATCTCGAAATTTTTCGCTACGCAGCCGGTGGCTTGCGTGACTTTACCCGTATTGCGGCCAGTGACCCGCTGATGTGGCATGATATTTTTTTAGCCAATCGGGATGCGGTGTTGTTGGCATTGGATGCGTTTGAAACCCAAATGGCCACGTTGCGACAACTGATTGCGCAGCGTGATTCTGAACCTCTGATCGGGATGTTGACCCGTGCGCAAGCGGCGCGTAAACATTTTGGTCATATGCTGGCCAAAACCCCCTACATGGAAAATATGGAAACCACGACTGTGACTCAACAATTTTTGCTTGCTGCTGGCGGCACACTGAACGGCACACTGGCGATCCCTGGTGATAAATCGGTGTCGCATCGTTCGATTATGTTTGGTGCGCTGGCTGAAGGCACGACCCACGTGACGGGCTTTTTGGAAGGCGAGGATGCTTTGGCAACCTTGCAAGCCTTCCGTGACATGGGTGTGGTGATCGAAGGCCCTAAAAACGGCGAGGTGACGATTCATGGCGTGGGCTTGCATGGCCTAAAGCCGCCGGTCGGTGCACTGTACATGGGCAATTCCGGTACCACCACACGCTTGCTGTCGGGGATTTTGGCGGCGCAAGCGTTTGACACGGTGATGACCGGCGATCCATCGCTGAGCAAACGCCCGATGGAGCGCATCGCCAAACCGCTGCGCTTGATGGGTGCAAAAATCCAAACCACCGGTGAGCGTGGTACGCCACCGATCAGCGTGACGGGCGGCCAAACCCTACAAGGCATTCATTACGATCTGCCAATGGCCTCGGCGCAGGTCAAATCCGGCATTTTGTTGGCCGGTCTATGGGCAGCGGGGACGACCACCGTGGTCGAGCCTGAACCGACCCGTGATCACAGCGAGCGGATGTTGCGGGCGTTTGGTTATGACGTACAAGTCAACGGCAACGTGGTCAGCTTACAAGGCGGTGGCAAACTCACCGCAACCGACATTCAAGTGCCAGCGGATATTTCGTCTGCGGCGTTTTTTATGGTCGGTGCAGCGATTGCGGCTGGCTCTGACGTGACACTGCGGCAAGTTGGGATTAATCCAACCCGTACTGGCGTGATTGAAATCTTAAAGCAAATGGGCGCTGACATCAGCCTCGAAAATCAAGCGATGGCAGGCGGCGAGCCGGTCGCCGATATTCGGATTCAAGCCAGTTCACTGAAAGGCATTCATATTCCTGAAGACCAAGTGCCGTTGGCGATTGATGAGTTTCCGGCGATTTTTGTTGCTGCTGCTTGCGCCGAAGGTCAAACCGTCCTGACCGGTGCGGCAGAGCTACGGGTGAAAGAGTCTGATCGGATTCAGGTGATGGCTGATGGCTTGCTGGCGCTGGGGATTGATTGCACACCGACACCAGATGGGATGATCATTCAGGGTAAAGGCAAGGCGGGTGAGTATCCAGCCGTATTTGGTAGTGCAGTGATCGAATGTCAGCATGATCATCGGATTGCGATGAGCTTTGCGATGGCGGCGCTGCGCTCAAGCGGTACGATCCAGATCAATGGCACAGAGACGGTAGCGACCAGTTTTCCAAATTTTGTCAGCCTGTCACAGGCAGCCGGTCTTAAATTGACGGTGGTTTGACCGCATCTAGCTGAATGAACACCCACAAAAAAGCCCTGCAACGTATCGCGTTGCAGGGCTTTTTTTGATCTGAGTCGGTTTATTTACCGTTTGGTGGATCAATCCGCTCGATGGTGACATTGCCGACACCACGACTGGTGATACCGATTTGCTGTGCTGCACCGTAAGATAAATCTAAAATACGATTGCCATGAAAGGGGCCACGGTCATTCACTTTAACCACGACACTTTTGCCGTTGTCTTGATTAGTCACGCGGATATAACAGTTGAGTGGCAGTGAACGATGTGCGGCAGTCAGACCGTGCATGTCAAAACGCTCACCACTCGCGGTTGGGCGGCCATTGAACTGGCGACCGTACCACGAGGCCAAGCCACTTTGATTAAAGCGGCGGACAGTTTGTGCTGCGAGCACATTCATCCGATCCATTAGACCGTCTTCTTCAACCACTACCGGTTTTCTGCTGGCGGTCACTTCGCGTGTTGGACGTACCGCAATCGAGACAGATTCTTCGGTTTTAACCATCACAGTCGCTTTTGCGCTGTTGATGGGTGTCGTAGCGAGCCGTGCGCTGCTGTTAACAGGGGTGTTGGTTAGATTTGGTAGGGTGGTGACGGCAAGATTGCTCGGCGTGCCACTGCGCTCTAATAATGAGCCTGCCAACGAACTGCTATCAGTCGTATTGGCGAGTGGCTGAGATTGCACCAGCTCTGCATTTGCCATTGGGCTGCAAGCTAGAAACAGTGCCAGCGCGGTATAGGTCATTTTTGACATGACTGCGACTCCGTTTTGGGTCTGTTCGAGTCCTTTAGACCAGACAGAAATTCAGGGAAAGTGGACGTAAACCAGACGACCTGATGTACACCAGACTGCGGCTTACTCAGTTGAATCCTAAGTAGCTTGTCTACAAATGTCCAAAAAAAAATCAAAATAGCTGAATAAATCGACACCGGTCAGATTTATTGATCAATTTTTGATCTTAATTGTAACATTTTATGTGTTTTTGTCAAAAAATCGGAATATTGGCATTAACGATGGGTCTTGATCGACATCAACAAGCCAAAAGCAGCCATTAGGGTGATAATCGCTGTACCACCATAGCTAATAAAAGGCAGTGGCACCCCAACCACAGGCAGGATACCGCCGACCATGCCCATGTTGACAAAAACATAGACAAAGAACGACAAAGCGATTGCACCAGCCAACAGGCGACCATAGTTATCATAGGTCAAATAAGAGATTTGGAAGGCACGGAAGATCAGCAACATATACAGCAGCATCAGCAAGCACAGCCCAAAAAATCCAAATTCTTCGGTAAACGCCGCGATCACAAAATCGGTATGACCTTCTGGTAAAAAATGCAAATGTGACTGCGTGCCGTTGAGGTAACCTTTGCCAAACCAGCCGCCTGAGCCAATCGCAATTTTGGACTGAATAATATTCCAGCCAGAACCGAGTGCGTCTGCTTCAGGGTCGAGTAGCGTGAGGACACGGCGTTTTTGGTAGTCGTGCATGACAAATTGCCACATGATCGGAATAATCAGCGCCAATGAACCCGCAAACAAACCAATTTTCCACCAGCGTAAACCCGCCAAAAACAGCACAAACAGCCCCGTACTCATCACCACCAGTGAGG
>JBAQKP010000017.1:0-3550 GCA_049301135.1 Moraxellaceae bacterium | reverse complement strand
GCGGCTGTAACAGTGCTTGCTCGGCCAAATACTGATAGGTTTGCGCCAGCAACTCCTGCTCGCTTTGGCTCAATTGCATCTGCAAAAACTGCGGCAAAAACCACTGATCAAACAAGCGCATTTCGCTGATCAATTTTTCAGGATGATAGTCTGGTAGTGCCGACGCGGCAGGCACTGCGATTTTTTGTAAACCAATCAACTGATTGATCGCTTGCTGGTAATACTGATCGACCGTGTCCGCCGACAGTACCGCAGACAACACCGTATCACCAAAATCTTCAAGCAACAAAAAACCCTGCTCAAGGTCTTGCGCCAGAATCTTCGGCACACGCACCCCTTGTGCCAGTAACATCTCGGCAATACTGACAAATGGACGGCAGTCTTCTTGTGGCGGTGGCGCGTCCATCAGCATCCAGCTTTTGCCATCAACATGAATCCGCGCGTAGCGGCGAAAACTCGCATCACCGGCCAACGGTGCAATCTCAATCGCTGCGCCTAAAAACTGTTGAGCGACCCACTCACTCATGGCTTGATCGCGTAAAGACGTCATGCTGCGTGCATCCTTTATCAAAAAAATGTCAAAAAAAATTAAAAATTCATCGGCTGATCGGCGACCCATACGGTCGGCGTGGTTTAAGCCCTCGCAGAGTGTAGCCGCTTCGCTGTTTTTTCTCTATGATGCGACCTACCACGCTCGGAATTTTCCGCGTTGCGCGTCCTGAGAGTTGCTGCTTTGCCCTTATTCTTATCTCGATTGCCTGTCCGCCAAGTGCATCCGCGCACATGGCCGGTTTTGCATCCTTTGTGCTTGGCCATGCTCTGCCTGAGTGCAAATACCGCCTATGCGCAAGCTGCAACGCCACAACCACAGCCAGAAGCGCCGCTCGGTGCGACAGCACAACAACCGCTGCTGCCAACTGCTGACTTGTCCGCTGACGCAACCACTGACGAGTCATCGGTTCAGCCAGTTGATAGCAGCTCACTGACGGCCAAAACCGAAGCTGCCGCCACTGCGCCGGCCGGTTATCTCAGCCGCGAAGCGTTTAATGCATTACAAGCTGAGGAGCTGCTGGGGGGTCAGTTTGCGCGGCGCACCCCACCGTCGCCGAGTTGCCGTGGGGTGTGGGTCACACCGATTGCTGCTGCCCAAGCTGATGCACTTGATACCCACCCGCTACCGGCTGACCAAACCCCGATCAGCATCACCGCTGATTACGGCTATTATCACCCGACCGCAGGGTCAAATTTGTCCGGTGCAGTCCGCCTGACCCAGCCGAATCGACTGCTCAGTGCTGACCGCATTCAACTCGACGGCAGCCAAACCATTGTCGAGGCACAAGGTCAGGTGCGCTTGGCCGAAGCCGGTATCGTCAGTGAAGGCGAAAAGCTGCGCTATAACCTGAAAGACCAATCGGCCGAATTCAGCAACAGCCGCTATATCAGCGAGTCACTACAGGCGCATGGCAACGCCGAGCAACTCTCGCGCGACAGCCAAGGCACGATCAACCTCCGCAACACCGAATACTCGACCTGTGAACCGGACAATCGGGTCTGGATGCTAAAAACCGATAAACTCGAACTGAACACCGAGACCGGTCGCGGCACGGCCAAGCGCAGCACGCTGTATATTTATGACACGCCGATTGTGACGCTACCGTGGTTTAATTTTCCCATCGACGACCGGCGCAGCAGCGGTTTTTTGCCACCTAAAATCGGCTATACCAATGACGGCGGCGTGCAACTGGCTACCCCATATTATTTTAATCTTGCCCCACAGTACGATCTGACCCTGACTCCGCGCTTGCTGACTGAGCGCAATCCGATGCTCGAAGCCGAAGCTCGCGGTTTGTCGGCTGACTATGGGATGGCGATTTTGTCAGCAGGCTACTTGCCGTCTGATCCGAGTTATTTTAACCGTGATCGACAGCGCGCCAACTTGCGCCACGACTGGTCGATTCGGCCTGAGTTGCGCTCGGTGCTCGATCTAAACTATGTCTCTGATAAGGATTACTTTGCCGATCTCGGCGATGATCCACTGGTGCGTAACACCTTAAACCAAGAGCGGTCGTTGTCGCTGTTTTATCAAAGCCCAAGATTCACTGGCCTCAATGCCACCTTTCGGATACAGGATTTTCAGACCATCGACCCTGACGTGGCCGATATTGATCGTCCCTATGCGCGGCTACCCCAACTGTTAGCGACCTACCAAACCCCATCAGTCGATGGCATTCAGTACCGCGTACAGCATGATAGCGCCTACTTTAAAAAGAGTATTCAAGACGGTTCTGGCATCGAAAACAGTGGCGTGCGCGCCTACCACCAGTTGCAAGCCGCCTATCCGTTGCGGCGGCCATGGGGCTACCTTATCCCTGAGATATCAGCCAAACACGTCTACTACCAGTATGATGAAGACAGTTTAGACAGCCAAAATCGTGGCAAAGATGATGCAGCGCGCAGTGCGTTTGTGCCGCAGTTTAGTCTGGATATGGGGCTGTCATTTGAGCGACAAGGGCGCTACCTACAAGTGTTAGAGCCACGGCTGCTGTACGCTTATTCTCATTACGAAAATCAAGATGATTTTCCGAACTATGACAGTGCGCCGATCTCGCGTAGCTATAACCAGCTGTTTCGCACGGAGCGCTTTATTGGGCATGATCGACTCGAAGACAATCATTTTGTGACGCTGGGTGTGGTGCATCGACTATATGACGATGAGGGGCTCGAACTGCTGCGTTTAGGCTTAGGCCAAAGTCGCTATTTTGAGGATCGGCGGGTACGGCTTGCCGCGACCGATCCAATTGCGACCGCGCGTACCTCAGGGCCTGCGTTGGAGCTGTCGTCACAACTGACCGAGCATCTGCGCGTCGATGCGACCGCTCTGTGGCAGTCGAATGGCAATAACACCAGCACGATGACACAACTCAACTATCAGCACCCACATGGCCAGTTGTACCATGCTGGCCTGATCGAGCGGCGACCCGTCATGGCAGAAGGTCAGCAAGCATTGCGACAGTTTACCGCGGGTTTGATTCAGCCGATTTATCAACAATGGCGGGCGTTTGGTTATCTTCAGTATGATTTAGATAAACAAGTGACACGCGATGGATTGTTTGGCTTAGACTATGACGGCTGTTGCTGGCGTATGGCGCTGTATGGTCGGTCGTATTTTAACGATCTCGATGATCCAAGCCAAAGCAAACCGCGCCGTCTAATCATGGCTGAAGTCACCTTAAAAGGTCTGGGCGGCTTGTCTGGCAATTTGGCTAACCTGCTTCGGCAGAAAATTATTGGTTATTCGCAGGTAGAAAACACGTGGAACTCTCGCTAGTCAAAGTCTCGTTAAATGTTGCGGCCAAGCGCCGTGTCTTATCTGCCACATTGCTGGTCTTGGCGCTCGGCAGTGCATCCGTACACGCCGAAACGGTCATCGACCGCGTGGTGGTGGTGGTGGACAACACCGCGATTTTGCAAAGTGACGTTGATGCCGCCATACAAGAAGCACGCGGCCAACTGCAAGCGCGCAATCAACCGATTCCCATCGAGTCCACGC
>JBAQKP010000016.1:0-4785 GCA_049301135.1 Moraxellaceae bacterium | reverse complement strand
GGATGTTCGGGTCATACTTAGGGCTTTTTTCGATTCAGCCACATACCAAGTCCAATACGAAGAAGGGAATAGACTGGTGTCAGTATCCTCACTGATGGACGAAAGCAAATATCTGAGAAAAATCGATCAAAACGGCTATTTGCAAAATCTGTTCAAAATATAAGGTGATTAGGGGGATTGATAATGCGACGCGATAAAAAATGGATCTCTGTGGCTTTGATATTGCTAGTTACAGCGGGCTGCTATGGCTTACTACTTCAACTATCACCGCTACCGCCTCGCATCATGGACACCAATAACTCCGGAATCATATCGCTTGGTGAAGCGATTAACGCTCAGGACGTGGCACGTCGTCCAAGTACTGCCAACCCCAACTGTACTGAGCTATATTGGCTTAAAGACGGTACTGAAGCTATGCTGAATTGTGATTGATAAAAGCCCATGACTCAAACGTGATCAGTCCAAGCCCACCGCATCCTCCACCCCTTCCACCAACCGCACGTCGCGCTGCAACAACCGCTCAAAATACCGCGTCACCACCTGCGCCTGCCCGCTGGTGGACTCCTCCGCATACATCGCCTGCCGGAATGCATTACTGCCGTATAAGCCATTGGTGTACCACGCAATATGCTTGCGGGCGATGCGGCAGCCCGAATACTCCCCATAAAACTGATACAAATCCTGCAAATGCCCCAGCAGCACATCCCGCACTTCGACCACTTCAGGCGCGGCAAGCCGTTGCCCTGTCGCCAGATAGTGCGCAATCTCCCGAAAAATCCAAGGCCGACCCTGCGCCGCCCGCCCAATCATCAGGGCATCTGCACCAGTATAATCCAGCACAAACTTGGCTTTTTCGGGACTATCAATATCGCCATTGGCGATCACCGGAATACTGAGGGTGCTTTTAACCGCACGAATCAACTCATAGCGCGCCGCGCCGTTGTACATATCCTCACGCGTGCGCCCATGCAGCGCCAACGCCGCAATCCCCGCTTGCTCGGCACGTTGCGCCACTCGCAAGATATTTTCTTGACCATTGACGAAACCCAAACGGGTCTTTAGGGTGACCGGCACTTCCACCGCAGCCACTACCGTGTCTAGGATTCGTGCGACCAAATCTTCATCTTGCAACAACGCCGAACCGGCCAGCTTGTTACAGACTTTTTTGACCGGACAGCCCATGTTGATATCGACGATCTGTGCGCCATTATCAACTTGATAACGTGCTGCTTCGGCCAGTTTAAGCGGATCAGAACCGGCAATCTGCGCCGAAATTGGCGCAAGTTCACCATCGAAGTTGGCACGATACAGGGATTTTTTACGGGTGTTTAAGATTTTATCGGCGGCCATCATCTCGCTGACTGCATGGCCTGCGCCGAAGTGCTTACACAAGGTGCGAAATGGCCGATCGGTCACCCCAGCCATCGGGGCGACGATCAGATTATTTTTAAGGGTGTAATTGCCGATTTTCATGGGTATACATTAGTACCCTTCTGGACGTACCAGCGGCAGTTTGTGCTTGAGCGCTTTTTCCAGATCAGCCAGCAAGAACGAATCATCCTCACACGCAAAACTAATACTCACGCCCGTCGCGCCTGCCCGACCCGTCCGGCCAATCCGATGCACATAGTCATCTGGCTGCTCTGGCAAGGTATAATTGATCACATGACTGACGCCATCGACGTGAATACCGCGCCCCGCCACATCGGTTGCAATCATGATTTGGGTTGTACCATTTTTAAATTGATCGAGCATTTTGGTACGACGGTCTTGCGTGATTTCGCCAGACAACATGCCCACTTTATAGTTTTGCAGCTTCAAGCGGTCGTACAGCTTGCGCACTTGGTCACGGCGATTGGCGAACACCATGACTTTTTCAATCGGTTCAGCCGCGAGGATTTCTTTCAGTAGGCGTTCTTTATCGCGTTTCGACACGATATAGACACGCTGTTCGACCTGTTCGCTGGTGGTTTTCAGCGGCTCAATCTCAACCGTCACCGGCTCAAATAACCACTGCTGCGCCAGATTCAACACGTCATAGCTAAAGGTGGCCGAAAACATCAGGGTTTGTCGGTCTGACTTCGGTGGTGCGGCACGGACGATGCGCTTGACCGCCGGAATGAAGCCCATGTCGAGCAGTCGATCTGCTTCGTCAATCACCAAAAACTCTAAGCGATCCAGCCAGATTTCTTTTTGTTCTAAAAAGTCAATCAAGCGCCCTGGTGTGGCTACCACGATATCGACAAATGCGCGATCCAGTTGCGCACGCTGTTTGTCATAATCCACTCCACCGAGTAGGGTCAGCACATGCAGATCAGTGTGTTTGAGCAATTGCTTGGCATCGCTTTCGATCTGGAGTGCCAGCTCGCGGGTCGGTGCAAGAATCAACGCACGCGGCTCACCACGATAGCGTTCATCCTGAATCGGGTGACTGAGCAAGTCGTTAATAATACTAATTAAAAAAGCGGCGGTTTTGCCGGTGCCGGTTTGTGCCCGTCCAATCGCATCATGCCCCGCCAAGGTGTAATACAGCACCTGATGCTGAATCGGCGTCATTTGGGTAAAGCCCAAATCGGCAATCGCCTGACGTAATGACGCATGAAGGTTCAGCGAATCAAAATTTAAATGCATACAAATCTCGACATCCTGCACGGTGGCGAAGTCATCGCACACCACAACACAGGCTGTTTAAATGTTCCAAACAACAAAAACCACTCACACAACAACGGTATGAGCGGCGAAAAAACAGAATAGCAGACCACAATACGACACCGGTCTTAGCGACCACGATTTTGCCTGACCTGATCACACACCATATGCTGACACAACATCCGTCGGTCAACACAACGCGCCGTCAAAACGGCAGATCAGACAGCAGATCATTTAATCAATCGCGTTGACATCTTCGGCTTGATAGCCTTTTTGGCCTTCTACTACCGTGAATTCAACCCGTTGACCGTCGCGTAGGCTACGGTGACCGTCACCACGAATCGCGCGAAAATGCACGAACACGTCGTCGCCACTGTTACGCTGAATAAAACCAAATCCTTTGGTATCGTTAAACCATTTTACGACACCCTGCTCGCGTGCTGTCATCTCTTCATCCTCAAGCAACACTGTAAAAAAGGACAGTCCGGCGTTGAAGACAGCAGAGAAAGCTACCCACACTGAAACAAAGCAGCTTATCGTGGTTGTCACTTCTGTGAAGCATTCAGCAAATCCGGTGCAAATCCATTCGGTGATTTCAAGCTGAACCTGCTGTCCACACAATGGACTGCTCGGTTGAGCTTGGCCTACACGACCTGTAGTCAATTGAATGTAAGCGGTTTGAGCTTAACACGAAGATTTCGGCCTGCAAAGCCAATTACCACAATCTGCCGATGCAGCCGAATACCCAACGTTCACAACACGCCACATCCTCATGCACTGCGGCTCTGTTTGACTGTTCGGTTAAACGCACGGGCTGGTGTTACATTTGTTGCATTTTGTACAATCGACCGCTTCTAATGGCTTTTTCCGATTAAACGATTGGCTGTTTTTGGCAATCTTGCGCTAAAATAACGCTGAAATGGCGTTTTTTGCGACGATCTGGCAAGATCGTGTCGATTATGATCAGTCGTGTATGCTGAGGGTCGTCGAATTGATCGCGTGATAGAGGATCCTCACACGCAACGATCTTTGCACGAGAGGATCTTTGCCAGAAATAATCCTCACACGGCAGCCGGTAAGACTCAGTACGACTTGGAGAGCATTGCATGACGGATATCTTGCTGTTACACGGCCCCAACCTCAATCTGCTCGGACAGCGCGAACCCGACATCTATGGTCATACCACACTGGCTGACGTGAACTTGCGCTTGGTTGAGTATGCGGCACAAGCCGGTTTACAGCTTGATCATCTGCAAAGCAACTGGGAAGGTGCGCTGATTGATCGGATTCATCAGGCCTTTGCTGATGGCACGCGATTTATTCTGATCAATCCCGCCGCACTAACCCACACCTCGATTGGCCTGCGTGACGCATTACTCGGCACCAAAATCCCGTTTATCGAAGTACACTTATCGAACGTGCATGCCCGTGAAACCTTCCGCCACCACTCCTATCTGGCCGATCAGGCGGTGGGCGTGATTGCTGGTTTAGGCGTGGATGGCTATTACTTCGCGCTGATGGCAGCGATTAGTCGCTTGCAACAGCAAGGCTTTATCACCCGCCAAGGACACTAGGCCAAATGGGTGGACACCAGATGTCACGCCGTTGTCAGATCCATTTGGCATGCTCGTGCCCTGTCGGTCAGATCGCTGCTGAGTGTGATTGTTTTAGCTCTATATCATTGGGATCGTTTGTATGGACATTCGTAAGATTAAAAAACTGATTGAGCTGATGATCGAGTCCGATCTACAAGCGCTTGAAGTTAAAGAAGGCGATCAGTCGATTTCACTCACGCGCCGGATTGCGCAAACTAGCTTAATGCCGCTGGCCAGTGCCGAAGCAGCGCCAGTGATCGCCAAAACCCCGCGCGGCGCGGTCGAACTATCGCCGATGGTTGGGGTGTTTTATGGCGCACCCAGCCCTGGTGAGCCACCGTTTGTGCGGTTGGGTCAGACCATTCAGGCCGGTGAAACGCTCGGCATCATCGAGGCCATGAAAATCATGAATCCGATTGAAGCGACCCAAAGCGGTGTGATCGAAGAGATTTTGGTCAAGAACGGTGATGTGGTGCAGTTTGGGCAACCGTTATTTCGGTTTCGCGACTAAATTTCGTGACTAAATAAAGTCGTATTGTCC
>JBAQKP010000015.1:0-1514 GCA_049301135.1 Moraxellaceae bacterium | reverse complement strand
GCTGCGGCTTCGGTTGCTCGCTCGGCCACCCGCGCCAACGCGTACAAATACAGCGCTTGCTCAACCGGACTATTCACGATTGGATTCAATAAATAGGCATCTGGATTCTTCGAGACTTGGCTTAAGGTCGCCTGATCGAGTCCGATCTGTAGCGCAGCGGCGGCATCCAACGCAGCCGCAGGATTATCCACGCGCAACATCGTCCACAACCGCTGCTGACGCTCGTCTGGCGTGGTCAGCTCACTGCGCAACAACTGACTGTTCACGGTTTGGCACAGGCTCGGTATTTTGCCAGTTTCTAGCCAGAGCTGTTCACGCAAATCCACCAAGCTGATTTGATCACCACCGGCGGCTTGCGCCTGTGCCAAGGCACACTGTTCGCTCAGATCGGGGTTCACCACATACGGCGCGACTTGGCGCACCAACTCATAACGGCCACTGCTTGCTTGCGCTTCGGCATAGTCGGCCACCAGCTTTTCGGTCAATGCTGAATTAGGGTTTTGTTTGGCGTAAGCAATCAGCGCATCGACCGGCTGAGCAGATAGACTGGCGTTATACTTGAGGTATTCAGGATAGTTGGCGAGTACACTGCCGCTGCTTTTCATCAGTGCAGCATGCTGATCTAGTGCCACCGTGTCATTACGCTGTGCAGCCTGTAGTGCAGCGAGGATCTGTTGATCGGATGCTTGTGCCACTTGTACCAGTCCGATACTGGCCAGCAACAACCATTGCGCTGTTGATATACTTCCAATTCGCTCAACGCAACTCCAAACAACAGCAGTATTCATAAGCAACGGTCACACTCAATAAGCCAAAAATCAGATACACGTTCAGCAAGCGTATACATCGTCACATTTTTAGGGCAGTCATTTCAGTTACCGATCTGTATATTTTGTTTTTGGCGACGCAGGGGGTGCAAAAACAGCAGCACAAACTGTTGTATGATCGTTCTGCTGTGCATGTGCAGTCTGCGTATTTGGCGGAGGTGATTAGTTCGTTGCATGTGCAGTTGGCGGGTAATCAGGTGATGGAGGTGGTGCTGGTGCAGGGCGTGGCGGCGACGTTGCAGCAGATTGCCGATCAGTTGATTACGTTAAAAGGTGTGGTGACGGGGCGCTTGCAGTTGCTGACGGCGGTGATGCCGCCCGTGTGTAGCCCAGTCGGTTCGGTTTGACGGTATATATCCGCTTTTACCGCTTTACTGGTGAAAACTGAGCAAATCCCCCTTCAAATGGCGTAAAAATATCAAACTCACGCATAAACTCCCAAGGCTCTTCATAACGCTCCAGTGGTTGCACGGGTAGCCACGCCTGAGGAATCCACACACTGTCAACCTGCAACTGATAGCCATGTCGCCATGCAAGTTTCGCGTATAAAGTCGCAAAGCCTGAGAACAACCTTTCCTCTAAACCAAAAGGAAATTCAAAATTTCTAATTTTGGCATTTTTTGGGTTAGTCATTTCTGTCAAAACCGATTCCATGTCTGCAACATTGCCCTCGGCTAGTGCCAAATA
>JBAQKP010000014.1:0-4518 GCA_049301135.1 Moraxellaceae bacterium | reverse complement strand
GCCAGCCACTGCCGGAGTCATACTTATCATCCGAGGCGAATAACAATGCGCCGCAACAACGGCAATGATAATCGCCGTCGGTGTGGCTGTTCCAATACTGTCCGGTGAACGCAGGTTCGGTGCCTTTTTGGCGGGTGATCCGATACTCATCTGGACTCAGTTCACGTTGCCATTCACGTTCGGTTTTATAGAGCTTAGGCATGTCTGCTACTCCACAGATCTGTCAGCATTTCAGTCAGATGCATTTGCATGTTGCGTTTGCAGCTTATCACTGATTTGTACCAGATCAACATGCCACAATTGTCTATCAAACAATGTGCAAAAAGCGTTACGGGTTCTGAACGATGGCATTCATGATGAGGATGTGGGTTTTCAAAGATTATGGGGCAATCATCAGTACACGGGCAGATTTTAGCTTTAGCTGCGCGTCAATATCCCAGTCCGGTAGCAGAATCTGGCGGCTATAGCGCAGTAACTCGGCATCGCTAAAGGATTCGGGGGACATAGCAACTCGGCAACAATCGGACATGAATGTGGGTAGTATATCTGCATATAGGGTAATCATCTTAGTATTGCTGAGAGCCACAGTTTGTTCGCTTGTGTTGTGAGGGCGAATAGGATTTTCGTGCGAACTGGATTAGTCTATCAAATGGCCTTTTGAATCGTATACATGAACCAGCATACCAGCCTCTTGCGCCCAAACGATCAGGCCATGGCTACTATCCTCAACCATAAACCATCCGTTTTGTGCGCCTTTCGTGACAGAAATAAAATCCAGGTAATCGTCAGGATCTAATATCCATTCAGAAGCCCACGGCTCTAAAATTACCCTGACAGGTTGTTTTTTAGCGTTACCTACTCGGATTTTGGCCATCTTTATTTTCTCTTTTAACCGCTAGAACCGATTCTAAACCACCCACTGCCCCAGCGTCACCCGCTCATTACCGCCATAATCGCGCAAGGTATCGACCTGCACAAAACCTGCCTGCGTAAATAACTCGCGCACGATTAGCCCCTGATCATAACCATGCTCAACCAACAACCAACCAGCATCCAGCAAATGCCGCCCCGCGCCCGCCACAATTTGCCGTAAATCCGCCAGCCCCTGCTGCTGCGCAGTCAAAGCGGTGATCGGCTCATGTGTTAAAGCGGCTAGGTGCGTATCGTCAGGATCAATATACGGCGGGTTACTCACGATCAGGTCAAATTTTTCACTCTCGTCTACAACATCAAACCACGACCCACAGCGAAATTCGCAATTGCTTAGGCTATTTTTGATCGCATTGGAACGTGCTACCGCCAAAGCCGCTGCCGAAAAATCACTCGCCAGCACCTGCCATGCCGGACGCTCACTAGCCAGTGACAACGCAATCGCGCCACTACCCGTACCGAGATCCAATACGCGGCCTTGTGCTGCGGCCATACAAACTAACGCCGCTTCAACCAAGCGCTCGGTATCAGGCCGCGGAATCAAAGTATCCGGCGTGACCTGTAACGTTAATGTCCAAAACGCCTGCTCGCCCAACACATACGCCAGTGGTTCACCTGTGCTAAGACGCATGATGGCACTTTGATACTGCGTCACTTGCTCATCACTCAGGGCAAAATCTGGCCATGTCCTCAAAAAAGCAGCCGTTTTATCGATCACATGTAACAGCACCGCCTCAGCATCACGCCTTTCGAGGCTTACCGACACAACACTTAGGCTATTTTTATGCGGTTGCATTGCCCAGACGATCGCTTCGGTGACGGTCATCCGCCATTATCCTGTGCCAATTGCGCGAGCTGATCGGCTTGATATTCACGATGCAACGCGTCGAGTAATTCGACCAAATCGCCCTGCATCACCGCATCCAGCTTATACAGCGTTAGGTTAATGCGATGATCGGTCATCCGCCCTTGCGGAAAGTTATAGGTGCGGATCCGCTCCGAACGATCACCCGAACCGACCAAATCGCGGCGCATACTGGCGGTTTCGGCGTTTTGTTTGTCACGCTTGGCCTGCTCAATCCGCGAGACCAGCATTTTCATGGCTTTATCGCGATTGGCGTGTTGGCTACGCTCTTGCTGACATTCGACCACCGTCCCAGTCGGAATATGGGTAATCCGAATCGCTGAGTCGGTTTTGTTAATGTGCTGCCCACCCGCGCCACTGGCACGGAAGGTATCGACCCGTAAATCCGCCGGATTGATCTCGACCGGAATATCTTCGTCGGCTTCCGGCATGATCGCGACCGTGCAGGCCGAGGTATGAATGCGGCCTTGCGCTTCGGTTTCTGGCACGCGCTGCACCCGATGCGCACCTGATTCGAACTTAAAGCGACCGTACACGCCATCGCCTTCAATCCGACTAATCACTTCTTTGTAGCCGCCGTGTTCACCGAAGTTTTCCGATAGGATTTCAACCTTCCAGCCCATTTTTTCGGCATGACGGCTATACATACGGAATAAATCACCGGCAAAAATCGCTGCTTCATCCCCACCTGTACCGGCACGCACTTCCAAAAACGCTGCGTTACGGTCATTTGGATCTTTGGGAATCATCAGCAGATTCAGTTCTGACTCGAACCGCTCGATATCAGCACGCGCTTGTGCGGCTTCTTCGTCGGCCATTTCACGAAACTCAAGATCCAGCCGCATCAATTCGGCAGTTTCAAGATCCTGCTCGGCCTGCCGATACGCCGCCCACACCGACACAATATCTTCCAGATCACTACGTTCGCGCGATAAGGCACGATAGCGCTTATTGTCATTGATCACACTCGGATCAGACAGCAGCGCAGTCAATTCTTCAAAACGATCAGACAATTGATCAAGGCGGAGGCGCAGTGAGGCTTTCATGATTCGATCTTCCAACAACCATCAGACGTGAACCGACGCAACAAATGCAGCATTCACAACGGGGCAGTAGTTTGCCACCAAGCCGAGCGACACGCAAACACAACACAGCCGGCGATTTTTTGTGACGGCATGGCCAAAACCGTACCGAGATGCACCAAACTGCCGCCAAACTGGTCTAAACCCCCATATTCGGCACACAATTTTTGCATGTTGATCGGCTAAGGTGGTGCTCATCAGTCATCGACATCCGTGCGGTGTCTCGCCTATCTTATTGAGGAGCACTCTCATGAACAGCAGCAAACGCAGCACGATCTGGTTCAGCAGCGTACTGGCACTCGGCCTTGCGCTCAGCATACCCAGCCATGCCAATACCGAACGCACTGCCGCCGCAGGCGCACTCGGTGGGGTGATTGGTGCAACTGTGGGTCAGCAGCTCGGCGGTCAAACCGGCGCACTGATTGGTGCTGGCATCGGTGCGGGTGCGGGCGGTGCGATTGCCAGCAATGACAAAGAGCAACGTCAAGCCGCAGCGATTGGTGGCATTCTCGGCGGCAGTGCGGGTTACAGTGTCGGCAACAGTACCAATACCGTGTATGGCGGACAAATCGGCGCGGCACTGGGTGGTGCTGGCGGGGTCGCGCTCGGCAGTAAAATTGCCGAAGAGCGTGCCATAGATCGTGCTGAAGCAGAAAAAATCCGGCTCGACCAACAACGTCGTGCGGATCGGCAGCGTTCAGGCTATCGCTCCGTCAATAGCCATCAACATATCAAACACGCCAAGCGCAACAACCACGGACAATGGGTCAGCCAACGTGCCCGCCAGCAACATGAGCAGCATCGCAATCATCGCTAAGTCGCCGCAATAAACAATTTTTGGCGCACCCATTAAAAAGTCCTCAAATTGAGGACTTTTTAGCGTTAACTGATCAGCACCTGCCTAACGCCAATAATCATCCGGTGGTGGTGGCAAACTCGACAACGTCGAACGCAAACCATCCGACCACTGCTTTTGGATCATCGAAAAATACGGATCGCTCTCATATAGACGACGACCTTCTGGAAAATCAAAACTGTTCTTGCGATACACCAACAAATCCAGCGGCGTGCCGACCGACAAGTTAGAACGAATGGTCGAATCAAACGAAATCAACGCACAGCGCAGGGCTTTATCCAACGTGCTGTTGTAGTTTAAGGCACGATCCAAAATCGGCTTACCATATTTACTTTCGCCGATCTGAAAATATGGCGTGTCCGGTGTCGAAGCAATAAAATTGCCTTGCGGATAAATATTATACAGTTCGGGCGGCTGGCCTTTAATCTGACCGCCTAATAAAATCGAACTGGAAAAGTCGTATTCATCACTCTTCGACAATGACGCGGTACGCCGCATCACCTCACGCATGCACTCGCCGACCAAACTCGCCGCTTCAAACAACGTGCTGACATTGTTTAGATGCTGACTCAGATCCGCTTGAATCTGATGAAACAGCTTGGTCACCACCGCCTGTGAGGTGGCCAAATTACCTGCCGTTTGCATCACGATCAGCCGTTCGCCAGGGATGCCAAACCGATGCAGCTTCCGAAAAGTTGCAATATGGTCGACACCGGCGTTGGTGCGTGAATCACTGACAAAAATCAGCCCTTCCTCAAGGCTCATCGCCACACAATAAGTCATGT
>JBAQKP010000013.1:0-6540 GCA_049301135.1 Moraxellaceae bacterium | reverse complement strand
CTATCGTACAGTGCTGGCACTGTTCGAAGAGTTTTTGGCACTGATGATGCAGATCGTGCAATGGATCATGTGGATTGCACCGATTGGGATTTTTGCCTTACTGCTAAAACTAACCGCCACACAGAGTCTGGATTTACTGATGACGATGGGGGCGTTTATGCTGTTGGTGGTGCTCACCACGCTGCTGCACGGTGCAGTGGTGCTACCGGCGATTTTGTATGCATTGACCCGTATCAGCCCGCGCGAGTTTTGGCGGGCGAGTCGTCCCGCCCTCATCACGGCGTTTGCCACCTCATCAAGTGCGGCGACCTTGCCGGTGACGTTACGCTGTGCTACCGAGGGTTTAAAGGTGAAGCCGGAAGTGGCTGGCTTTGTATTGCCGCTTGGCGCAACCATCAATATGGATGGCACGGCATTATATGAGGCAGCAGCAGCCTTGTTTGTGGCCAATTTGGTTGGAATTGAACTGACCATTGGGCAGCAATTGGTGGTGTTTTTTGTAGCGATTGTGACTGCGATTGGCTCACCGGGCATTCCGAGTGCAGGCATGGTCAGTATGGTGATGGTGCTACAAGCAGTTGGATTGCCCGCAGAGGCGATTGCGATTTTGTTGCCGATGGATCGCTTGCTGGATACAGTGCGGACTGCGGTCAACGTCGAGGGTGACATGGTGACCAGTTGTGTGGTCAATCAAATCAAAGTCACCGATTAATCCCGCTGAAATTGCCGCGTCGCTACAGTGTGTACGACGCGGCATGTGCTGGTGCTGTTATTGAACATTGCGGAAGGTGTATTTGGGTGTGTAATTTGGCTCACGAATCCAGACTTGCGAGCGCTTGAGCATGCGTGCGCCAATCACGTTACCGCGCACAGTTAGCCGTCGACCATCAGCACTCACGCGCAGTTCTGCCGCATAAATTTTGCCATTTAACGGATCAATAATATAGCCACCCGTATAACCACGATCAGTGCTGGGTGAGCTTTTTAGATTCCAAACCGCAGTGAGACCCAGAATTTTTTGGTTGGTAAACGGCTCAGGACAACTATTACACACCTCCATCGGTGTATAGTTCGGACGAGGAATAATTTCGACAATCCGACCAAAGTAAGTGCCATTCGCCGTCGGCTGAATATGCACAATGCCTTTTGAAAAACCGGTCACGTCGTCGATATTGCGCCAGTAACCGGCAATATCCGTCGAGATTGGTGCGCTGGCCGGTTCGGCACTGAGTAGCGTACTGGCGCAAGCGAGGCCGATTGCCCAGCAGTATTGAGATAATTTATGCATTCCATGCTCCAGAACAGTATTATTTCCTATAATCTGGCTGCTGGGTGTGCCAGCAGTCATTACATACAATAGCGTTGAGTGAGGGCTGTTTGCAAGATTGTTTTGTGTGCACGAGATTCAGGTAAAAATCAGCGTTTTTAGCGCCGATTTAGCAGACTCGCAGAGTCACGACTCGACATCAACTTAAATACCTGCCAATAATTTGGTGGTCGCGGAACATGACCTACGCTACGCAACCTCTGGTGCATTTTGGGCAGATTAAAATACGGGACACTGGCCATCAGATGATGCTCGATATGATAGTTCACTCGAATCGGTGCGACCAAGGCACGAGCAATCACACCGGCCTGCGTGGTACGCGTGTTTTGCAACACATCGTTCGATTGTGTCAAACCTGCATGCTCAGCCATCGAACGAATTCGGATCAGCAAAGGAAACGGTGTGACATAAGCCAGTAGCCAAAATATGTATAGCCACGCGTGTCCAGTCAGTGCCAGCACGCCGAACAATACCAAATTGGTTAGCACTGTTGAGGCACTGTTGCGGATAAAATCACGCGGATAATGCCACCAACGTCGACCGGTTTGATCCGTTCGTTGAATGTCACTGGTGACACTCCATTGTAAGATGCCTGCATCCATCAAAATCCGACCAATCACAAATTTAACGCCAGTAATTCCTATAATATCGCGTAAAAACTTACGCATCAGGGATGCCCGTGTAGTCGGTAGACCGGCGACAAGGCACAAGTCTGGATCATCCTGCGTTGATGTTTTGGCGTGATGGCGCAGGTGATAAGGACGGTAGTGCTGCAAGTTATTCCAGACGGGTCGCGCGCACAGCCAATCGGTCAGATGGTCATTTAGCCATGCTGTTTTAAATAGGCTGCGGTGCGCAGCATCATGGGTTAAAATTCCCAAAGCAAGCTGTCGACCCGCCAATACAAACACTGCAACAATCATGACGATCACTGCCGCCCAAATCGGCAGTGTCTGACTTGCCCAAGCAATTGTGGCAAAACATAGCGCAATCACCGCCCACGTAAAGCCAATCGCCGCTGCGCCCCGCCAGTCGGAGCGCGTGGTCAACTGATGAATCTCCGCTCGACTCAATAACGCCGTCACCCGTGTTCGATCATTCATCTGAATACTCCAGCCTGTTGGTATCGTTAAGCGGTCAGTGGATTGCCACGATCAATTAATGTTACACAATCAATCCCTCGAGGCAGCGTGCCGTAATTTCTTTCTGCATGACCACCGAGACGTGACTGAATAAAACCATCTGATACCACATGTTGACCAGCTTCGATCAGAAGACTGGCTTGTAAGGTTAAGGCCATGTGCTCGACGATGTGACGGGCACGATATTGCATCTGATCAAGGTCTTTAAACTCCGTTTTTAACTGGCGGACGGCTTGGTCAAGCAGAGCGTGCTGGCCGCTGGTTTTGGCCAATTCATCAAACCACACTTGCAATGCCGCCGGTGTTTTAGCGATTGCGCGCAGCATATCTAAAGCTTGCACGTTGCCCGAACCTTCCCAAATTGCATTGATCGGTGCGTCACGATACAGCCGTGCCATGATGAAATCATCCATGACGCCATTGCCGCCGATGCATTCCATCGCCTCATAGGCATGATTGGGGTTACGCTTGGTAATCCAATACTTACCCGCTGGCAAGCCGAGCCTCAACAGTAGTTTTTCTTGCTCATCGTCTGGCTTGTCCAATGCCCGTGCCATCCGCATGGTCAGCGCGAGTGCACCTTCAAACTCAAGCTGCAAATCGGCCAATACATTTTGCATGGCAGGTTGTGCAATCAAGCGCTGCCCAAAAGCACTGCGATGCGCTGCATGATGAATCGCCTGCGCGGTGGCTTGCCGCATGCTGGCGGTCGAACCGACCATACAATCAAAGCGGGTCATGCCGACCATTTCAATAATCGTCGCCACGCCACGTCCTTCCGCACCGAGCATCCAGCCGAATGCCCCACGCAACTCAATTTCAGAGGAGGCATTTGAGATATTGCCCATTTTATTTTTTAAACGCTGCACTTGGATTGGGTTTTTGCTGCCGTCGGGACGCCAGCGTGGCACTAAAAAACAGGATAGCCCTGCGTTTGATTGCGCCAACATCAAAAAAGCATCGCACATCGGCGCGGAGGTAAACCATTTATGTCCAATTAATTCATAAGTTTGTCCTTCTCCTTCTGCACCGAGCGCATAGGCTTGTGTGGTATTGGCACGCACATCAGAGCCGCCTTGTTTTTCGGTCATGCCCATGCCAATGGTCACGGCCTGCTTCTCCATATGTGGCACATTCCTTGGATCATAGCCATGCGCCAGAATTTTCGGGAGCCATTCGGCAGCAAGCGACGCGGTGGTCTGAATCGCGGGCACAGCGGCAAACGTCATGGTCAGTGGGCAACCATGTCCGGCATCGACCTGACTCTGTAACAATCCCATCGCTGCACGAGCCACATGCGCGCCTGTCTTGGGCTGCGTCCACGCCAGCGCATGACAGCCACTTTCGAGTCCCAATGCCATCAGTTGATGATAACCCTCATGATATTTCACCAGATCAACTCGATTGCCGAATCGATCATGGCTATAAAACTGCGGCTTAAACTCGTTGGCCTGATTACCCCATTCGATCACTTGTTGACTGCCGGTTCTGGCACCATAGGCTAAAAGCTGTGGTTCTGCCCACGCAGCACCCTCGCGTCGTAACGCCTGCTTCAGCGCAGTATCACCCTCAAAAGCATTGTAATCGACCAGTGCAGGTGTCTGATTAAACACCTCGTGGGTTTGTGCCAGTGGGTTGGCATGCACTGAGTGTATGGTTTGACTCATGGTTGCGTCCTTGTCAGAGCCTTGATCGCGGGCTGAAAAATGGCGTGGATAAATCACAATCTAATTATTACTCTAAAAATATATTTATGTCAAATAAAGAAATGCACACATGTTCACTGAACAATGCTATGATAGATCATGCAGTTAACCATCTGGACAGGGCAGACCCACATGAAGATCACCCCAAGAAAAATTATTCTCGACATTTTGATGGCCGGTAATGGCGTGCCACTCACCTCGAAGGAAGCGGTATCGGCGTGTCTGTTGTTTGGAATTGGAGAGGTCAGTACCCGAGTGGCCTTGACTCGCCTGCTGTCCGAAAAACTGACTGAAACCGCTGGACGCGGCATTTATAAACTGGGGCCCAATGCGATGGAAATCGCCGATGACGTGGCCAAATGGCGGCATGCGGATCAAGCAATACGCGTCTGGCATGGTGATTATGTCACCGTGTATGGTCACGCTTTGGGGCGTACTGACCGGACTGCACTGGTGCGGCGTGAGCGGGCATTGCGACTATTAGGCTTTCGTGAGCTCGAAAAAGGCTTGTATATTCGCCCCAATAACATCGGCAGCAATTTAGCCAGCGTGGTTGATCGCCTGCAACATTTGGGTTTGGAGGCGGAGGCACTCGTCTGTGTGTCTAGTCAGTTTAATGCGCATACTGAGCAGCGTATCCAAGCATTGTGGGATGGCCATGCACTCAATCAAACCTACCAAACACTCAGTCAACAGTTGCAAGACTGGATGCAGCAGGCCGACCGACTGCCGCTCGATATCGCTGCCAAAGAGTCATTATTGATGGGCAGTTCGGCGATTCATCAAGTGGTATTTGACCCGCTATTGCCTGCACCGATGGTAGATGTCATTGAACGAGAACGCTTTGTTAAGGTGGTGCGGCAGTTTGATAAACTGGGCAAAGAAATTTGGCTGACCCTGCGGCAGGCCAACTTTGAAGTGCCACAAACACTCGCGTCCTAAAAAATTGTAGCCTGCTGGGTTGCTGACTACCACTGCATACTGACATAACGCATAATATCGAACAGTGCGCAGTGTGAGC
Organism: Moraxellaceae bacterium; assembly: GCA_049301135.1. Taxonomy (GTDB): domain Bacteria; phylum Pseudomonadota; class Gammaproteobacteria; order Pseudomonadales; family Moraxellaceae; genus JAYXXU01. Next base: position 1,344 of record JBAQKP010000013.1, on the reverse strand, counting down.
CGCAAAAAACCATGATTGACGTTGTGATTCTGTTTTTTATCTTTGGTTTGGTTGCAGGGCTGTTGCGTTCTGATCTAAAGCTGCCGCCTGCGCTGTATGATTCGCTTAGTATTTTTTTGATGTTGGCGATTGGACTAAAAGGTGGCGAGGGGCTTGCACAGCAAGGTCTGTTGCCGATTGTACCGCAGATTTTTGCGGTGATTGTGTTGGGGGTAGTACAAACCCTAATTGCTTTTTGGTTTCTCAGTCGGTTTGGCCGACTCAATAAAGCTGACTCAGCGGCGACTGCGGCACATTATGGCTCAGTCAGCGTGGCAACTTTTGCAGTGGTGATTGGCTGGCTGACTGCACAGGAGATTGCTTTCGAGCCACAGATGATTGTGCTACTGACTGTCATGGAAATCCCTGCGATTATTGTTGGGATCTTACTGGCCAAAGGCATTAGTCAACAGACACGCTGGTCTAGCCTTGCGCATGAAGCCTTCCTCGGCAAAGGGGTCAGCTTGTTGCTAGGAGGTGTGGCGATTGGCTGGGCAGCGGGTTCTGCCGGAATTGAACCGATTAAACCCGTATTTTATGAGCTGTTTAAAGGGGTGTTGGCCTTATTTTTACTCGAAATGGGTTTAATCGTCAGTCGTCAGATCAGTGCATTACGTCAAAATGCTAAAGTAATCGTCACCTTTGGGATCGTCATGCCACTGATTTCGGCGTGCTTAGGGCTGGCGTGTGGGCTGTTACTTGATTTGTCCGTGGGTGGGGTCACCGTATTGGCCACGTTGGCGGCCAGCGCATCTTATATTGCTGTTCCTGCTGCCATGCGTTTGGCGGTTCCTGAAGCCAACCCTGCAATTTCGCTCGGTGCTTCCTTAGGCGTAACTTTTCCGTTTAATATTTTGTTCGGCATCCCGTTGTACTACTACATGGCACAACGCATGCTTGGAGGCTAAGATGGTCACCGAAAAACGCACTTTACTCACCGTAATTACCGAAGCTGCGATTGAATCAGTGTTGCTTAAAGATCTCGAATCGTTGGGGATGCTGGGTTATACCATCGCAGACGTGCGCGGTAAGGGAAGCCGTGGTGTACGAGATGGACAGCGACAAGAGTCTGCGAATATCCGCATCGAAACAGTGCTCACCACCCAAAAAGCCACTGCAATTTTAGATTATCTGGCCAAGCACTATTATGATCATTACGCAATGATTGCCTTCACGCGTGAGGTCGATATTTTAAGACCGGCCAAATTTTCCTAGGCAACCGTATTTGGCCTCCAATTGTCTGCTATAGCAGCGAAAAATCTACCACCCATAATGCAGGTACGGGATTGTCGGGCGGTAATTTAC
>JBAQKP010000012.1:0-3029 GCA_049301135.1 Moraxellaceae bacterium | reverse complement strand
GCGCCAATCACAGGGATGAGTTGCCATCAGTTGACGCTGATTGCAACAAAGGATTGCTGATTGATGATACTGGTGTAATATTGTCTAAATTCAATTTGAAGATAATCAGGTTGCGATACTCTCATGGAAGGATTTCAATATCTGTCTGAACAGCACGAGCTGAGCGAATTGTATGCTCAGATGGCGGCCACAGATACCTATGCGCTTGATACAGAATTCATTAAAGTCAATACGTTGCATCCATATTTGGGCTTGCTGCAAATCAATGTCGACGGTAATGTCTATCTGTTAGACGGTCAGAGCCTTGATTTTACTGATCTGTGGCTGTTGATTTTTAATGCACGCCAAAACATCTTTCATGCCAGTGGCGAAGATCTTGACCTGATCCATCATTACGCGGGTCAAAAAGATCTGGATAATTTGTTTGATACCCAAGTCGGTTTGGCCTTTTTGGGGCATGGTTTACAGGTCAGTTATCAGCAAGCGCTCCAGCAAGAACTGGGGATTCATGTTGATAAGGGCGAAACTCGCTCTGATTGGTTAGCGCGGCCGTTGCGACCTGAACAGATGCAATACGCTGCCAATGATGTGATTCATTTACCATTACTCGCCGCCAAGATTCGTGAGCAGTTACAGCACCGTGGCCTGTGGGAATGGGTGCTCGACGACTGTCGGATGTATGCGCGTGAAGTCGGTACAGAAACCCCATTGGTCGAGCTCTATCAAGAAGTGGGTAATTTTCGGCACAGCCGTAAGCAGCTTGCGCAGTTACAACAACTCTGTGTCTGGCGTGAGCAAATCGCCCGCGCGACCAATCAGCCGCGAAGCTTTATTTTAAAAAATAGCACGTTGATTGATTTGCTGGATCAGCAGCCGATGAATGCCTATCAGTTGCAAAAAATCAAAGATTTGCGTCCGCATGTCCTGCGTGAGCATGGCAAAACCATCTTGGATTTATTGCATTATTTACCCGATGATCTGCAATGGCCGTCACGTTTGCCACGCCCATATCGTCCAAAAAGTAACGATGTCTTGGAGCAAGTGCAGCAGTATGCCGAGCAATTGAGTGCTGATATTCAAGTGCCACAAGAGGTGCTATTGCGTAAAAAATGGCTGAATGCGCTGTTGTCACATGTGGCAGTGGGCGGCGATGAGCGTGATTTGCCGCGTTGGTTGTTAAGCTGGCGTTATGAGTTGCTGACGCGACCTGTGTTAGAGATCTTACAACAACAGCGCAGTATGCTGATGGTCGAAATGGCGCCGGTTGGCGATTAGGCTTTTTAGCGGTGTTCATGCAATATGCTATGCTTGTCCACTCTGTTCCTGTTGAGTCGGCCGCCGATCATGCATTGTGATATCTATAAAGCCAGCAGCCGTGATGAGCTGTACATTTATATTGCCCGTCCTGACTATCCAGACGATGCCAATACCTACCAAGATCCATTTGCGCGTGTGCCGAGTGATTTGCGCAAAGCACTGGGTCGTCCTAGTTTTGTCATGCACCTTGAGTTAGATGCAGGGCGTAAGCTAGCGCGCGTCTCAGTTGCACAGGTGCTGGCGTCCTTTGCCGAGCTGGGTTATTTCGTGCAATTTCCACCTGATGGGTTGATTTCACCGACTGCACTGCCGCCTGAAGGGTTGCGCGGCGCATGAGCATCGAGACGTTTTTAGAGCGGGTCGAACCGGCATGGAACTGGTGGGCGTCTTTGTTTGAGGGCGTGCCAGAGTATCCATTGGCCGTCACGGTATATGTCGGTGGCAGCATTTTGGCCTTGTTGATTTGGTTGCGGGTGGTGCGTTTGCTGCCACATCCAGTCGGCGCAATGAGTTGGGTGGTGTTGTTTGCCTTGTTGTTTGCACCGACAGTGACCGATGGTGATAACGCGCAATTGGCTCCAGCAGTCATCGGTTTGATGTTTGGGGTCATTACCAAAGATCAAAGCTTAATGCTAAAAAGCGCACTGCCGATTTTGTTTGTGATCGGTCTAGGTTTTGTACTGGGCTTTTTGTATGAGCGGTTGCGCCGTATCTCAAGTCCAGCAGAAATCGTGAAGCAATCGCAAGGGGTGACTGAGGGCAGTGACTCGCGACAATCTTAGGTGTGGCTGATGATGCAATCGTTTGAAAGTACTGATCGTTATATCGCAACTGATGCGTTAAAACTGGCCGTAAACGCCGCCCGCACATTGCAAAAACCACTGTTGATTAAAGGTGAGCCGGGCACGGGCAAAACCCTACTGGCCGAGCAAGTGTCGAGCAGTCTGGGCATGCGCCTGATCACATGGCACATCAAATCCACCACCAAAGCGCAGCAAGGTTTGTACGAATACGATGCTGTGTCACGGCTGCGTGATAGTCAGTTGGGCGAAGACAAAGTCTATGACATCGCCAACTACATCAAGCAAGGCAAGCTGTGGGAAGCGTTTGACGCCGATGAGCGCGTGGTGCTGCTGATCGACGAAATCGACAAAGCCGACATCGAATTCCCGAACGACCTGCTGCACGAACTCGACAAAATGTCGTTTTATGTGTATGAAACCGGCGAAACCGTCACCGCCAAGCAGCGTCCGGTGATCATCATCACCTCGAACAACGAAAAAGAACTGCCGGATGCATTCTTGCGTCGTTGCTTCTTTCATTACATCGAGTTCCCTGACGAAGCCACCATGCGGCAGATCATCGCGGTACATTTTCCGCAGATTCGTGAAACGCTGGTCAGCGAAGCCTTACAGATTTTCTTTAAATTGCGTAACGTGGCAGGCCTGAAAAAACCACCATCGACCAGCGAATTGATCGACTGGCTGACCCTGCTGATGGCGGATGATTTGCCAGAAGAAGTGTTGCGCAAGCGTGATCCAAAATCAGCGATTCCGCCACTGTACGGCGCATTGATCAAAAATGAGCAAGACGTGCAGTTGCTTGAGCGTTTGGCTTTTATGAGTCGTCGCTAATATGTTTGTCCATCTGTTTTATACGCTGAAAAAATACGGCATTCCGGTTAGCACTACCGAATTACTCGACTTGAATGC
>JBAQKP010000011.1:0-47444 GCA_049301135.1 Moraxellaceae bacterium | reverse complement strand
CCATTTGGCTGTGATCCATTTGGCTGTGATCCATTTGGCTGTGATCCATTTGGCTGTGATCCATTTGGCTGTGATCCATTTGGCTGTGATCCATTGGGTCATGTGATCCGTGTGAGCCATGCATGAGCAGCGGTGAGAGTGTCCACAATCCTGCGATGATCAGCAGCGCACCGTTGATCTGACGCAGTCGCCAGCGTTTGATTCGCGTCTGTAGCCATTGGCTGATTTGACCGGCCAATAACAACATCGGCAACGTGCCCAAACCAAATGCCAACATCATCAAGCCCCCCATGCTGACACTCGCACGACTCACCGCCAGCAACAGTGCGCCGTAGACCAAGCCACACGGCAACAATCCCCACAGCAAGCCTGCACCGAGTGCGCGCGGCAGGGTATTGAGCGGAAACATGCGTTGCCGAATGGGACTGAGGGCTTGCCACAGCCATTGCCCGATCACCTCCAAACGATTCAGCAGTGGCAGACCCAACATGGACAGTCCCAACAAGATCAACACTGCCGCCAAGACACCGCGTGGCCAAAAAGTATCAGCCAGTGGGCTGAGTGCTGTTGTGCCGATCCAGCCCGCCAGTACACCTAGGCTTGCATAACTGAGCAAACGGCCAGCGTGATAACTGGTAATCAACAGTACGCGTTGCGTTGCCGATTGCTCGCGCATCGACAGTCCAAATGCGGTGACAATCCCGCCACACATGCCCAAACAATGCGGCGAACCAAAAAAACCAGCCGTCAGGGCAGCCAAAATTAACAGTTCTGCGCTCATGGTGTGGGGTCATCTGTTGTGGTGGGGGGATTGGCGTGGGTGGATTGATCGGCTTGGATTTGTTGTTGTACGGCCTGCCGTTGTGCCGCCTGTCGTTGCGCCTCGCGGTCATCCAAAATAATCCGCTGCGCGGCATTGTCGAGGTCGTCAAACTGGTGGGAGCGTACCGCATAGCGAATCGCCCAAATTGAACCCAACAAAAAAATCATGCTGAGTGGCACAAGCAGATATATGATTTCCACACCATCACCGATTGGTCAAAGGGAAGCGGCTAGTTTAGCGAGATTCACGCCGTTGATGGCTGCTGTTTTGCGGCTGATCAACTGCATGGACAGTTTAATTGTTATAATATAACATAACGCCATGCAGTTGCTTGCGTCAAAGATCATCAACCGCCCAGCGGCCTGACCAGACCAAGCACGCCCACATTTGAAACCGAGCGCGTGATGTCTATGTTTAACCGATTGTCCAGTCAATATATTTTACGCCCCCTCGTGATGCCACGGTCTATTCAGCCGCTGTTTAAACCGCTGCCACTGCTGATAGCGATGTGTACGTCTGTTCATGCTGCTGTGTCGGTCAGCAGCATTGCACAACCTGCACTGCCGCAAACGCTACAGCCACAAACCCTGCCAACCATTCAGGTCTCAGCGCATCCACTCAATCGTCGTGCAGATGATTTAATCAATCCAAGCAATATCATTGCGCCGCCACGTTTGTTCCAACAAAACAGCAGCACGCTGGCCGAGGCACTCGACAGTCAGTTGGGGGTGCGGGCAGAAACCTTTGGCGCAGGTGCGGCACGTCCGGTGATTCGTGGGCAAACCGCGCCACGGGTCAAGGTGTTGTCTGACAGTGCGGCGGTGCTGGATGCGTCGGAGATTTCACCCGATCACAATATCCCGATTGAGCCGATGCTGGCCGAGCGGGTGGAGATTTTGCGTGGCCCTGCGACCTTGCTGTACGGCGGCGGGGCGATTGGTGGGGTGGTCAACGTACTGGATCGTAAAATCCCCACGGCCATGCCAGAGCAAGCTGTCGAAGGTCAGGCCGGTTTGCGTTTTAACACCGCTGCCGCTGAACGGGCTGCCGTATTCGGGGTCACGGCTGCGTTATCCGACCATATTGCCCTGCGAGTCGAAGGGGTGAGCCGCCAGACCACCGAATACCGTGCGCCAAAGCGCTTCTTCGTGGCTGAACACGCCGAACACGAGTCGCATGAATCGCACGATGAACACGAAGATGAACATCATGACGACGAGCACCACGATGAGCAGCATGATGAGCATGGGTCGCAAGCACTCAAACGGATTGCCGGTACAGCCACAGCGGGCGATCAAGTCAGTGTCGGATTATCATGGATTGATGAGCGCGGCTATCTGGGTGTGGCTTACAGTAAAAACAGCAACGATTATGGCTTGTCAGGCCACAGCCATGCCTATCATGATTGTCATCTACATGGCTTGAGCCTGCATTGTGGTTCACATGATGAGCACGAGCATGAGGAGGAATCAGAAGACGCACCTGTCATTCGGCTGCGCAGTGAGCGGGTAGATTTACGTGGCGAGTTACGCGATCCATTCGCAGGTATCGAAAAAATTCGTGTTCGTGCTGGTCTGACCGATTATCAACACCAAGAAATCGAAGCTGGTCAGGTTGCTACCACCTTTAGCAATCGCGGTTATGACAGCCGTGTCGAGCTAGAGCATCAGCCGATTGCGGGCTGGCGTGGTGTGGTTGGTTTGCAGCATCAGCAGGCTGAGTTTAGTGCCAAAGGCGAGGAGGCGTATCTGCCGACCACCGATACCCGTAACAGCAGCGTGTTCTTGCTGGAGCACTATCAGTGGCAGGACTGGCATTTTGAGTTAGGTGCGCGGCAAGAGTGGCAGCAGATTACACCCGATACTGCACAACCGGCGTCTGATTTACGGGGTACGTCGCTGTCAGCGTCAGCATTATGGGATGTTGCACCGACCTATAGTCTGGTCGGCAGTCTGTCGCGTTCGCAGCGTTTACCGCATGCACAGGAGTTGTATGCCAATGGCGTGCATTTGGCGACCAATACACTCGAGCTGGGCGATGCCAATTTAGGCGCGGAAACGTCACTGAATGCCGAACTTGGGTTACGGCGCACCGATGCCGATCTGACGGTCAATGCACAGATTTTTTACAATCGAGTCGATGATTATATCTATGCCAACACGCTGGATCGGTTTGAAGATTTTCGCTTGATTCAATACACGCAAGCCGAGGCTGAGTTTGTCGGGGCGGAGTTAGAGTTGGGTTATGCGCTGACCCCGAGCCTGTCAGCAACCGTATTTGCTGATCATGTTGAAGGACGTTTGCGTGGTGGTGAGGACTTACCACGGATACCAGCCACGCGCTGGGGCAGTCGCGTCAGCCACAATTGGCAAGATTGGCAAGCTGAAGCGGAGTGGTATCAGGTCAATGCCCAACGCCAGATCGCGGCGTTTGAACGCATCACACCAGCCTATCAAATGTTGAATCTCACCGTGAGTTATCACGCTGAAACCGCCAATCAGGAGGCTTATCAGGTGTTTCTGCGTGGCGCTAACTTGCTGGACGAGGTGGCCTATAATCACACGTCGTTTTTAAGCAATGTCGTGCCGATGATGGGGCGCAACCTCAGTCTGGGGGTGCAGGTCAGTTTCTAGTGCTGCGTTAGATCGCTTGTTTAAAGCTATCACAGGCCGCAAATTGACCAGACTTGAAGCCAACATTAAACCAGTGCACCCGTTGTGCACTGCTGCCGTGCGTGAAGCTCTCTGGCACGATCTGGCCTTGGCTGCGCTGCTGTAGTCGATCATCACCGATTTGACTGGCGGCATTCATGGCTTCTTCCAGATCGCCGTGTTGCAAAAACTGGGTGCGCTGTTGGGTGTGATACGCCCAGAGTCCGGCAAAACAATCGGCCTGTAGCTCTTGGCGTACCGAGAGTTGATTGCGTTCGGCATCGCTGCGGCTGCGCTGTTGTGCTTGATTGACTTGCTGGGAAATGCCCAATAACGTCTGCACGTGATGGCCGACTTCATGGGCAATCACATAGGCTTGGGCAAAGTCACCGGCTTGGCCAGCACTGCTATCACCACTGTTGGCTTGCTCGCCAATGATGTCAAACTGTTGGCGCATATCTGCAAAAAACCGCATATCTAAATAGATTTTTTGGTCGGCTGGACAGTAAAACGGCCCCATCGCGGATTGGCCTTGGCCACAGCCTGATTGGATGCTGTCCTGAAATAACACTAGTTTTGGTGGGTTATATTGCTGATTGGCTTGCATAAAAATCTGTTGCCATGTGTCTGCGGTATCGGCCAGTACCACAGCAATAAACTGTTTGGTGCGTGCAGATTCGGCAGTATCGACCACGGGTTCTGCCGGTTGTGTACCGCCACTCAATTGCTGACTAATGCCTAACGTGGTGCGTGGATCAATCCCAAATACCCCCCACAATACCAGTGCTAACAGCAGTGTACCGATGCCACCTTTGAGGCCGAGCGCGCGGCCACCGCCACGGCTGCGTTGGTCTTCTACGTGATTGCTTTGTCGTCTATCGCGCCATTTCATGGGTGTTTTGCTCTGCCGAAGATTATTTATGCTGGGTATGTTAGCAGATCGGCTGGCGGGATAGGCAGCGGGGTTGGTGACGCTGAGTCGGCCGAAGGGGAGCTTGGTCGGTGCTGCACGAGATGATCTTGTTGTGAGCGGATAGGGCTCGGGATCACAGACTGGCCTTGTTGCGCCAGCCTGTGCGACAAACGTCAGTCGCGCTTAGCGTTTGTTTTGCCAGACATACCAGTTCGGCGCGACATAGACCCAGTGGCCGGCTTTGGCCGGTTGGTTGCACCATGTGCCGCTGCCGCCATTCCAATAGCCCCAGTCATTAAACTGGCCGTAGGTTTTTTGATCGGCAGGGCAGTTCAGTACCATAATCAAGCCAGAATATTTACCGTTGACGGTCGCTTGTGCAGGGGTATTATTGGCCGGAGCAGTTGCAACGCCATTTGGATTGGCGACCATCCCAATGGTTTGGGTGGCCATGTTGATTTGTTCCGGAGTACAGCCCGCTGCCAATAGCAGCATCCCACCGAGCAGTCCCGTTTTCAGTGTGTTAAGCAGTGATATACGCATTCGAATCTCCAAACTTATCAATAAGGCAGTAATAAACTGCCAATTTAGGGTCTTCCGGTCTGATTTTTAGCCGATTTTAGCCGTAAAAAGCAAGCGTAACCGACCAGTATCACTGATTTGGGTGAGCTGCGTCACAGTCGGCTGGTTTTGTCGGCGGTTTTTGCTTAAAAGTTAAATTGCGACCCACGAGATCGCATCGCAGGTCGCACAGCAGCGCGCATCGTCGCCTACAGGCGTGAGATGCGCTGGTCTTGTTTAATGGTTTCTAAATAAGCACGGATATTGGTGACGTAATGAATCACCTGCCGATACTGGCCACGTCGCGCTGAATTTTCCGATAGATAACGGAAAACATTTGCCCAACGATTGGGATCTTGGCCGCTTTGTTTGACGCGCCGCCGAATCCCATCGATTGCACCCGGCCCCATGTTGTAGGCCGCCAGTGCAAACCAGAGCCGATCAGCTTGTGGAATCGCGGCATAATGTTGTTGCAGTTGGGCAAGGTACTTAGCACCACCTTGGATACTTTGTGCCGGATCTTCACGATTGCTGACGCCGAGGCCACGCGCAGTCGCTTGGGTCAACATCATCAGGCCACGCACACCGGTCGGCGACACGGCATCAGCTTTTAGGTGTGATTCTTGGTAGCCCATCGCCGCCAGCAGATGCCAATCGACTTGATGCTGTTTGGCATGTGACTGAAATGACGACACATAGCGCGGTAGACGCACGTCAAGTGCTTGATCAAACGCGCTACGTTCGATTTGATTGCGCAATAGATTTTGATCATAAAACGCCGCCAAGCGCCGCGTGACCCCAAGCTGCCGCTCCTGACAAATAAACCCATGCGCACTCGACATCAGCGGATCGCCATCGGTTTTAAATGACCAATTGAGCTGAGTATTGAGGCCATAGCGTGCCAGCATCGCCGGTTCGCCACAACTCAAATCCAGTCCAGTCAGTTGGCGTTGTTGCAGTTGTGGGGCAGTGGCGGTGGTCATCGCAAAATCAGCACGGCCTTCTTCGACTGCTTTGAGTGCAGCAGCCACCGACGGGACTTGTTTAAAGTTGAGTTGGACATTTAAGTCGCCCGCATAAGCACGGGTTAAGTCGTAACCAAAACCATGTAAATATTGATCTTGACCAAAAAATGTCGTGTCTCCAGCGACACTGACCACAGTCAAGCTTTGCTGGGCAATGACCCGATCAAATCGAGTCCCATCGGTAATCGAACCATGTACCGGAATGGCATAACAGACCAAACCAGTGACCAAAGCCAAAATCGAGCGGCGGCTGAACGCAGCGCGAGTGGTGGCGGTTGCACGTTGGGCGGCGAGGTGAATCGGATCAGATGATAACAAATCGTATTCCAGCAGTCAGGATCGGCTGAATTATTACGATTTGTGTCTGGTAAAGCTAACCTTTTCCGATAAGCAGTACATTTTTTAGACGTATTAATCATTAAAAGTGTATTTGGTAACTTATGGTTATTTATTTTTGATAATCAATGTCAACGATAATATAACTGCCGGTTTGTCCATGCGGCAGTTGTACCCGCACCTCGTCATCGACACGTTTGCCCAATAAAGCCCGTGCCATCGGTGATTCGATGCTAATCCAGTGTCGACTCGGGTCAAATTCGTCTGAGCCGACGATGCGAATACGCTGTGCTTGTCCGGCCAGATCCTCAAATTCAACGGTTGCGCCGAAGAACACACGGGATGGGTCATCTGGTAGTCGATCAATCACTTGCAGTTCGGGCAGGCGTTTTTGTAAAAACCGAATCCGGCGGTCGGTTTCACGCAGTAGTTTTTTGCCGTAAATATATTCAGCGTTTTCGGATCGGTCGCCCAGTGCTGCCGCTTCACTGACGGCGCGAGTGAGTTCAGGGCGTTTTGTCCGCAGTAAAAAATCCAGCTCATCCGAGAGGGTTTGATAGCCGTGACGGGTAATATACGGTGCGCGCATGTTTGACTCCTTGCATGCTGCTTTGAGCGTTACTTGTTAAAACGTATGCCTACAAAAAAACAGGCCACCAATCGGCAGCCTGTTCAATCAGCATGATGCTAAATTATTCTTCAACACCCGATGGCTGACCAGCCAGTTTCGCGTTGACGTATTCCCAGTTGACCAAGCTGTCAAGGAAGGTTTTGACATACTTTGGACGCAGGTTACGGAAGTCGATGTAGTAGGCGTGTTCCCATACATCACAGGTCAACAGCGCAACTTTACCATGTGCCATCGGCAGGTCGGCATTGGCGGTTTTCATGATCGAGACGTTGCCGTTGATTTCATCAGCTACCAACCATGCCCAACCTGAACCAAACTGGGTCAGTGCAGCATTGGTAAATTCTTCGGCAAATTTTTCGTAGCTACCAAAGGCTGCGGTGATTTTTTCGGCCACTGCGCCAGTCGGTGCGCCGCCGCCATTTGGGGTCATGCAGTTCCAGTAGAACGTGTGGTTCCAGATCTGCGCAGCTTGGTTAAAAATGCCGACTTTGCTGGTGTCATTGGCCGAGGCGTTGATGATGGCTTCGAGGTCTTGGCCAGCCAAGTCAGTCCCAGCAATCAGTTCGTTCAGTTTGACCACATAGGCATTGTGATGCTTGTCGTGGTGAAACTCGAGGGTTTCGGCGCTGATATGTGGCAGCAGTGCGTCTTTGGCGTATGGCAGATCAGGTAGGGTGATGCTTGACATAATAAACGTTCCTTGCAAATCGCTAGGGGTGGATAATCACAAACCAACAGCCGATCGCGCGTGCGCCAATCGGTGTGGTGCGCGGTCGAGTTTAGCAGTTAGACGGGATTGGCGGTATCTACAAATTGCACAGAGATCGTAAACTGCTCGGCAATTGCTTGACCCAGCCGTTGTACCCCACCACGCTCAGTGGCGTGATGACCACAGGCAAAATAATGTATGCCGAGTTCTTGTGCCTCATAAAAAGTCCGCTCACTGACTTCACCGGAAATATAGGCATCGCAGCCTTGCGCATGCGCGAGATGAATCAGGTCTTGCGCCGCACCCGTACACCAACCAACGCGCTGAATCTGCTCAGATCCACCGTCTAAATGTGTGACGGGTCGTCCTAGTTGTTGGCTCAAATGTGCCGTCAGTTGCGCCGCGCTCATGCTGGCACATGTTCCAATATTGCCAATCGGTTGCGCCTGAGTCGGCTGGAGTGCGCCGGTCATTTCAAACCCGAGTAAATCGGCCAGTGCTGCGTTATTGCCCAGTGTCGGATGTGCATCAAGTGGCAGGTGATAGGCAATCAGCGAAATGCCATGTTGCATCAGTTGGCGAATCCGATCTGCTTTCATGCCGGTCAGTACCGCCTCTTCACCTTTCCAAAAATAACCATGATGGACCAAAATCGCGTCGGCTTGCGCCTCAATCGCCAGTTGAATCACGCTTTGGCTGGCACTGACTGCACTGATGATTTTGCCGACTCGCGCACGGCCTTCGACTTGTAGTCCATTGGGACAGTAATCTTTAAACTGGTGGCTGAGGAGGGTGTGATCACACCAGTTGACCAGTTGTCGCAGCTCAATTGAGACCATGTGTCTGGCTCCTTGATTGAAAAAAGGCAGAAACTGTGAGACAAAATGAATTGAAAAATTGCATAAATCCTCAAGAATCCTCACAAAAAAATCGTTAGGCTAGTAAAGGTCTGTGGGCTGTTGAGAAAAAGGAAGAATGCCGTGCGTCGAGCTGTCATGTGGTTGCCTTGGGTACTGCTGATTGTAGTGATTGGTGTGTTTGCGATGTTACAACGCCAATGGCAAGCCAAACCGGAAACCAGCGTGGTGAACCAGCAACGACCGTTGGTGGCAACCAGTCCCAGCAATGGGGTTGCGTCTTATCATGCGGCAGTGCAAGTGGCGAGTCCAGCCGTCGTCAATATTTTTACCACACAAAAAGTCAGTGGCCATCCAGCGATCAATGATCCAGCGATTCGGCGGTTTTTTGAGTATCACGGGCAGATGCTGCCTGAGCAGGAGCAAGAAGACGCCACCAACCTCGGTTCTGGGGTGATTGTCAGCTCGGATGGTTATATTTTGACCAATAACCATGTGGTCGCACAAGCGGATGGTATTGTGGTCGCGCTGCAAGATGGGCAGCGGATTGAGGCGACGATTGTCGGCACTGATCCAGAAAGTGATTTGGCAGTGCTCAAAATTGAGCGCACGGGTCTGCCGGTGTTGCCGTTTAAGAAAACCCAAAGTCTGGTTGGTGATGTGGTGTTGGCGATTGGCAATCCGTTTGGGGTCGGCCAAACCGTCACCCAAGGGATTATCTCGGCGACCGGTCGTTCGGGCTTGGGTATTAATACCTATGAGGATTTTATCCAGACTGACGCGGCGATTAACCCCGGTAATTCTGGCGGTGCGCTGATTGACGTGGCGGGCAATTTGGTTGGCATTAATACCGCGATTTTTTCGCGTTCCGGCGGCTCGATGGGGATTGGCTTTGCCATTCCGGTGGCGTTGGCGCAGCAGGTGATGACTGAGATTATTCAGTCCGGCCGGGTGACGCGCGGTTGGCTCGGCATTGAAGTGGGCGAAGATGAACCGATGTCGACCGAGGCTGCTGCCGGTGTATTGGTGGTCGGTGTGCAAAAACGCGGCCCTGCCGATGTGGCTGGCTTACGCCGCAATGATCGAATTTTGACGATCAATCAGCAGCCGCTGCGCACTGCGGCACAGTTGATTCAGTTGGTTGGGCAACAAAAACCCGACTCTACGGTACAGTTGCAGGTGCAACGCGGCGAGCAACAGCTTGAGCTGTCGGTGCTGATCAAAGAGCGCCCCAGCCAATCCGCACGCGGTGAGCAAACCCCGCAGCAGCAGCAAGAGTGGGATGACGCGTGGTCGTTTGGCCGTTAAGCGCGGATGAATTGTTAAAATGGTTTTTAGGCGGTTTTTAAACACGGAAGGGAATACATGAAGCTTTTTGTCACAGTGCGCGCACCGAATCCACGTCGGGTACAGTTGTTTTTGGCGGCTAAACAGTTGGATCTGGCCGCGATTGGTTTAGAGATGGTGCAGGTCGATCTGTCTGGCCAAGAAAATCGCCAAACCGCTTATCTACAGGTCAATCCACTCGGGCAGTTGCCCGCGCTGCAACTCGACGACGGCACAACGATCAATGATTCTATCGCGATCTGCCGCTATTTTGAGTTGTGTTATCCGGCGCATCCGTTGTTTGGGCTGACGGCGTTTGAACAAGCCAAAATCGACCAACTCAGTCGGCAAGCCGAGCAAGAAGTGCTGTATCCGATGATGCAAGCCTTTCAGCATGGTCATCCATTTTGGGCGGGTAAAGTCGAGCAGTTGCCGGAATTTGCCCCATTGGCACGGCGGCGCGCGCAGGCTCGCTTTGGTTATTTTGAGCAGATTTTGGCCACTCAAGATTATTTATACGGCGGGCAGCTTAGTGTCGCTGATTTGACCTTGTATGCGGCGTTAGATTTTGGACGTTTGGCTGGCCTTAAAGTCGATGAGCAGCATCCGCAGTTGTTGGCGTATTACCAGCGTCTGCATGCTCAGTTTGGTGCAATCTAAAGCGGCTGAGTTGTGATCATGGCGATTGAAATTGAACGTAAGTTTTTATTAAAAAACCAACAATGGCGCACTGTGGCAGGTGTGAGTTGTTTGATTCGACAGGGTTATCTGTCGGATCAGCCAGAACGCACGGTACGGGTACGGGTTGCCGGTGAGCAGGCGTGGCTGACCATTAAAGGTAAAACCGAAGGCATTGCACGGCTAGAACTCGAATATCCGATCCCTGTGGCCGAGGCGATGCAACTGCTGGATCAACTGTGCCTCAAACCGCTTATTGAAAAATACCGTTATCGGATCGCGCAGGCGGCCCTGGTCTGGGAGATTGATGAGTTTCTCGGTGAGAATGCAGGGCTGGTGGTGGCGGAGATTGAGTTGAGTGCGGCTGATCAAGTGTTTGATCAGCCAGACTGGCTCGGCGCTGAGGTGTCAGATGATCCACGCTACTTTAATTCAGCGTTGATCCGCCAGCCATTTTCACGCTGGTCGGCCTAGTCACAATTGACTTGAGACGCATGTAGCGGTGTTGGCATCGGTTGGGCTTTTGGCAAGCTGTTCTTAAAGCTTTGAATCGCTTCAATTCGCGCATTCACCAAAGCCTCGCCGATGCTACAGCCATTTAAGTGCGCTGGTAGGTCATTGGCGCGAATCCGGCGTACCCGTTGCATCGCTTCACGGACAAAATCAGCTTGCGGATAGGCACGATCTTCCAAGCCGAGTCGGCCGCGTGCATCGCACTGACAGCACAGCACAAATTCTTCGACGCGCTCAGGCTTGCGCAGCACATCGAGTCGCTGGAGCAAACGCCACACCGTGCCCGCCCGCAGTTCTTGTACCCGATGACACATCAGATGTTCACGGCAAACCAGTTCGGCCAGCTCTCGATAAGCGGTCGGGACTTTAAACCGCTGACAAATCTGTCGCACCGGATCAAGTCCACGTTCTTCGTGTTGATGATGGCGCGGCCATTCGTCAGCAGGAGTCAGCGCCTTGCCGACATCATGCAGCAGTGCTGCCCAGCGCACCCGCACCGAATAACCGGCTTCACAGGCACGTTGCAGGGTCATCAGGGTATGTACGCCACTGTCGATCTCTGGATGATGCTGCGGTCGCTGCGGCACACCGAACAGTGCATCCAGCTCGGGGATCAGCACTTTGAGTGCGCCACAGTCGCGCAGCACTTGGATATAGACTTCGGCGCGGTCTTCGGCCAAGGCGCGTTCGGTTTCTTTCCAAACCCGTTCAGGGGTGAGGTGATCCAGCTCGCCACTCGCCACCAAGTCTTGCATCAGTTGCATGGTTTCTGGTGCGATTTGAAAGCCTAACGGCGCATAACGTGCAGCAAAACGCGCTACCCGCAACACCCGCAACGGGTCTTCGACAAAGGCAGGTGAGACATGCCGAAGCAAGCGGTTATTCAGGTCAGTCAATCCGTTAAAGGGGTCAATTAAGTGACCATCTTCGGCTTGGGCGATGGCATTGATGGTGAGATCGCGCCGGATCAGATCGTCTTCGACCGTAAGGTCGGGCGAGGTGTAAAATTGAAAGCCGGCGTAACCACGGCCACTTTTGCGCTCGGTGCGTGCCAAGGCATATTCTTCATGCGTGACAGGGTGCAGGAACACCGGAAAATCCTGTCCAACGGGTTTGAAGCCTGCTGCGATCATTTGTTCGGGCGTTGTGCCGACCACGACATAGTCGCGTTCTGTGACCGGTCGATTCAGTAGTGCATCCCGAACTGCGCCACCGACCAGATAAATTTCCATGAAAAATGCCCCTGTCTGACCCTAAATGATGGGCTAGTCCAGAGGCACTGACAAGACCCAATCGGTTTCAATGCGTGAACCGATTGGGCGATTACGCTGGATTATTGACCAAATTGCTCGACGTGTTGGATTTCAGCCACTGTCAGTGCGGTCATGTTGACAATCCGACGCGGTGTGGCGGTCGGGGTCAGCACATGCACCGGCTTGCCCGCACCGAGCAGGATAGGCCCGACGGTGACGTTAGAGCCGGCTGTGGTTTTCAACAGATTAAAGGCAATATTAGCCGCATCCAACGTCGGCATGATCAATAGGTTGGCCGCACCGCGATAGCGTGAGTTCGGGAACTCAGCCAGACGAATCGCTTCATCGACTGCCGCGTCACCGTGCATTTCGCCTTCGACTTCAAGCTCAGGCGCTTGCTCGGCCAGCAGGCGATACACTTCACGCATTTTTTGCGCACTGGCGGTATCGGAGCTTCCAAAACTCGAATGCGACAGCAAAGCGACTTTCGGTTCTAGACCAAAGCGACGCACTTCTTCGGCGGCGAGTAGGGTCATTTCGGTCAATTCAGCCGCAGTTGGATCTGGGTTGACGTAGGTGTCAGCAATAAACAAGTTACGGTCGCCCATCATCACCACGTTCATGGCGTACATGTTGCTGACGCCCTTGCGCGTGCCGATCACATCACGGATATAATCCAAGTGCAGATCAAAATAGCCGAACGTGCCACAGATCATGCCGTCAGCCACGCCAAACTGCACCAGCAGCGCGCCGATCAGTGTGGTACGGCGACGCACTTCGCGCTTGGCCAGTTCTAGGCCAATGCCGCGCCGTTGCATCAGGTTGTAGTAGTACTGCCAGTATTCCTTGTAGCGTGGATCGGCATCCTGATCGACCATCTCAAAATCGACACCGGCTTTTAGGCGTAGACCGAGTTTTTCGATATTGGCTTCGACCACAGCCGGACGACCGACCAAGATTGGTTTGGCCAAACCTTCATCGACCACCACCTGTACACCACGCAGCACCGTGGTATCTTCACCTTCACAGAATACGATGCGTTTTGGATCGTTTTTGGCGCGGGCATACACCGGCTTCATCAAGAACGCTGAGTTATAGACAAACTCAGACAAGCGCTGCCGATACGCATCAAAATCCTGAATTGGCCGCGTGGCAACCCCTGAATCCATCGCTGCTTGGGCAACCGCAGGCGCAATCGCCAAAATCAAGCGTGGGTCGAGTGGGCCTGGGATCAAGTATTCACGGCCAAAGTGCTTGGTTTGTTCGTCGTAGGTTTTGGCATTCGATTCGATGTGTGCCATCTGGGCAATCGCGCGTACACAAGCGATTTTCATGTCTTCATTGACGGTGGTTGCGCCCACGTCGAGCGCACCACGAAAGATGTACGGAAAGCACAACGCGTTATTGACCTGATTCGGGTAATCCGAACGACCAGTGGCGATAATCGCATCTGGACGTGCGGCTTTAGCATGTTCTGGCAGAATCTCTGGGTTTGGGTTCGCTAGAGCAAAAATGATCGGATCAGCCGCCATTTGCGCGACCATTTCTGGGGTTAAAATCCCTGCGGTCGATAGCCCTAAGAACATATCCGCACCAGCCATCACCTCGCCAAGCTGCGTGTGTGCAATGTCTTGCGCATAGCGTGCTTTACTGGCGTCGAGGTTGTTTAGGCGAGCGGTGGTAATCAGACCTTTCGAGTCAGCCACGGTGATATTTTCGCGTTTGACGCCGAGTGAGCAGAGCAGATCCAAACAAGAAATCGCGGCAGCACCGGCACCGGAGGCGACGATTTTAATGTCGGCGATATTTTTGCCGACCAGTTCTAGCGCATTAATTAAAGCTGCGCCAACAATAATACTGGTGCCGTGTTGATCATCATGGAATACCGGAATTTTCATCCGTTCACGGAGTTTTTTCTCAATATAAAAGCACTCTGGCGCTTTAATATCTTCGAGGTTAATCCCGCCAAAGGTCGGTTCGAGTGAGGCAATAATATCGACCAGTTTATCTGGATCGTTTTCATCAATCTCAAGATCGAAAACATCCACACCCGCAAATTTTTTAAATAAAACGCCTTTGCCTTCCATCACTGGCTTGGAGGCCAATGGACCAATATTGCCCAAACCCAGTACCGCTGTGCCGTTGGTAATCACTGCGACCAGATTGCCGCGTGCCGTGTAACGAGCTGCCAAAGATGGATCGCGCTCGATCTCTAGGCAAGGTGCAGCGACACCGGGTGAGTAGGCCAACGCCAAATCAATCTGATTGACCAGTTGTTTGCTTGGGGTCACGCTGATCTTGCCCGGCTTGGGAAATTCGTGATAGTCCAGTGCGGCTTGTTTTAGGGCTTGATCGTCCATCTTCGTCTCGGTCTCAAAAGTCAAGTGCGGCAACGCTCGACTGAACGCGTTGCCAGAATATTTCAGCGAAAAATTATAGCAGCGTTGAGCCTGCCTTGTCAGGAACACTGACGAGACAGTTCAGGCTTATTTTGTCAGTTGGCAGAGTCGATTGCACTCGATGGCGTGCTGTTTTCGATTGAAAAAGCCTCGCCCAACACGCGAAAGTTTGGCTCGGCCATTTGTACCAAAAACGCAGTCGCTTGCTCGGCAGGCAGTGGTTTGCTGATCAAATACCCTTGCAGTAAGTCACAGCCTTCATCACGCAAGAACTCAGCATGAGCGATGGTTTCCACCCCTTCCGCCACCACCAGCATCCCCAGCGAATGTCCCATCGCCAGCACGGCACGCACAATCGCTTCATGGCTTGGGCTGACGCCAACTTCCATCACAAACGAGCGGTCGACTTTCAAGACGTCAATCGGATACTGCCCTAAGTAGGATAGCGACGAATAGCCCGTGCCAAAATCATCCAAAGCAATACTGATATGCCGTTGTTTAATCTCGTTCAAGATTGCTTTGACTTTGGTCGGCTCGTCCATCAGCGACGATTCGGTAATCTCCAGTTCCAGCCAGCGTGGATCGACCTGATGCCGCTCCAAAATCCGATCCACCGTTTCGACAAAATTACCGCGTTGTAATTGTTGCGCGACGATATTCACCGAGACCCGAATATCATGAAAACCTTGTAGCTCCCATGCTTTAATCTGCGCACAGGATTTATCCAGCACAATCTCACCCAACGCCGAGATCAAACCGGTTTCTTCGGCCAGCGGAATAAACTGTACCGGCGAAATCAGTCCTTTGGTCGGGTGTATCCAGCGCACCAATGCTTCAAAACCGTCGATTTTTTGGGTTTTGACATCAATCTTCGGCTGGTAATACACCGTTAGTTCGTCATTGGACAAAGCTTTGCGCAGGGCATTTTCGAGGTTAATTTTTTCAATCGACTGAATGCTGACATCATTATTAAAGAATCTTAAGGTGCGGCCGCCGATTCGCTTGGCTTCTTGCAGGGCTTTTTCGGCATGATTGGACAGGGTATCGACCTGTCGTCCATGCTCCGGAAATAGCGCAATCCCCGCCGATAGCGTGGCGGTGACTTCTTGCGTACCGATTTGAAACGGTTGTTCAAACATGTTCATCAAGGCGTCGCAGTACTGCTGCATGTCTTTGCGACTGGCACCGATATTTTCCAAAATAATCGCAAAATCATCACCACCAAGCCGTGCAATCAAGCTGGCGTGGCTGTCATAACTGGTCAGACGCTGCGCAACCAATTGTAGTAACTCGTCTGCACCATCTGCGCCGAGTGAGTCGTTGAGCAAGCGGAAGCGGTCGATATTGATCCGCAGCAACGCAAATTGCTCTTTGGTCGAGGCGCTGTTTAAGATCAATTGGTGCAAGCGGCTTTTAAATAAATTGCGATTAGGTAAATCAGTTAGGGCGTCGTAATTGGATAAATAAGAGAGACGCTGTTCGTCTTTTTTGCGCTGAGTTAAGTCCGAGATAATGCCGATATAGTGGGTGGTACGGTTTTTATCATCAGCAATCCCATTCACGTGAATCCAAATCGGTAAATCGTCACCATTTTTATGCTGGTCGATAATCTCGCCTTCATATTCTCCATGGGTGACCAGTGATTTGAGCATTTTTAAATATTGTTGTTTGACCCGTGGCGAGACGTTCGGGTGATTAAAAACATGCGCGCCGATCATGTCATCACGGTGATAGCCGGTGATTTGTTCGAAGCGCGGATTCATGTCCAGATAGTGTAGTTTACTGTCGAGAATAAAAATCCCTTCAGCGGCTTGCTGAAATACGGTGGCCGACAACTTGAGTTTTTCGGCGATATTTTTTTCGGCATTAATGTTGCGGCGGATACCGACCATGCGTAACGCACGACGAGTGGCAGGGTCGCGCTCGATCACCCGTCCCATGTCTTGCACCCAGACCCAGTAGCCATACTTGTGCCGAATCCGAAACTCGGACTCGTAGCGGTCGCTGCGGTTCATCAGGTGTGCGGTAATCGCGCGGCGCACCGCTGGAAAGTCTTCGGGGTGAATGATTCGGCTCATGGTGCCGATATAGTCATTCATCTCCTCGTTGCTGTAGCCAAGAATCTGGTCAAAGTTGGTGGTTTGAATCACCCGTTCCGCCACGTTCCAATCCCAACTGCCGATGCCTGCGGTGTTATGCGCCATTTCTAGGCTATGCTTGGAGCGCTCCAAATGCGCATTGATTTGCTGGATATCGTGGGTACGTTCGCGGACTTTTTCTTCTAGACGGTAGTTCGACTGTTGCAGCTGAAACTCGACCGCTTTACGGTCACGCATTTCTTGTTCAAGCTGGGCTTTGGCCGACTCGGCCAGCTCACGCTGTGATTCGGAGTGATCGACCAAGTTGTCATTACGAATCACCAGCCATGTGGATTCGTCACGGATGCGATGCAATTGGTAACCACAGAACAACATGAAGAAAAAATATAAATCGGCAAAAAACAGCATCGACTGACTGGGCAAAATATCACGCCAGCCGACCAGTTGAATGGTCAGTACCGGAATCATGCTGGTGATTAAAAACATCATAAAATAACGCAGACGATCAGTCAGCGAAATCAAAGCCAGCATATGTGAAAAAATCACAATCGCCCCAAACAACTGAATGCCATAGCTGGGCTGCGTCATAAAATGCGTAAAACTACTGATATTTAACCCAAATAACAGCTGACCGACTGCAATAATTAAGCCCAGCATAAAGGCATTAAACAACAAATAACTGTCGATCAGTTCAAGCGAGACTTGATTGGCGCGCTGTCCAAGCTGAGTATTCACTACCGCAGAGATAGCAATCGCACTAATCGACAAAATCGTCCAGCCACTGAGTTGCCGATCATTGCCAAATACTGCACCCCGATAGGTCAGGTACGTCAGTAAAATCAGTCCAATTAAAGCAAACAGCATTAAGGATTGGTGCTGTAGGGTGTTCATGATCTGATTGTGTCGGATACGACGCCGTAAATCGGAGTTGGCTTCATTTAGCACAGCAGGCTATCCCATTAAGATCAAAAAAACGTCGAAATAGGCAGCACGTTTGGGCGAGAGGGTCAGCATCGATGGCATCCTGTGGATTTAACATTGAGCAATAGATTGATTACGCAATCTGGCTTGCTGCTTATCCTCTGGCCTCAGCGTGAAGCATGTTCGCGGTCTGGGTCACTGTTTGAGTGATTGTCTGGTCATCCCGACCAGTGTTGGTGTCGCCTACGTTCGCAGTTGCTGGCGCTGACGCGGTGTAAGCTGCGTCACTCATGCCGTGCATTGCGTCACGATTTCGCTACATTAGCGGTTTATCAGTTAAATCGCAACTCTGAAGCGGATCGCCCGCTGTCGGTGGGCGATGGATTGAGCAGGCGGTGAGGAGATTTAGGCATACAGACTGGCATGATAATGCAGGGTTGCCAGTGCGACTACCGGTGCGGTTTCGGTACGCAAGACTCGCTCGCCCAGTTGCCAGCGTGCAAAACCATGCTGTTCGCTGTGCGCAATCTCAGCTTCGGTCAGGCCGCCTTCTGCACCGACCAATAGGCTGATGCGGGATGGCAGTTGCTGCGCTAGCGGGGATTGTTGTTGCTGTAGGGCAAGGACGAGTTTGAGTGGATCAGTGTTAGCTTCACACCAAGTTTCAACACTTTTTGGCAATAGCACCTGTGGGATCAGATTCAGCCCACATTGCTCACAGGCAGCGATGGCGATGGCTTGCCAATGCTCGATTTTTTTCTGGTCGCGCTCGTATTTGAGCCGCATCTCGCAGCGCTCAGAGGTCAGCAATTGGATACTTGTAACGCCCAGTTCAGTGGCTTTTTGGATCGCATAATCCATGCGGTCGCCTTTGCTCATCACTAAGCCGAGTGTGACCGCGTAGGCTGGACTGCGGTTGTCGGGATTAAACTCAAGCAGTCTGACCTGTGCGGATTTTTTGTCGATTTGGATTAATTCGGCGAGATGTTCACCGCCAAGCCCGTCAAATAAAATGGCTTGCTCGCCAACTGATGCGCGTAACACAGTCACCCAATGATGCTGAATCGTGCTGGGCAGACTGAGTGAGTGGTCTACGGCCGTAGGTGGCTGCAATGGCGTGGGGAAATAAAAACGTCTCATGCCATACTGACCTGTGAAAGATGAAGCGCGGGTTGTTGGATTGCCCATTCAATCGCCCGCTGTGCCACGTTGACGACATGGGTGATTTCTTCAATGCTGATGCAGTAGGGTGGAATCACATAGATATGCGCGCCAATCGGTCGTAGTAACACGCCGTGTTGTAGCGCGTATTGACTGATCAGGCGAGCGCGACCCTCGGCAGTCGGATAGGGCAGACCGTTGCTTTGCACCAGATCAAATGCACCGATCATCCCCGTCTGCCGAATCTGTCGAATATGCGGATGTCCGTCGAGTTTTTTTAAAGATTGGGCAAGCGCTGGGATCTTAGCTTTGTTAGTGGTTAAGGTGTCTTGTCGGCTAAAAATGTCGAGTGAGGCCAACGCCGCACAGGCCGCCAATGGATTGCCAGTAAAGCTATGCGAATGCAAAAAGCCGCGCGCCACATCAGCATGATAAAACGCCTGATAGATGTTTTCTGTGGTGACTACCGCTGACATCGGCAAATAACCTGCCGTCAATCCTTTAGACAAGCAGACAAAATCCGGCACAATTCCGGCCTGCTCAAATGCAAACATCGTGCCGGTGCGACCAAAGCCGACCGCAATTTCATCGTGAATTAGATGCACGTTGTACTGATCACACAAGGCGCGTAGCCCGCGCAAATAGCTGGCTGGATACATTTTCATACCGGCAGCGCCTTGTACCAATGGCTCGACAATCACTGCGCAGACACTTTGCTGATGCTGCTCAAGCAACTGCTGCATCGCGGCCAAGCACTCGACCATATATTCCGCGTCAGTTTGTTCGGCTGCTTTGAGGCTGAGGTCTGGGCTGGGCGCGCGATGATGCTGAATCAACAGCGGTCGATATTGCTTGGAAAACAGTGGAATATCGGTGACCGCAAGACTGCCGAGGGTTTCGCCGTGATAGCCGTTTTGTAGAGAGATAAACGTATTGCGCTGTGGTTGACCGCTTTGCTGCCCGTCTTGTTGTTGCCAGTACTGAAGGCTCATCTTTAGCGCGACTTCAATCGCGGCCGAGCCACTGTCCGCAAAAAAAATCCGGCCAAGCGGGGCAGGCATTAGCCCAATCAAGCGCCGCGCCAGTTGCTCTATCGGCGGATGGGTAAAGCCTGCCAGCATGACATGCTCAAGCTGGTCGAGTTGTTGGTGCAGTGCAGCATTAATCTGTGGGTGGCAGTGCCCGTGCAGATTGACCCACCATGAGCTGATCGCATCTAAGATTGGCTGGCCGTGCGCGGTGTACAGGTATGCGCCTTGGCCGCGCACGATCTCCAGCGCTGGGTACTGCTCAAGCTGCTGCATCTGAGTGCAGGGATACCAAAGTGGGCTAGACATCGGGATTGGCCACCTTGCTGATATCAATCATATTTGGCACAGAGCTGCGGGTATAGCGCATCAAGTTGTTCTTCAGTCCACGCCTGACCTGCGGGTTCTGCGGGATAAGCAATCTGACTGATTGGCATTTCTGCGTCAGCGACAGCTTCATACGCATCGCCAATCGCATAACGAAAATCTTCCAGCTCGACATCATCAGGCAGGTCGATTTGCGCCAAGTCATCTGGGGATTTGAGTGCCTGTTCAAATACCTGCCGACCTTCAGAAATTAAAAAATCACGAAAGTAATCAAAACCATCATCTGAGCAGCCACCCTGAATCACATAGGCTGCACCCCAAAGCTCCCAGCGGTAAGCTTCCAGTAATTTTTCACGGTAGATTTGCTCGAACCGTTGAATTTGCTCGGCAGTTTGACCCATTAATGTCTGTTTGAGTGCTGCTGGCCGCTGCTCAATCTCATCTTCTGCTAAGGATTTGGCTTGCTCAATGATGTTCCAAAAAAAATCTTGCATATCACTGCTCAGGTTGGCTTGCATCATATGAGGATAGCAGTCAGACAGGCGGTAGACCATGTCCGTGCTTAGGGTTTTGGTGCAGCAGGCAACGCAGCAATCTCGCGCAAAATCGCCCGCGTGATGCTTTCTCGTTTGGGCAAATCGGCCATACGTTGTGGCGTATCAATGTTTAAGGCAAAAAATACCGCACCGGTGGGCTGTTGTACCCAGCCGACCCACCAGCCGAGGCTGCCACTCCAACCGGTTTTGGCGTGCAGACTCCAATCTTGGCCAGAATCGACCCGTATCAACTGTTTGACCAAGCGCTGATGCGCGACCGAGAATGGCAACTGCTCGCGATGTAATTGCTGTAAAAACAGCAATTGCTCCTGCGCCGAAATTTTCAGGGTGCCATTTAGCCAAAACTGATCCACCGCACCGGACGCATTTTGATTGCCGTATCGGATGCGGTGCAGATAGTGCTGCTCACGCGCCGTACCAATTTGTTTGGCTAGACCTTCATACACCCACACCGTTGAGTTGCGCATGGCGGTTTGGAGCGTTTGATCTTGGTTGTGTCCGGCAAAGCTGCGCGGCACGCCATCCCACTTAAACACCTGCTCTGCATCGAGAACCACGCCCGCATCCAACGCAAACAACGTGTGCGGGATTTTAAAGGTGGAGGCAGGCGAGTAGCGGGTTGCAGCACGCGCGGGCTGATAGACGAATTGGGTGGCGGGTTGAGTACGCTCGTCTAAGATGATAATCGTGCCATCGACCTGCGCGGCATCAAAAAAATTTGCCCAATCGGGTTTGAGTTGGATGGTCGGGGCATTTGGGGTTGGCGTTTGGGTCGCTGCAAGTGTGATTACGCTGCCGCATAGACTCAATGCCAGTACAGCGATGCGAAGTGGCTGAGTCCAGCGCAGTTTATTCATGTGTTTAAGCGCCCGCCAAGCCGAGTTCTTGCACTAAGGCACGGGTCGGGTCGGTTTGGTTCATGGTATAAAAATGCAGGCCACGCGCACCGCCATCCATCAAGCGCTCGCACAGCTTGACCGTGACATCATGGCCAAACGCCTTAATACTCGCTGTATCATCGCCATAATCGGCCAGTTGCTTGCGCACCCAACGCGGAATCTCTGCGCCACAGGCATCGGCAAACCGAATCAGATTGCTGGAGTTGGTAATCGGCATAATGCCAGGGATGACCGGCTTAAACACACCGGCTTTTTGCAGTTGCTCAACAAAATAAAAATAACTGTCAGCGTTAAAGAAAAACTGCGTGATCGCTGCATCTGCACCGGCATCAAACTTATCCACCATGTTTTGAATATCTTGCGCAAAGCTGAGCGCCTGTGGGTGCATCTCGGGATAGGCGGCGACTTCGATATGAAAATGATCGCCGGAATGCTCACGAATAAACTGTACCAAATCGCGTGCATACGGCAACTCACCCAAGCCGACTTGGCCGGATGGCAAATCACCACGCAACGCCACAATCCGGTTAATCCCTTGCTGCTGATAGCGGGTCAACAGTTCAGCGATTTTGGCCTTGTTGTCGCCAATACAGGACAAGTGCGGTGCAATCGGCGTGCCTTGACCATTAAACGCATCAATAATGGACAACGTGCGCTCACGGGTCGAACCGCCTGCGCCGTAAGTGACCGAAAAATAAGCAGGATTTAAGGCTTGTAACTCACGATGCACGCTGACAAGTTTTTCAGCACCGGCATCGGTTTTGGTCGGAAAAAATTCAAATGAAACTGGAATCGTCATATGGGGTATTCCAACTATAGTAAAAGCAGACTAAAGCGAGGGGCGAAAGCGATTCACCCCTACAACGGAGGCAGACAACACCGCGTTGTCTGCCTCAGGTTTGGTCAGTCAAGGGCTTAGTATTTGTAGCTTTCAGCCTTGAACGGCCCTTCGACCGGCACACCGATATAACCGGCTTGTGCGCTGGTCAATTGAGTCAATACGCCACCAAAACCGGCGACCATCGCGGCAGCGACTTCTTCATCCAGCTTTTTCGGCAGCAGTTCGACACGGACATGCGCGGCTTTTTGATCAGCAGGCAGATCAGCAAATTTCTCCGAGTACAGATACATCTGCGCCAGCACTTGGTTGGCAAACGAGCCGTCCATAATGCGTGATGGGTGGCCGGTCGCATTGCCGAGGTTGACCAAACGGCCCTCAGACAACAGCAGCAGATAATCATCACTGGCATCGCTACGGAACACCTGATGCACTTGTGGCTTTACTTCCGCCCAGCGCCAGTTTTCACGCATATAAGCGGTGTCGATCTCGGTGTCAAAGTGACCGATGTTACAGACCACAGCGCCTTTTTTCAGCGCAGTCAGCATATGACGATCACAGACGTGCATGTTGCCGGTGGTGGTCACGATCAGATCGGTTTCGCCCAACAAGCGAGTATCAATACAGTCAGCGCTGCCGGTATTGATGCCATTGAGATACGGCGAGACCAGTTCATAGCCGTCCATACAGGCTTGCATGGCGCAAATCGGGTCGACTTCAGTCACACGCACGATCATGCCTTCTTGGCGTAGTGACTGTGCGGAGCCTTTACCCACATCGCCATAACCGATCACCAAGGCACGACGACCGGCCATCAGCATGTCAGTACCGCGTTTGATCGCGTCATTCAGTGAGTGACGGCAACCGTATTTGTTGTCGTTTTTGGCTTTGGTGACGGCATCATTCACGTTGATTGCCGGAACTTTCAGGCTGCCAGCTTTGTGCATTTCGAGCAGACGCGCTACACCGGTGGTAGTTTCTTCGGTCACGCCGTGAATGCGGTCGAGCAGGTGTGGGTATTTGCTGTGGATCAGGCCGGTCAAATCGCCGCCATCATCCAGAATCATGTTGGCGTCCCACAACTCGCCGTTGCAGTGCAGTTGTTGCTCTAAGCACCACTCGTATTCAGCTTCGGTTTCGCCTTTCCATGCAAACACCGGAATGCCACGGGCGGCAATCGCTGCGGCAGCGTGATCTTGGGTCGAAAAAATATTACAAGACGTCCAGCGTACATCGGCGCCCAGATCGACCAGTGTTTCGATCAACACGGCGGTTTGGATGGTCATGTGGATACAGCCTTGGATTTTTGCACCCGCCAGTGGTTTGGCGTCACTGTAGCGACGACGCAAACCCATCAGCGCAGGCATCTCGGCTTCAGCAAGGGTGATTTCACGACGACCAAAATCAGCAAGGCTAATATCAGCAACTTTATAATCGGTAAAAACAGCAGGCGCGGCCGCGTTCATGAGGATCTCCTTTAGATCATTCAATTCGCGGATGCCGTTGCAAAAGACCGAGCCTAGCAAATCACAGGAGCAGTAATCTGTTGCAGCATCCCTCGGTTGAGTGGATTTTACGGATTGCATCGACGATAGCCAAGCGCTTTTACATGAAAATGATGAACAAATGCAGACAAATATGCAGAACCAGCCTGTGTGCTGCTTGTAAGACTTGATGTTTTTTTGTGTAAAAACTAGAGGTTGCGTGTATCCGATATGATGTGCATTCGATAGGATGTTGCTATGCTTTGAACGCACAATGTCCCACAAATGCTAGACAGTACCACCCAAAATCTTTTTATCCTTAACCGACAATGGTTTACAGAACCGCTATAAAAAAAACAATAAAAACTCATCAAAAAATGTGTCAAGGTGTGTTTGAATGCAACCTGAACACATAACATATCGTTTTTGATTCGAGGTGCTTTACATGAAAACTCTGCGCGTACTCGCTATTGCTGCCGCTGTTCTGACTGCAAACTCAGCAATGGCTGCTGATCAAGTGGTCGTGACCGATGAGGGTGTTGGTACATTCTCGTTCTTCAAGCCTGCCTCAGTGCGTGCCGAAGTTGGTACGACTGGTATCGGTGGTGCAGTATCCTATGGCATTAACCCTAACTGGGGTGTCACTTTAGGTTATGCCCAGCTTGACGAAGAGTTTGAAGATGTCCAGTTGGGTGACACTGACTTTGATGTACAGTTTGATGTGCAAAATGCTTTTGTAACCGCAACCTATCGTCCATTTGGCGGTAATTTCGGTATTGATTTCGGTACTTATGTACAAGACAACAATCTTGGCGCAAGCATTCGTCCTGATGCAGGGACTCAGTTTGATGTAGATGGTCAAACCTTCACCGCGGGTGCGAACACTTCTGTGGTCGGTAAAATCAGCTATCGCAATGAAGTTGCTCCATTCTTGGGATTGAGCTACTCACCATCCATCACTCAGCGTTTTGGCTTCTTCGGCCAAGTTGGTGTGTTATGGAATGGTGAAACCCGTGCTGACTTAAATGCAAATGGTACGGTTAACAACCCAACAACTGGTTTGGTTGATCCAGTCGCAACGGCTGCTTTCCAGCAAGCTGTTGCTGACGCCGAGCGCGAAGTTAAAGGTGATGCTCAATACGAGTTCTTGCCTGTTGCTAAAGTAGGTCTTGCAGTTCGCTTCTAATTCAACTGCCTAACCGCTATTGAGTCAAACACCCCGACTGGTTCGGGGTGTTTTTTTGTCTGTTTGTCTGTCGAGATTGACAGGGTGGCCGTGTCGGTGTGGACATATACAGTATTAGGCAGAATCGCTAAGGTAAGGCTTGAACAGGACGGCGATAACAAACGGCATCACTGCTGCGATGATTTGCTGCAACGACACTGCCCATCAGGAGCAACAAACATGACCTCACTCTGGCGCAATACAGCGCAGATGGCTGGCGACTATCAGGCCGAATTTGCCTCACTGGCGCAAGCGTTTCAGCAGATTCAGCCGCAGCCACAACGTGGCGGGGCGGCGTTGGTGGTGTATTTTCAGGATCAGTGTGTGCTGGATCTATGGTCAGGCTGGCGCACAGCGGAATTACCGTGGCAGGCCGATACGCTGGCGATGTCGTTTTCGACTGGTAAAGCGGTGTTGTCCACCTTGGTGCATCGCTTGGTCGATCTGGGTTACCTCGATTATGACCGACCACTGGCGCAGGATTGGCCAGAGTTTGCGGTCAACGGGAAACACGACATTACGCTACGCCACGTGCTATCACACAGTTCTGGCTTATATGATGTGCGCAGTGTCTTGCCATCGGCGGCGACCATGCTGCGCTGGGATGAAGCAGTTGCCGCCTATGCAGCGGCCACGCCACGCTTTGTCGCTGGTCAAGATCACGCCTATCAGGCGCTGAGTTATGGTTGGTTGCTCGGCGGCCTGATTGAGCGAGTGATGGGCGAGCCGTTGGCAGATGTGTTAAACCGCGAGTTGGTACAGCCGCTCGGTCTGGACGGTGATGTGTATTTTGGGGTGGCCGAATCTGAGTTACTGCGGGTGGCGCGGGCATTTCCACCTTCACAGCCATCATCGAAACCAACGTCAAAGCCGCAGACCGCACAACCTGTGACTTCGCATACTTCACCACGTCCGCTCAGCCTGTCCGAAAAAATCCAGCAACAAGTGACTGGTCAGAATCCATATGATTTTGATGATGCGATGAAGCCCAAAGGCGTTGGCCGCTTTAATTGGTATGGTGATCGGCAGCTACAAGCCTGTATTCCAGCCGCCAATGGCGTGTTTACGGCGCGGGCGCTGGCCAAAATGTATGCGATGCTGGCCAATCGCGGCGAGTGGCAAGGGCAGCGTTATCTGTCCGAAGCGACCTTTCAAAAGTTGTCGACCGTACAAACCACTCAGCGTGATCGAATCATGCCGATCCCGATGCACTGGCGCTTGGGCTATCATCGGGTGCTGACGCTGGGCAAGCGTGTGCCATATGGCTTTGGGCATGTCGGTTACAACGGTTCGGGCGCGTGGTGTGATCCGCATCGGCAGCTCAGTTTTGCCTATGTGCACAGTTACGCGGGGCATAGTATTTCGGGCGATCATCGGATTTGGTGGCTGACGCAGCGCACGTTACAAGCGGCGGATAAACTGCTGACGGGGCGGGCAGGCTGGCGTTAAAGGTAGTGTGAGGACTTTTTTGTTTCGTCCGCTGATCAGTCAGGCTATGCTACGCGCAGGTTGAGTCAAAGCCTGAAATGGGAATTGTGCATGTATCAGGTGTTAGCGCGTAAATATCGCCCCAAGAATTTTGCGGAGTTGGTCGGTCAGACGCATGTGTCACGGGCACTGACCAGTGCGCTGACGCGTGGCCGCTTACATCATGCTTATTTGTTTACGGGGACACGCGGCGTTGGTAAAACCACGATTGCGCGGATTTTATCCAAATGCCTGAACTGCGAAACCGGTATCACTTCGACCCCGTGTGGCGTGTGTAATACCTGTGTGTCGATTGATCAAGGGCGTTTTATCGACTTGATCGAGATTGACGCGGCCTCGCGTACCAAAGTCGAAGACACCCGCGAATTACTGGACAACGTGCCGTATGCGCCGACCCAAGGCCGCTATAAAGTCTATTTGATTGACGAAGTGCATATGCTGTCCACGCATAGCTTTAATGCGCTGCTGAAAACATTAGAAGAGCCACCGGAACACGTTAAATTTTTACTGGCCACCACTGACCCGCAAAAACTGCCGGTCACGGTGTTGTCACGCTGTTTACAATTTACCTTGCGACCCTTGCCGAAGCAGGAGATTCACGATCATCTGGCGGATTTGTTGCAGCGTGAGCAGATTGGTTTTGATGATGCGGCGTTGTGGCTGTTGGCAGATTCGGCGCAGGGCTCACTGCGCGATGCGCTGTCGTTGACCGATCAAGCGATTGCTTACGGCCAAGGTCAGGTCGCTGGTACAGATGTGCAAGAAATGCTGGGGCTGTTGGATAAAGCCCAAGTCATGCACCTACTGGCTGCGATTCATCGGCAAGATACGGCGGTAGTCAGTCAGATTTTGTTTGATCTGTCCCAGCAAGCAGTCGATGTCAAAGCCGTATTGGATCAGATCATCACCTTGCTGCACCATGTCGCCGTGCTGCAAGTGTTGCCGAGTGCGGCGGTCGCCAGTACACCAGATGAACAACAACGGCTACAACAACTGGCACAGCAGATCGACCGCCAAGATGTGCAGTTGTATTACCAGATTGCGATTCAGGGACGAGCAGACCTCAAGCTTGCAGTGACGGCGCAGCAAGGCTTTGAGATGTGTGTGCTGCGTTTGTTGGCGTTTGCCCCGTTGCCGGTTGATCGGGTGATTGAGCGGCAGTTGATCGTGCCGACCATCCTGCAAGAGCCACTGGATGCCACACCAGCCGCTACACCAGTAACATCTCCTGTATTGGTCAGTGAAAATCTTGCAGTGCAAGTCGAAGCGGCGGCTTATCAAGCACAGGGATTGCCAGAGCAGTCCTTGACGGTCGAGTCAGGAGCGGCGCAACCTGAACCTGAACCTGAACCTGAACCTGAACCTGAACCTGAACCTGAACCTGAACCTGAACCTGAACCTGAACCTGAACCTGAACCTGAACCTGAACCCAGCGTTTCTATGCTGATGGATTCACCGGTCACTGAGCAGTACGCTGTTCAGCCCGTTGCGGCGTTAGATCCTGTGCAACTGCTACAACATCCGGTCGCGGAATTGGTCGGTGACTGGGACAGCATCAAATGGGAGTATTGGTTGCGCGAGCGTGACCTGACGCCTGCGGTGCGTAACCTTGCCCAGCACGGTGTGCTGTCGGGGCAAATTGGCGGGCAGGCGCTGTTTAAGATTGCGCCAGAACATCGGGTGTTGGCGGTAGAGTTATTTGATGGGTTGCAAACTGCATTTGTGGCAGAGTGGCCAGAAGCTGAGGTGACCTTACAATTTGAGCAGCCAGCGCAACCGTTACCGATGCAGATGAAGCAGCGGCGTTACGAGGCGGCAACGGCACGGGCGCGGGAGTTGGTGCTGAGTGATGCGGTAATTGCGCCGCTGATGCAGGTGTTGGATGCGCAGATTGTCGAGTTTGAGTTGAAGGATTTCTCTGGTGCAGCACAACGTTAACGCCATAAAAAAGCACCGAGCGAATCGGTGCTTTTGGCCTTAGCGTAGATTACTCAGAGCGCATAATTCCGAGCAAACGCAAGAACGAGACATACATCCAGACCAGTGTGGCCAGCATCGCAATGCCGCAGAACCATTCCATATATTTGGGTGCATTCATTTCGCTGGAGCGTTCGATCAGATCAAAATCAAGGATCAGGTTGAGCGACGCAATCACCGCCACAAATGCCGCAAAGCCCAGCCCAATCAAACCATTTTCAAATAAAAATGGAATATTGTTACCGAACATCAGCACCATGCCGAGCTGCACCACATACAACAGCGCAATCGCTAGTGTGGCTGAAATCACCACGGCCTTAAATTTTGCAGTCGCTTGAATGATGCGGGCTTTGTACAAACCGAGCAGGCCAAACGTGGTAATAAAAGTGGCGGCGACGGCAATCAGCGGCAAGCCAGGAAACCGATACTCGTAATAGGCTGAAATGCCGCCTAAAAACAAGCCTTCAACGGCGGCATAGGGCATCGCCAGCATTTTGCTGGTTTCTGGTTTAAACGCGGTGATCAACGCCAATACCAAACCGATAATCGCACCAGTAATTGCACCGATCATGGCCGGACTGTTGGTATAGCCGACGGCCATACAATAAAAGAAAAACAGCACGGCCACAGTCGAGGCTGTCCCTGTCATCAGGATGGTTTTATTGATTGCACCACCGACAGTCATCGGTTGTGCCGAGGGGATAAAGCTGGCTTTTTTAAACAGTGGATTGTTACTTTGCATGAGTGTTACTCGATTGAGGTCAACATGCGGATATTAAAACGCGATTGACTGTGAACTTCAATGCATGCTGTGTGACAAAAAACCGCTTGAGTTCATTTTGTATAACAATCGCTATGATGGCTAGGCTATGATTCGTAAGCAGTCGCTTTGGAGTGGTCTGGGATGAAACCGACCCAGTTTAGAAATATTGGCCTGATTGGGCGACCTGATAAGCATTCCGTCGTTGATAGCCTGCGGATGATTTATCAGTATTTGATTGATCGTGGTCTGAATCCGATTTTTGATGAAACCACTGCCGCCTTGGTCGAGTTGGCCGACGCACAGGTGGTGTCACGCAAAATCATGGGCGAAATCTGTGACTTGGTGATTGTGGTCGGCGGTGATGGGACACTGCTGCATGCTGGCCGTGCGCTGGCGCGCTATAACGTGCCAGTGCTGGGCGTTAATCGGGGGCGGCTCGGTTTCCTCACCGATGTGTCACCCGATGAGGTACTGCACAAGCTGGATCTGGTGCTGTGCGGTGAGTATCGATTGGATCGGCGTTTTTTATTGCAGGTTGAGATTCGCTCCAACGATCAAGTGACGCATGAGGCGATTGCGCTCAACGATGTGGTATTGCACGCGGGTAAATCGGTGCATATGATCGACTTTGAGATGAGTATCGACGGACATTTTGTCTATCGGCAGCACAGTGATGGCTTAATCGTCGCTACACCGACAGGCTCGACGGCTTACGCGCTGTCCGCCGGTGGCCCGATTGTGCATCCGAGTATGGACGCGATTGTGATCGTGCCGATGCATCCGCACACGCTGTCGAGTCGGCCGATTGTGGTCGGTGGTGAAAGCGAGATCAAAATCCGCATCAATGACACGCGGGTCGATCCGATGATGAGCGCGGATGGTCAGCAAAGCATCTCGTTGCAAGAAGGCGATTGGCTGCATATTCGTAAGCATCCGTTTAAACTGAATCTATTGCACCCACCCGGCTATGATTTTTATGCCGCCTGCCGAACCAAGCTCGGCTGGAATCACTATCAGGAGCCAAATGATGAACATTGAACAAACCCTTGCGGCCTTGACCCCTGAGATTGTGGGTCGGCTGCGCACGGCGGTCGAGATCGGCAAATGGCCAAGCGGTCAGCCACTCAGCGCCGAGCAACGCGCGACCTGTATGCAGGCGGTATTGATCTGGGAGCATGAGCATCTACCGGAAAAGCAGCGCACCGGCTATATCGACAAGGGTAAAAAAGCCGAAGGCGAGTTGTGTGATTCGGATACGCCTGCGCATGATCCACATGAAGAGAAGCCGCTGCGCTTGGTGTAGGCATTTTTTGTACAATCTTGGCGGTCTGCCCTTGAAATTAGCACCGCTGCCCAGCATGTTATGTGTGAACTGACAGGAAGATTGCCATGCTTTTTCATCCCACCAAACAGCCGTC
Source organism: Moraxellaceae bacterium (assembly GCA_049301135.1). Taxonomy (GTDB): domain Bacteria; phylum Pseudomonadota; class Gammaproteobacteria; order Pseudomonadales; family Moraxellaceae; genus JAYXXU01. The sequence goes on along the minus strand of JBAQKP010000011.1, from coordinate 16,584 downwards.
TGAGCTACGGATTCGTCACCTGAACGCCCGCTTAGACGCGCAACAACAAGCGATGTCGGCTGCGATTTATGATCGTTTTGAGTTGCTGCAATCACTGAATCGTCTGCGTAAAGCGGCAAAACTGCGCAAAAAAAACGGCGAGCGGGTGTTTTTGCTGGATTTTAAAGGCGATGTGCAAGCCAGTGCGGTGGATACACTGCGTGAAGAAATCACCTTGATTTTGTCGATGGCACGCGCTGGCAAAGACCAAGTGGTGGTGCGTTTAGAAAGCCCCGGTGGTTTGGTGCATGGTTACGGTTTGGCTGCCGCACAACTGGCACGGCTGCGGGAAGCGGGCTTTAAGCTGACCATTTGTGTCGATAAAGTCGCGGCCAGCGGTGGCTATATGATGGCCTGTCTAGCCGATAAAATCGTGGCTGCGCCGTTTGCGGTGGTCGGTTCGATTGGTGTGGTTGCGCAGTTGCCGAACTTTAATAAGCTACTGAAACAGCATAACATTGATTTTGATGTGTATACCGCTGGCGAGTACAAGCGCACGGTGACGGTGTTCGGTGAAAACTCGGAAGAGGGCAAAGAGAAGTTTGAGTCTGAGTTACAGCAGACGCATGCGTTGTTTAAGCATTTTGTCGAAAAATATCGGCCACAGCTTGATGTGAGCAAGGTTGCGACCGGTGAGCATTGGTACGGTGAGGATGCGATTAGCCTCAAATTGGTCGATCAGCTACAGACCTCCGATGGCTATATCATGAGCCTGTTACCGACTCACGATGTGTATCTGATCGAGTCACGCCACAAGCCGACATTGGCCGAAAAGCTGGGTTTGGCCGCTGCGCAGATGAGTGCGTCGGTTGTGCCTGCGGTGATTCAGGCTGCACAGCAGAGTGTGATGAAGTTTAAGCATGAGCAAGTGCAGCTTCGCGATCCAAACTATTGATTGCTAAAGGCATCTGATCGAAAAATCCCCCTTGTGTCGCATATGGTCAAGGGGGATTTTCATGGATAGGTTTAATAGGATGAAATGCCATAACGTAAAAGTCAGCGAGTTACTGGCGGTATCACCTCCGCTGGACTGCCGGTTTGGGCGTATGTGCGGTTTACCCACTCAGAGAATTCGTTCCATCGGGACGAGCGATCATTCTCTTTCAGCTTCGAGTTGGCAAAAAGCACAAACTCATAAATCATAGTAGAAAATTCGTCGCCTTGAGCATTCACCAATTCGAGGTGAGAGTGGACTTGTTTCAACACTGGCGAAGCGGCCTCAATCAATTGAGAGGTTACGTAGTTGCTCTGCTCGAATGATGGGGAATGTTTGCTTGCCAACTGGCAGGCGATATACAACGGGATATCTGATTCAGGCATGTTGAAATACCGACCAGCACCCCCCAGTCGAGAGAAATAGTCGCCAAGCGCCCAAAATGCCTTCATGATTTCGTTCGAGCTATTTGACATAAGCCAGTCCTTGGGAAATAGACACCCAGCTAACAACATTCAGCGAAAAGGATTTACACCCCCGCCCGAATCAAATCCACCGCCTTCTCACCGATCATAATCGCCGGTGCATTGGTGTTACCACTGACAATCGTCGGCATGATCGACGCATCCACCACCCGTAAACCCTCGACACCATAGACTTTCAGATTGGCTGGATTGACCACCGCCATCTCATCCACGCCCATTTTACAGGTGCCGACCGGATGATAAACACTATCGACCCGCTGCCGCAGCACCGCCCGAATATCATCATCGGTTTGCACATGCGCGGTAGCCGTGTCGCGTTTTTGCCACTGTTTCAGGCTCGGTGCATCCATCAAGCGTTTGGTTTGTTTATAGGCGTTGACCATATCTTCGATGTCATCGGGATGGGTCAAAAACGCCGGATCAATCAACGGCGTGCTGAGTGGATTCGCGTCTTTAAGCTTCACCGAGCCGCGACTTTTTGGGCGGAGTAGGCAAGTGTGACACGAAAAACCATGCGCAAAATTCAACTTACGCGCATGGTCTTCTACAATCGCAATCACAAAGTGGAGCTGTACATCGGGTCGATCCAGCTCTGGCCGACTTTTCAGGAACCCACCGCACTCGGCAAAATTACTGGTCAGCATGCCGCGCCGCGCCTTGCGAAAGCGTGATACGGCTTTGATCATCTGCACCGTACCACCGGCTGAAATACCGATCAGATCCAGACTGTCAGCCTGATAGCAAAAAATAAAATCGGGGTGATCTTGCAGATTCTCGCCGACACCTGCCAAATGATGCACCACTTCAATCCCATGTTGCTGGAGCTGCGTGGCATCACCGATGCCTGAGTTCAGCAGAATCTGTGGACTTTGCAATGCACCCGCGCTGAGCAGCACCTCACGGCGACAGTAGATCTCGTGGGTTTGGCCGTTTTGTTGATAGCGCACACCGATAGCACGTTTGCCCTCGAACAGGATTTTCAGCACCATCGCGCCGGTTTCAACGTTGAGATTGGGGCGTTTATCCATGTATGGATGCAGATAGCCACGCGCCGCGCTACAGCGTTCGCCATTGATTTGGGTAACTTGATATGCGCCTAAGCCTTCTTGGGTTGCGCCATTAAAATCGCGATTGATGCTAAAACCGGCTTCTTTGGCGGCGTTGACATAGATTTGTTGAAATGGGTTGTCGGTGCGCAGTGCCGCGACGTTTAGCGGGCCACCTTGACCATGAAATTCGTCGTTAAACTCTTCGTTGTGTTCGGATTTTTTAAAATACGGCAACACCTCATCATACGACCAGCCGGTATTACCGAGTGCCGCCCACTCGTCATAATCCTCACGCTGCCCACGAATATAGACCATCGCGTTCATGGCCGATGAGCCGCCGAGGGTTTTACCGCGTGGTTGGTAGCCGAGCCGACCGTTTAGGCCAGTTTGTGGCACGGTATCGAACGCCCAGTTGTTGATTTTTTTTGGTGCCATCGCCACCACTGCGGCCGGTACGCGAATCAATAAGCCATCGCCACGATTACCGGCTTCGAGTACGGTGACCTGACAGTTGGGATCTTCACTCAGTCGCCCCGCCAACACACAACCAGCCGAGCCGCCACCAATCACAATAAAATCTGTTTCTATCCGCATGTTGCTCTCAAATCGTTGGGTTAATCGTTTAGGGTGTTCGGCTATTTCATTTAAAATAGCCTAAGTTAAAATGGTTTAAGTGATAATGCGCAGCAGTGCCAACATCCGCGCAAACATCGCCCCATACGGCGGATAAAGTAGCTTAATCGCGCTCAAGCGGCTTTGGCTAAACACCGGTTTTTCTTTGCTAAATGTGCGAAAACCATGCTCGCCATGATACGCGCCCTGACCACTTGCACCAACGCCGCCAAATGGTTGCGACTCTTGCGCAAAGTGCCACACGCAATCGTTAATGGTCACGCCGCCCGAGATGGTTTCGGTCAATACGCGTTGTTGGCGGGCGCTATCTTGCCCAAACCAGTACAACGCCAGTGGCCGTTCGCGCGCGTTGATATAGGCGATCGCTTCATCCAGATCCCGATATTCCATGATCGGCAGGATTGGCCCGAAGATTTCGTCTTGCATGATTTGCATATCCGGCGTGACGCCGAGTACCACCGTCGGTGGAATTTTGCGACTGCTGCCGTCGGACGGCTCGCCAGTCAGGGTATGCACGCTCGCGCCCTGTTGTGCGGCATCGGTCAGCAGGTGTTGTAGGCGTTGATAGTGCCGTGTGTTGATGATGCTGGTGTAATCGGGATTGCTGGCGGTGGTCGGGTACAGGGTTTTGGCGGCTTGCTTCAGCGCCGCCAGTACGTTTTGGCTTTGGCCAGTCGGAACCATCAGGTAGTCGGGTGCGATACAGGTTTGACCGGCGTTGATGAGTTTGGCAAATGCCAAGCGCGGCATAATCAGTTCGATATTGGCCGTTGAATCGAGGATTGCAGGCGATTTGCCGCCGAGCTCTAAGGTGACTGGCGTCAGGTTACGAGCGGCGGCCTCAGCCACCTTGCGACCGACCGCGGTCGAACCGGTAAACACCAAATGATCAAACGGCAAACTGACAAACTGCTGCGCGACCTCAGCATCACCGACAATCACAGTGATTTCATCGGGGCTAAAGTATTGGGCAATCAGTTGTTGCAATAACAGCGAAAACTGTGGGGTCAGCTCGGAGGGCTTGATCATCACCCGATTACCGGCCGCAATCGCGCAAATGGTCGGGCCAATCGACAACTGATACGGATAATTCCACGGCGCAACCACCCCAATCACGCCGAGCGGTTGCCGAATCAGCATGTTGCTGCTGGGTTGGTAGGCCAGCGGGGTGCTGACGCGGCGGGCTTTCATCCATGATTTAAGGTGACGTTTGGCGTTACGAATCGCGGCTTGGCTCATGCTCAGTTCGGCCAGTAGCGTCTCATGCCGTGAGCGATGCCCAAAGTCGGCGGCAATCGCGCTGACCAGTTGCTCAGTCGCGTCTTCACTCATCTTGAGCAGACGATCGAGCCGATCAATCCGCACCGCGGCGCTCGGCATCGGTTGTTGTCGGTAAGCGGCTTGTTGTTGGGCAAGGCCGTGCTGCATCTGTGCCAGCGGGTCGTGTTGCGTCGTGCTATCCATGAGTGCGGTCATCCGTTGATCCCTCGCGGCGCGATGAGATGGGCCATGCAATGTTGTTGTTATCGCAGATTCAGCGGTTTAAGGCAATTGCAGCCAGATCCCACGGACTTGAGCGATCTGGCCAAGCACAGGCCATTTATAAGCTATAAATTGGTATACCAAATCACCGCAATCACCACCGGTGCTAACACCGCCCAAATCCAGCGAAACACCTGCTGCCACAGCGGATTGCATTCTTCGGCCAGTTCGAGTTTCACTTTTGGCCAAATCACCCAGCCGACAAAAATCGCCACCGCAAAACCACCAGCGGGCATCAGGATATTCACCGCGACATAATCCATGATGTCAAAAAAGGTCTTGTCGCCGAGCAGCGGGGCACTCCACACCCCAAACGACAGCGCGTTTGGAATACTCAGTGCAAACACTGCCAGCGAAATAAGCCATGAGGCTTTGGCGCGGCTCCATTGCCAGTCGTCGATGCAATAGCCGACGATGCCTTCCAGTAGCGAAACCGAGGAGGTCAGCGCGGCAAACAGCAGCAAGGCAAAAAACGCCACCGCAAACACCTCACCAAACGGCATCTGACCAAAAATCACCGGCATGGTGATAAAGGTCAGCCCAGGCCCTTCGTTGGGATTCATGCCAAACGCAAACACCGCCGGTAAAATAATCATCGCCGCCATCAAGCCGGACAGACTGGCCAGCAGCGCCACCCACAAGCTGGTACTGACCAAACGATGCGATTGAGTCAAATATGACCCATAGGCGACAATCATGCCGCAGCCCAGCGACAGCGAAAAAAATGTCAGCCCCAGTGCGTCGATCAGGACTTTGCCGGTGATTTTGCTAAAGTCTGGCCGCAGGTAATACCACAAGCCCTCCAGTGCGTTGGGCAGGGTCAGTACCCGCGCCATCAAGATCAGCATCAAGATAAACAGCGCAGGCATTAAAAATTTACTAAAGCGTTCAATGCCTTTTTCGACCCCGCCGATCACCACCGCAGCGGTCATCGCCAAAAAACCCAACGTATACGCAATCGCTTGCGTGGGATTGCTGATTACGGCGGTAAAGCGACTGGTAGCTTGATCGCTACTGTCGGGAATCACCGAGCCAGCAAGCGCACTGCCCAAATATGCCAACGTCCAGCCGCCGACCACCACATAAAACGACACGATGATATACAGCGCCAACACCTGAAACATACCCACAATCGGCCATGTACCGCCTTTTAGCACCCGAAACGCTGAAGTCGCGGTGCGCTGACTCATCCGGCCGAGCAGCATCTCAGCCAGTAGCAGCGCGATCCCGATCAGCATCACACAGCCCAAATACACCAGCAAAAACGCGCCACCGCCATTTTGTCCCATCACATACGGGAACTTCCAAATCGCGCCAAGCCCGACCGCAGAACCGACTGCCGCAAAAATAAATCCCAGTCGTGAGCCCCACGCGGCACGTTCCGTGCTAATCGACATATCTGTTATCCTTCAACAGCTAGACTTCAATGGTGAGACGTACCAGCGCACTACGCATCAGATCGGGAATCGCCACCGATTGCCGTGATTCGCGATCCACAAACACATGCACAAAATGACCTTGCGCCACCGCAATCGGATCATCTTCACGAAAAATCGCAATCTCATAACGCACCGAGGAGCGACCCAAATGCGCGACCCGTAATGCACCACGCAAGCGCTCTGGGAAGGCGACCGGCGCAAAATAACTACAGCCGGAGTCCACCACCAGCCCAATCATCTGGCCTTGATGAATGTCGAGTCCGGCTTTTTCGATCAAGAAGCGATTGGCCACCGTGTCAAAATAGCTGTAATACACCACGTTATTGACATGGCCATACAGATCATTGTCTGACCAGCGCGTGCCCAGCTGAATCACATAGCCATAGTCATCAATACAGTTTGGAGTGGGTTTATTCATTGGGCAGACTCAGATGAGGACGGATTGATAAATCGCCAACGCATCGGCTTCGGTGACGTCACGTGGGTTATTCACCAGTAAACGGGTTTGTTGCATCGCATCGTGGGCGAGTTGCGGCAGATGCGCTGCTGTTACGCCGACCTCGGACAAACGGCGCGGCAGGCCACTGTCGATGATATGTTGTTCAAGCCGTTGAATCAGTTGCTCGGCCAGTGCTGTTGCATCGCCGACTACTGTTGGCTCCAGCGCCTGATAAATTTCGGCGTATAAAGGCGCAGCTTGTGGCAGATTAAAACGCATCACCGCAACCAACACGAGCGAATTCGATAAGCCATGCGACACATGAAAATGTCCACCGAGCGGATATGCCAATGCATGCACGGCCGCGACCGGCGCATTGGCAAACGCTTGACCGGCCAACATCGCACCAAACAACATCTGCTCACGCGCGACCATGTCAGCGCCGTGATGAATGGCGGTTTGTAGATGGCGATCCAGTGTTTGTAAGGCAGCAATCGCCAGTAGATCGGAGTACGGGTTTTTTTTATGCCGACTGGTAAATGCTTCGATGGCGTGTACCATCGCATCAATGCCGGTCGCTGCTGTCACGGCAGCGGGTAGGCCGGTGGTCAGTTCTGCATCTAAGATCGCCAGATCAGCCAACAGTTTGCTCGACACCACGCCCATTTTGCTGGTCGCGCCGGTGGTGACAATCGCCACTGCGGTGACTTCGGAGCCTGTGCCTGCCGTGGTCGGTACTTGAATCAGTGGGAGGCGCTGACCGTGTATTTGTTCAACGCCATAAATTTCACTGAGGGCTTGCGACTGGTTTGGACTGGCCAATAGTGCAATCAGCTTGGCGACATCCATCGAGCTGCCACCGCCATAGCCAATCACGCCATCTACACCGGCGGCAATCGCTTGCTGGGTCGCGGCCAACACCACTTGTTCCGGTGGATCAGCTTGCACATCAGCGTATACGGTGACCTGAATCTCGGCAGCGGCAAGGCTGGCCAGTGCGTCTTGCTGTAGATTGTTGCGCAGGATACCGGCATCGGTCACGAACAACACATGTCGGATGCCGAGTTTTTGGCAGTGTGCGCCGAGTTGGTGGCGACTGCCTGCGGCGCAGATGATTTGGTGAACGGTGTTAAACGAAAAGCCTTGCATGGCGCGACATCCGATGTGTGCTGTTGATGCGTGTGTGGATTCTGCCATGATCTTGATGGCAGCACCAACTGTGCTTTTGCAATCGGATGCGGCAAGCTGGTGTGGCAATCGCATGGCTCAGTTATACTGCCTGCTGATGGTGTGTCAGGAGAAATGTCGTTGAATCATCCATCCACGTTGTATGATCCAGCCGTGCCACCCCGCAAGGTGTTGTGTGTCTGTCTGGGTAATATTTGTCGTTCACCGACTGCTGAGGCGGTATTGCAGCAGCAGGTCGCTCGCGCGGGCTTGCCGATACAGATTGACTCGGCAGGAACCAGCAATTATCACCCGAATAAAGCGCCTGATCCACGCAGCCAACGGCACGCCGCACTGCGTGGTATAGACTTGTCTGGCCTGCGGGCGCGTCAAGTCGTGCTCTCGGATTTTATCGAGTTTGACTTGATCTTGGCGATGGATCGGGCGAATTTGGCCGACTTACAGCGGATGCAGCAACAGGCCAATCAACAAGAAATCCAACAAGCAGGGCAACAGTATCCGACCCAGCGTTTGGCACAGTTGGCGCTGATGAGCCAACATGATGCGCTATGGCCACAGCACGATGTGCCCGATCCGTATTACGGTGAGCAGGCTGATTTTGAGCGCGTCTTAGATCAGTGCGATAGTGCGGCGCAAGGTTGGCTTCGGTATTGGCAAGCGCTGGATCGATCCCGCTGAACACAGAACGATGCTGAAAAATGATGCTGAGAGTAGAACAATGCAACTGATCGAACATGCTGATTTAACCGCCTGTAACACCATGCGCCTGCCGAGTACCGCGCGTTATCTGGCACGTCCGACTACACTGGATGAGCTACAGCAAGTGCTTCATGGTGAGTTGGCTGCACAGTATCCGCTGTTGATTCTTGGCGGTGGCAGTAATCTGTTGCTGGCCGAGCGCCTGCCGATGCTGGTGATTCAACCGGCACTGATGGGGATCAGTGTGACGCAGACCGAGCGCGATCATGTCTGGGTGGCTGCGATGGCAGGCGAAAACTGGCATGACTTTGTGCAGTATTGTCTGGTGCACGGCTATTATGGGCTCGAAAACCTCTCGCTGATTCCTGGCACGGTCGGCGCATGTCCAATCCAAAATATCGGCGCGTATGGCGTGGAAGTGGCGGATCGGTTGGCGTGGGTCGAGGCGATTGATTTGCACACGCAGGTACTGCGGCGTTTTACGGTGGCCGAGTGTCAGTTTGCGTATCGGGACAGTTTGTTTAAACAACAAGCAGGGCGTTGGTTGATCACGCAGGTTTGTTTTGCGCTGTCCACGCAGCCCAATTTGGTGCTGCAATATGGTGATGTCAAAACGCTGGCCGGAGCGCAGCCGACTCCGCAATCAGTCGCTGCTGCAGTGATCCAAATCCGCCAAAGCAAACTGCCCGATCCAGCCCAGATTCCGAATACGGGTAGTTTTTTTAAAAATCCGCTGGTCAGTGCGGCGCAGTTTCAGCGACTACAGCAAGACTATCCACAGATTGCCGGTTATCCGCAGCCGGATGGTCAGGTCAAGCTGGCCGCTGGTTGGTTGATTGATCAAGCCGGTTGGCGTGGGCGGCGCTTGGGCAAAGTCGGCATGTATCAGCAGCAGGCTTTGGTGCTGATCAATCCAGATGGCGGTAATCTCAGCGATGTGTTGGCGTTGTCAGCCGCTGTGGTCGCCGATGTCGAACGACAGTTTGCGGTGACCTTGTGGCCTGAGCCGGTGATGGTCGGGGCGGTCTTTGATGCGTTGGCTGCTGAGAGTGCTGCCGTAGCGGATGGGACTTCAGCTTGAGCCTTGCCCTGCGTCTGCTGCTGTGGATGAGCCGTGTTGCCACGCTGGCAGCCGGTTTAGCATTGTTGTTTTTTGTGGCCATCAGTACGCCGTTTTTGGCCAAAACCGTGCTGTGGGGCCTGCAGCAGATTCCGATCAAGCTCGATCCGGTTGCTGCTGCTGCGCATGCGTCAGGCGCACTGGTGCAGCCCAAGACCCCCCTAAATGCTGATGTCAGTGCTGATGTCAAATCCTTGGTGCGTCAACAACAGGCACAGTCTACTCAGCAGATTCGACTATTGCTAGATGAGGCCGAATATCAAAAAGTGCTGAGTCAATTGCCACAGCACACCCTTGATGCCTTACAACCCAGCGCCACCCAGCGTTATGTCGCGTTGCCGAATGCCAGCGCCACGATCGCTGGTCAGACATGGTATGTAGCACAGGCGATTGTGGTACTGGGTGGTGGGTTGGGGCGTGACCATACCCGCGAGATTGTACCAAATACCTTTACTGAGCTTCGGCTGTCACAGGCGATTTTGCAGCAGCAGGCGACTGGATTGCCGCTGTTTTTAAGTGGGGTAGAAGCACCGTGGATGCAGCAATGGCTACTGGCACAAGGCGTGGAGGCGTTGTGGCTAGAGCCGCGCAGCATGAACACCTGCGAAAACGCCCGCTTTAGTGCATTATTGTTGTTAAAACAAGGTGGTGCAGCGCGGGTCGAGCTGGTGACGGATGCCTATCATATGCCGCGTGCACGGCGGTTATTTGCGCAAAATGGCATCGACACCGTGCCGGTGATTGCACCATTACCGGCTGATCCCAGCGTGTGGTGGCCGGATCGACGTAATCTGGTGCATACTCGGCGGGCGCTACATGAATTAGCGGCCAGTGTCAGAGACCTATGGGTCGGTGAAATCAACTGTCGAGAGGTGCCGTGATGCCTGCTGTATTGCCGTTTCAAAACCCCGCTCGACTGCGTGAAACCCAGTTGCCTGCGCCTGACCGGCTGCAAACCCCGTTATTGTTAGCGCCATTACAACTGAATTATGCTGGCAGCATCCCAAATGAGTTGGCTGGTTATCGGGCGCTCTATGGTTTAGACCGCTTGGATGCACAGTATGATCAGGGGTTTTTGCTAAGTGCCGAGCATCGCATTCATGCGCAGGTATTTCGTCCGCACGGCGACTGTCTGGGTACGGTGTTTTTGATTCATGGTTATTTAGAACACAGTGCGATCTATCAGCCGATTATTGCCGAATTGCTGCAAGAGCAATTTGCGGTGGTGACGTTTGATTTGCCCGGTCATGGCTTGTCGAGTGGCGCAGCGGCCAGTATTCGGGAGTTTGCGATTTATCAACAAGTGCTGAATGATCTGTGGGCATGGTCAGCAGCGCAGGCAGCGGGTGATTTGCCAAAGCCGTGGCTGGGCATCGGGCAAAGCACCGGCGGGGCGATTTGGCTGGATCATCTGTTGCGGCGTAGTGGTCGGCGGCAGTCATTGATGATTGATCGAGTGCTACTGCTGTCACCGTTGGTACGGCCAAACAAAACCGCATGGTGGCATAATCCGGTCGGGCTGTCCTTGATCAGTCTGGTCAAGCGTGACGTGCCACGCGCGTTTCGTCGCAACAATCATAACCCTGATTTTTTAAGGTTTATTCGTAAGTTTGATCCGCTCCAGCCGCGCATGATGGGGATGGAGTGGATTCTCGCCCTATCACGCTGGATGGTGTGGATCGAGGATCAGCCACGTTGTCGTGTACCTGTTTGGGTCGCGCAAGGCGCACGTGATCAGACGGTGGACTGGCGTTATAATATCGAGTTTATTCGGCGCAAATGCCGCTTGCAGACGCTGCTGATGCTCGAAGAAGGCTCGCATCAGTTGGTCAATGAACGTGCCGATATTCGGCAGGCGTTGACTGCGTTGATTCCGGCGTTTTTGCACGCGGATCGAGTGCGTTAACCTGCTATTCAGCCAGAAATAGGCGCTAATATGAAGCTTGAGGGTATCAATTTTGAGGCCATGTCAGATCTTGAGCTATGGCAAATTGCCGACGAGATGATGGATCATCTGATGGTGGGTTCGACGGCTATTGATCATGCCATGCACACCCGTGATTTTACGCCACGTCTGCTAGCGATCGTGACGCCTGAATATTTGACGAAGGTTTGTCACACTTACCAGCATGAGAAAGGTTATTTTGCTCAGCGTAAGCGGGTTGCACTATTTAGACGTCCGAACTCGGTGGCATTTATTTGGACGCAATACTTTACGCAGCAGGTTGGCGAGTTTGTGGCCGAGATGGTGCTGGTGAATCAAAACGATAGCTGTTTAGTTGATCATGTCATGGTGTTTTAAGCAGACCTGCTACAAACAATTGGCTGGTTTCGGTAGGCCGGCCAAGCGACTCAAGGTACGCGCCACTAGACCAGTCTGAAAATCCGCCATCAACTGCGCATTACTGATTTGGTCGCCGAGTTGTTTAATTAAAAAACGCAGCAACGGTCTGGTCGCTGGGGCATGCTCGAAGCGCTGATAAAACTCCCTCACCTGTTGCAAGATCAGCAGGTGTTGCTCAGTTAAAATTAAACCATCACTCGCGGCCATCTGGCACGCAACCTCAGGTGTCCACTCCAAATGATTGCACAGATGGCCGTCTTGATCGAGTGGCGGTAGGGCAGTGGTGGCTAAGTTTTGCATCGGTCGTGCTTTACCTGTATTCAACGATTGATGTTTGGCGACTGATTTTGAAAGATTAACGCCACGTCATACAACGCGCATAGTGCAATGTCCACGTCGCCCACAGCTCACTCGATACCAGTTGCAGATGTGCGGGCAGTGGGTTAATCAGTGGAGTCTGTTGGCTATCCGGCTGGTAGAGGCCAATCGGCTGGTGCTTGGCAAACGGCAATAGTACGTTCGCAGCGTGGCCTTGTACGGCAGCACTCATCAACAACAGTTGATCATCTGGCCGCCACAGTTGTGCCAGTTCGGGCAGGCGAGTTGGCCACTGTTGCGGGGACAGCAGCAGCAGGTGCAGTGTAGCTGACGTGTTTGCGAGGGCTGGTGAGGTTACCATGTCAACACCGCCTTAAACTGATCTGTCCTGACCTGATCCAACGCCACGGCGACACATTCCACCACTGTTGACGCTGGTACGGGTTGGCCGGCCACCCACACCGGCAATAGGTCATAAAACTCAAAGCTTTCAATCATCGCTTGCACTGATTTAAAGGGGGTGGCGGTGCGGTGATCTGTTGGGTTGTCTGCGACATTGGACAGCGGTTGCAAACTCTGCACAGCGTCACCGACAAACAACAACTGTACCGCTTGTCCGTAGGTCGCCAATACCATCAGTGCTGACAGCGCCTCATACAGATGATGGCCGGACAGAGGGCTAGCACTGATGACGGCCAGTAGCGTGTTTGATGTATCGCTCATATGCGCAAGCTTCCCATCCTCAACCTCATAAATGAATCACACGATCAGCATCGAGTGTCGCTTCGGCCAGTTCGCCCAGCCCTGTCAGCCGAAAGCCAGCGGCCAGATTGTGACTGCCCAGTGCATGCCGCGCCGCGTTGTCTGCATCGGTCACGCCACGATACAGCGCCGCACTGACACATACCGGCAGGTCAAGCGCCAGTTGCCGCCATGCCTCTGCAAGGCTGGGTTCATCAGCGGGTTGCCAGCGTAGCGCATTGGCGATCAGTACAGCGTCTTGATAAAAAAACACCCGCAGCGAAGCACCGTGTTGCAGCAGTTGCCGCGCCAGTTCGACCGCGTGCCATGCCAGTGGCTGGGTCGGTGCTTCGGTCAGGAGCAGCAGCACATTCATCTCAATCCCTTATTCAAAGCGGATGCCATCGTGCTGACAGCAGCATAGACGCTACGGTTCACGCCAATGGCGAACATTCGGCGGCGCAACGCGACATCGCGCCCAAAAACCGCGTATCATAGCCGAATACTAGCATGGCTACAGGTGAGAGGAGGTACGCGATGATTCTGATAACCGGAGGACTCGGTTATATTGGTTCGCATATGGCCGCGACGCTGATGGCACAAGGCCATGAGGTGATTGTTGTTGATAACCTATCCAACACACGGATGGATGTGTTGGAGCGCTTGGAATATCTCGGTGGGCGCTATGTGACCTTTGTGCGCGTCGATATACGCAATACGCCTGCCTTACAAAAAGTGTTTGAGCAATATGCGATTACCGCTGTGCTGCACTGTGCGGGCATCAAGGTCGCGACGGATTCGCCGATGCAGCCGTTGGACTATTACAACACCAATGTCGGCGGGCTGATGAGCCTGCTGCGGGTGATGCAGCGTACCGGCGTGCGGCATATGATTTATGGCTCGTCCGCGCTGGTGTACGGCGAGCAAGCTGGCGCAGTTGCCGAAACGGTCGCTTTAAATCCGCAAACCCCGTATGCCAATAGCTGCAAAATCGCCGAAGACATGTTGCGTGATTTGGCACTGGCTGAACCTGATTGGCGGATTGCTGTGCTGCGCTACTTTAACGTGGCCGGTGCGCATCCGACTGCGGCGTTGGGCGAGTGGCCAAATGGGATCTCGACGCACTTAATGCCCTATCTGGCACAAGCGGCGCGTGGCGAGCGCGAGTCGGTCGATATCTATGGCACCGATTATCCGACCCCAGATGGAACCTCTGTGCGCGATTATGTGCATGTGATGGATGTGGTCGATGCCCAGATGCAGGCGTTTCGCTGGTTGTTTAGTCAGGCGCAAGCATTTGGGGTGTTTAACATCGGGCGCGGCGAGCCGGTGTCGGTGCAGCAGATGGTGGATAAATTTGCAGAAATCTCCGGTCAGCCGATCAAAACCGAACCAATGCCGCGTCGGGCACATGATGTGGCCAGCCTCGTCGCAGACATGGCGCACACCCAAGCCGTGTTGCAATGGCAGCCGACCCGCAGCTTAGATGATATCGTCAAAGACACGTGGGCGTTTTATCAGGCGTTGTGCTAATGGCATCTCTATTGTCAACAGAGGCTTAGGGCTGAACGCGACAGCGTTGCGCGACGCAGACAATCTGTGCGCGCCGCTGTTGGGTCGCGCTGAGTTGTTGCGCTTGTGCCAGCAACTGTTGCTGCTTGGCGGGGCTGAGGGAGCGTAAATAAGCGGCATGGCTATTAAACCACAAGCCATCAAAACCTCGCATTTCCTCAATGGCTTGTTCAATCGGCCAACCCTGTACCATGATTCGATAAGCGGCGACCATCAGGCCAGTGCGATTTTGGCCAGAACGACAATGGACATAGACGGGTTTGGCTTGCTGTTGCATGATGGCCAAAAACTGCACGACCCGTTGATCGGTCTGTGCTGGAGCCACTACCGGAAAAATTTCCCAGTCATATAGTTTAAAATAATCAATCTGAGCCTGCTGTGGCTCCGACAGCTGGGCTTGTGCGAATTGTGCACGATCATCATGCAATAGCTCTAAGTTGACCACGCTTTTGACGCCATGTTGTACCAACCAAGCCGCTTCAGTAGCCGTGGGTTTGCTGCCACGCCATAAGGTGTCGGCATGCACTTCACAAAAACGCGGAATCGGTGAGCCGAGCGTCGTCTCGCACATGGCCGCTTGTTGCTGGGTAGTGGGTTGCAAATGTTGACAGCCACTCAGCAACAGCACAGTCAGCAGAGAGGCGGTCATCAGTCGTTGATCAGTGCGCAGTCGGGGAGCGTTTAGAGTCATTTTCATCTGATGCACGGAGTGTTATCGGCGACAGTAGAGTAATTTTTAACATTTAGCGAGTGACTGTTGGCTGTGAATCGAATCACAACATCTCCGCACGATGAGAAGATGTTGTGACGTGTTACCAGTGCTGGCGGCGGGTATTATTTTTCGACAAATGCCCGCTCAATCACATAATCCCCTGGATCACCCATACGCGGCGAAATCACCAAACCATGCTGATCCAGCAACGCGGCAGAATCGTCCAACATGGTTGGGCTACCGCAGATCATGGCGCGGTCGTCTTCACGGTTAAAACGTGGCAAACCAATGTCTTCAAACAGTTTGCCGTTTTCAATCAAAGTGGTCAGGCGGCCTTGATTGCGGAACGCTTCGCGGGTCACGGTCGGGTAGTAGATCAGCTTGTCCTTGACCAGTTCGGCAAAGATTTCATCGTTCGGCAGGATATTTTCGATCAGGTCTTGGTAGGCCAGTTCATCGACATTGCGCACGCCATGAATCAAGATGACTTTTTCAAAGCGCTCATAGGTTTCAGGATCGCGAATCAGTGACAAAAACGGCGCAAGCCCTGTGCCTGTCGACAGCATATACAGATGTTTGGCTGGGAGCAGGTCGTCAAGTACCAATGTGCCGGTGGGTTTTTTGCTGACTAGCAGCTTGTCGCCGACTTGGATTTTTTGCAGGATCGAGGTCAGTGGGCCATCTTGTACTTTGATCGAAAAAAACTCTAAATGATCTTCGTAGTTGGCACTGGCAATCGAGTAAGCGCGCATCAACGGTTTGCCGTTTACTTCTAGACCAATCATCACAAACTGGCCGTTTTTAAAGCGCAGTCCAGCGTCGCGGGTACATTTGAAGCTAAACAGCGTGTCGTTCCAATGATGCACTTCGGTGATGGTTTCGGTATTAAAAGCAGCCATGACGCTCTCTTTGGGCAAAAAATCGAACAGGCGGCTATTCTAACCAAAACTAAAGCTCGGTAGACTGAATAAATTCAATTGTATTTATCAGGAAAAGTGATGAAGGCAGATGCGGCTTCGCCGTCTAGTGTTGCTGTTGAAGCCGTGCCGATGTTGTGTGTGCCGATCATTGGTTATCTGCGCAGTCCTCTGATCGAAAAATTTGGCACACCGCGCCAGCCGAATTTGGTCGATATCGTCGCCTATATTGAGTTGTTGCCGCCGTATGACGATCCACGCGCGTTTGATGGGATAGATACGTTTAGCCATTTATGGTTGCTGTGGCAGTTTCATCAGAATCGCGATGATCAGTTTCGGCCACAGATCAGGCCACCGCGTCTGGGCGGCAATACTAAAATCGGTGTGTTTGCCAGTCGCAGCATGTATCCTCC
>JBAQKP010000010.1:0-4525 GCA_049301135.1 Moraxellaceae bacterium | reverse complement strand
GTCGATATGACCGCGAGCGAAGCAATCACCGATGACCGCATGGCAAATGCGGGCATTCCGACCCGTGCCACTGTCGCCGGTGACATTGATACAGAGCTGCAATACGGCGTGCTGGATGCGCTGATGGCTGCGGCATTTATGAGCGATTGGGCAGCGGATGTGCTCAGTGATGTGCTCAGTGTTGGCTCGACCAAAAAGATGTTCGCCATTGAAAAGGCCTTTACTGACGTGGGTCTGTTTCATTTATTCAAGGGCTGCCATGTTGGGGCGTTTTCGCTTGAGATTCCCGACGCTGGCAAGATCATGGCGAAGTTCACCTTCGCGGGCTTGGGCTATGACGCTAGCAAAACAGCTTCATTCACGACCACCCCAGCAGCAGCAAACGACACGCTACCACTGATGTCGAACGTGTCGGTCGGTGACGTGCTGATTGATGGCGTTGCACAGACTGGCATCGCTTGCGTCAAGACATTCAGCTTCAGCCTAGACAACGGGCTACAGGCGCAATCTTGCTTGGGTAAGGGCTTGTATGTCGGTGCGCAGATTGCCACTGAATCGGCCATTACTGGCTCGGTAACACTGGCATACAGCGCGGCCAGTCATGACAGTTGGGCAAAGTCGCTCACCGGCCAAGAATTGGGCTTTGAAATCCCGATCACCGATTCGCTCGGCAATCAGTATGTGCTTGAGATTCCAGCGGCGCAGGTCACCGGCGACATCCCAGACGGCGGCAAAAACGACCTGCTCGAATTGACGCTGGAATACACAGCGGTTCGTGTGTCGCCAACCATTACCCGCATCCCTGCTTAATCAACCAAAGCCCTGCAATCGCGGGGCTTTTTACTAATCACATTATTTTAGGTGGTCATCATGGCTTTGGTTATCGGCAAAAAACAGGCGGCAAACGGCATTGATTCGCAGTGGCGCGAGTACACGGACACGGACGGTAGTGCATCGCTGTTGATTCGCGGCATTGACCACAAGCCGTTTCAGAATGCAGTCAGTCGGATCAATCGTTACGGCGAAAAGCTAGATCAACAATTGGCAGGTGGTTTAACTGCCGAGGTGCTGAACGCTGGCATTGATGGCGGTCTGAACGAAATGGACGCACACTTTTTGATTGCTGCACAGCATCTGATTGTTGAGTGGAAGGGCTTTCAGGACGAAAACGGCGATGATCTGCCGTACTCTGCCGACCTTGCCAACACGCTGATGACTGCTAAGCCACAGATTTACACTTGGCTGATCAACAACGCTCGCGATATTCAGCAGTCGGCAAATACGCAGGTTGATGAAACCGTAAAAAAGCCGTCGCCCGTTACAAATGGATCATCAAAAACGAAGGCTCAGAAAAAACCCGACTGATCCGCAAGCGGCTAGGGCTACCTATACCAGATGAGCCGGAGCTCGACAGCATCACCGATTCGCTGCTTGAGCTTTTCTACTTAGCGGATCGAGGGCGGCGCTTTGTTGAGTGCGTCGCCATGCCGTTGTCAGTGCCGGAGATTCGGGACTGCATCGATGTGCTGGGGCTGGACTTGTCAGACCGCGAGATCTACAACACGCTTTTTGAGTTGGATCGAATGCGGTTAGAAGAGCTGCGCAAAAAGTGATATAAGTTTGAGCTATCTTTTAAGAGGTAGTTCAAAATGAGCCAAGAAAATCCAGTGATTGACCAAAAAGCATTTTTGGAAAGCGAAAATGTCAAGTTCGTTGGCCATATCGTCATTTGGATAAGCATCATTGCCGCTGCAATCTGCTGCTTCAAATTTGGAACAATGCAGATTGAGTCAGATTCAATATACGGCCGTTCAATGGGGTATTACGAGGACGCTACGAACTGGGCTGCCATCATTGCATTTATCGCATCCGGCCTGTCTGGGGTGCTGCTGGGCTACCTGTTTTTGAAGGTAGGTAGTGTGCTGCGGCATCTTGAAGAAGCCAAGCTGAAAAAATAACACCCCTTACGCAATACAAAGCCGCTCCGATTGGGGCGGTTTTTTATTGCCTGAATTTTGAGTTTTGCTGGCTAGGGTCGCTCCTGAACGGTGGTCTTGGCAGTCAGCCACCACGCCAGCATCCTAAATTTGACTGCTTGGAGATAGATATGACCGCTTTAATGAAGTTCGATTTTAACGGCGAAGGCCACAGCTTTGACGGACATGGTTGGTTTAATGCCACCGAAGCCGCAAAGCGGTTTGATAAGGTTGTGTATGAATGGTTGCGCTTGCCAGAAACTGAGCGCTACTTGGCGGCGCTTTGCAAGAAAAACGAATCGGGAAAATCCCTATTCGTAAAAACTCGTCGCGGCGGAAATGTTTCAATGCAAGGTACTTGGTTGCACCCAAAACTTGCTGTTCGTTTCGCCCAGTGGCTTGATGTGGATTTTGCGGTTTGGTGCGATGACACGATAGACCAGATCATCCGCACACAGAGCGCACCACCTGCAATCCAAAACCTGATGCAGCTACTGCTAAAAGATAGCGCGTCAGAGTGGGAGCTACGTTTTCCTGATGACTACTATCGCGCCCTTGCTCGAATCACCAACACCACATATGACGGACACAGCGGCGGCACACCTGCGGTATTTGGTCAGATCACACTGAACTGGGTGTATGGCGTGATTTTGCCAAAAGATGTGTTGTCAGAGCTTAAGAGTCGGCAACGTAACAGCGCAAAGATGCACCAGTGGTTAACGGATGGCGGCAATCAGGTGCTAGATAAGCAAATTGCAGCAGTGACCACCTTGGCAGAGTCGGCAGTGGACTATCAGGATTTCCTGAGCCGCTGCACTCAGACATTCAGCCACAAGGGTCAGGTTCGGCTGGTCTATCCAGTTTGATTTCCCAAAAAGGGGAAATCAACACAACACCTTGATTCGGACGGTAAACGCAAATTTGCGTTATTGGAAAAATCAAAGGGTTGCGAATCTTGCCCGCGTTTCAACCGCGACCAAGCCAATACCACCTTCGGGTGGTTTTTTATTGCCCGCAATTTAGGAGTTTCGCATGGCCGAATCTAAGTTAAATATCGTTATTGATTCGCGCACTGCGGAACAAAAGGCCAAGGATCTGACGCGGGTGCTTGAAGCGCTGGAGCAGGCGGGCATTCGGGTCTCACGCACGCTGGCCGGTCAAGTAACTGGCAATAATGCGAATGCAGCGGCAGCCGGTCGCAACAGCAGTGCGGTTCGTACACTGACCAACACGACCACTGCATACACCACGGCGGCACAGCGGGCAGAGATGGGCAATCATGCTCTTACTTCGAGCTTAACGGGTGTTGTTGCTGGCGCACTGGGTGCGGCTACTGCATATGCTGGATTCAAGGCGGCACTAGCCGTCACTGACGAATACAAAATCATGGAAGGCCAGATTCGTCTGGTCACTGAGTCGCAGGAGCAGCTTGTATCTGTGATGGGGCAGTTGAAGGCAAGCTCTCAAGCCGCTGGTAGCGAATTGGGCGCTTCGGTATCACTTTACGCAAAAATGGCAAATGCTTCGCAGGGTCTGAGCGGCGTATCCAGCGAGTTGCTGGTTCGGATCACCGACTTGACCAACAAAATGGTTGCGATTGGTGGTTCGAGTGGCCCCGGTGCGGCGGCGGGTATTTTCCAGTTTTCGCAGGCGATGGCATCCGGTGTTTTGCGCGGTGAAGAATTTAACTCGATCACTGAGCAGACCCCCGGCCTTGCAAACAAACTTGCCCAAGGACTTGGTGTCAGTGCAGGCGCAATGCGCACCATGGCATTCGAGGGCAAGCTAACCAGCGAAGTGGTAATGAATGCCTTGCTCAAAATGGGCGCTGTCACAGATGAGGAATTTGGCAGTTTGGCGCGTACATCCACCCAAGCATTCGAGATCGTTAGCCGCGAACTTAAAGACGCGACCAACGAAATTGACCGCAGTCTTGGGTCAAGCGCCGCATTTGTAAAAACCGTCGAAGGCTTATCCAAGACGATCAAGGACATTTCGTTCAAAACCCAAACCGGTGAAATCAACATGCTCACCGGCGCGATTGGCGTACTGACTGCCGTCGCGCTCAAAGCGTTGTTAAGTGCTACGGCATCTGTGGTCACTGGCATTGGCGCAAAGATTGTGGCCATGCGAGCCGCGACCATTGCAGCGCAACAGCAGGCGGCGGCGGACTTGGCATCGTCACGTTCGGCAGTGCTTAAGGCTCAAAATGAGCAAGCACTGGCGGTCATCGCAGCCAACAAAGCCCGTGCAACTCTAACCGCTGCTGAAGCTCAGGTTGCATCTGATCGCGCTGTCATGGCTTCCGAAATTCAGCGCATGAATAGCACCCGCGCTCAGATTCAAGTCGAAAAAGCGTTAGAGGTTCAGCGCCTATCTGCTCAGATCACCGAGCAGGGACGACAAGCCACGATTGCACGCATGGCGCAGTTGCGGCAGGTCGAAACAGTGGTGACCCGCGAACTGCAAGCAGCCGAAGCGCAACTGACAGCAACTACGCTGGCAGGGTCGCAAGCTGTTACCGCAGCGCGTACCGCACAGACCGCAGC
>JBAQKP010000009.1:0-1505 GCA_049301135.1 Moraxellaceae bacterium | reverse complement strand
GTATGTACGTTGTCAACAAAAAACGCCAGCAATGCTGACGTTTTTTGAGGTGCTTATGACGACGCAGGCGCGTCGCCAACATCGGCAGGTAAATCAGGCTGTTCAGGCGCAATATCCGCCACGGCCTTGGTGATCAGTTGCGTCATGTAATTGCCATGCGCAGTCACCGTGTCGTAGTGAAAACGCAAGCGTGGCGTGATCCGCGTCTTAATCCGACGACCCAACTCCGCCCGCAAAAACCCAGATGCCTTGTTCAGGACACTCAAGGTTTCGGCATGTGCAGTGGCGGTCTGATCATCGGCCAACTCGCGACCCATCACCGTGACATACACTTCGGCATACCCCAGATCAGGACTGACTTTCACCCCTGAAATGGTGACCAATCCACCAAGCCGAGGATCTTTCAGCTCCATCCGAATCAGGTCAGCGAGTTCACGCTGTACCTGATCGGCCATCCGTTTAAGGCGTTGACTCATCAGCGTTCCCCTTTAAAGGATTACAAGGTGCGCTTGATTTGTTGGACTTCATAAACCTCAATCTGATCCAACTCTCTGATATCGTTATAGCCTTTAACACCTAGACCACACTCGATACCGGCACGCACATCATTGACATCATCTTTGTGACGACGTAGCGATTCCAACTCGCCTTGGAAGACCACGACGCCATCGCGCAATACCCGAATCGGCTTGTTGCGGTAGATCGTGCCTTCCATGACCATACAACCGGCAGCAGCACCAAAGCGGCTCGAACGGAACACTTGACGCACTTGCGCAACCCCAAGGATGTTCTCGCGATGCTCAGGCGCGAGCATGCCACTCATGGCGGCTTTGACGTCGTCGATCATCTCATAGATGATGCTGTAATAGCGCACATCGACGCCATCTTGCTGACACTTCAAGCGCGCAGCAGTATCGGCACGCACGTTAAAGCCAAGCAAGACCGCACCAGTCGATTCGGCCAGCGTCACATCAGATTCGGTAATTGCACCAACACCTGAGCCGACGATTCGCACTTGAACATCATCAACTGACAAGTCGTTCAACGCGTTGGTCAGTGCTTCAAGCGAACCACGCACGTCGGTCTTGAGTACCAGATTGACGGTCGGTACGTCTTGTTTACCCATATTGGCAAATAGGTTTTCCAAGCGCATTTCGGACTGACGATCCAGCTTTTTGCTGCGCTCACGGCTACCACGGAATTCGGCCACTTCACGAGCTTTTTTCTCATCAGACACGACGAGGAACTCATCGCCTGCGTTCGGTGCATCGGGTAAACCGAGAATTTCAACCGGAATCGATGGGCCTGCGATTTTGGTCGGCAAGCCGTTTTCGTCATTCATGGCGCGGACGCGACCGTAGAATGCGCCAGCCAAAATCAGGTCGCCGACTTGTAGCGTGCCTTTTTGTACCAACAGACTCGCCACTGCACCACGACCTTTGTCGATGCGTGCTTCAATGACCACACCTTGCGCTGCACCTTCGTCAGAAGCGGTCAGCTCCATC
>JBAQKP010000008.1:0-6840 GCA_049301135.1 Moraxellaceae bacterium | reverse complement strand
CAGCCAAATGGATCACAGCCAAATGGATCACAGCCAAATGGATCACAGCCAAATGGATCACAGCCAAATGGGATTTGGCGTACAACCCGAATCCTAGTTTGTATCAAATCTGCAAACAAACGTCACTGAACTGTGACTTGGTTGGCATTTTGCGCTATAGTCAGTCTTGTCCAGCTTCAGTCTATTTTGTGTCTGAATTGCTTTTGGTACAGGCCGTCCCAGCTTGTACCGATCTGCGCAGCCTTACCGCTGCGCTTTTTTTTGTCCGTCAGTTGCCATACAGGGTCAGTTGCGCAGAGCGCTACTTGCTATGGCATACTGCGGGATCTCTGCTGAACTTGAGTAATTTTATCGTGATGGGTCAAAAACTGTGCGTGTTGGCGTTGACCAGCATCGTCTTGGTCGGTTGTAGTCGTGCGCCGTCATCGAGCGACATCGAAGCGGCTTATCGCGCTGAAGTCGAACCCGTCAATGCCATGAGCCGCCAGATCAGCGGCGAAGCCCTGATTATTCAAGTCAATGCAGTCGAAAAAAAATCCTGTGAAAAATCCGAACCTGAGCACTATCGCTGCCAAGTCGAGATTGACTCGACCCTACCATTTGTCGGCCAACGTAAAACTGCCACGGAACTGACACTGACCCAGCAAGATGGGCAGTGGAAAATTATCCGAACGACGCGCTAACATACTCTGACACATGTTAAATATTCTGACCTTCCTTGCGCGCTTGCCGCTGCCACTGTTACGCGCCGTCGCGTTGGCTGTCGTATGGCTAATCAATCTGATGCCACACAGCGGCATGCGTTGGGTGGTGCGGGTCAACCTCCTGCTGACCATGCCTCAACTCAAGGAAGCCGAACGGCTGGCATTGGAACGTGCCAGCGTGCGCAGTCAATGCCTGACCGCCATTGAATCAATCAAATGCTGGGGCATGCCACCGAGCTACAGTATCAGCCAGATCAAGGATGTGCATGGTTTTGAGCAACTCCAGCAAGCACTGGCCGACCCTAAAGGGATGATCGCGGTCGTACCACATCTGGGCACGTGGGAAATGATGAATGCGTGGCTAAATCAGTTTGGCGCACCAGTGATTATGTACAAGCCCGCCGATCAGCCGCAACTGAATCAATTTATGCTAAACGCGCGGCAACGCCTCAATGCCACACTGGTGCCGACCGATGAACGCGGTGTGCGGGCGATTTTTAAGACGCTCAAGCAAGGTGGCTTTACCATTTTATTACCCGATCATGTGCCAGAAACCAGCGGCGGCGTGCTGGCGGATTTTTTTGCAGTCGAGTGCTTGACTTCGACCTTGGTCAGTAAACTGGCACAAAAAACCGGCTGTACGGTGGTCGGCCTATCCTGTTTACGCCGCGATGATCTGGCCGGTTTTGATGTGTATTGCGACCTGTTCGAGCCACAAGTGGCTGATCGAGATCTGTCGGTTGCAGTCGCTGCGTTGAATCAAAACATGCAACAGATGATTGAACGTGCACCCGAACAATACCTGTGGAGCTATCGGCGCTTTAAAGTGGCTACTGATCTACAGGGGCTGTATCGTTGGGATGAGGCCAAAGTTCGACAGGTCGCGCAGGATCGAGTCTTAGATCAATCCTCTGATCAAGCACAGTAAAGCAAGTGCATAGGATGCAGGCCACCCAGTAATTTAGGTGCATATGATGCACCCTACCTATCTTAGCCCGCTTAAGCCTGCCGATGTGCCAGCACCTCTTTGACCCACACCGCAGCCTGTACCGAATCGGCATCCGGTTGCTGCTCAGGATGTGTGAACAGTGGCTCAATATGCTTGGCAATCACTTTACCCAGTTCAACGCCCCACTGATCAAATGAATTAATCCCCAAAATCCGCCCTTGCACATAGACTTTATGCTCGTATAGCGCGATCAGCATGCCCAGATAATACGGACTCAGTTCGGGCAATAAAATCAACGAGGAGGGCTGGCCGCCTTGGCACTGCCGATAAGCATCAGTGTTGTCGGGATTACCGACATCGAGCGCAAGCATTTGGGCAAAACAATTGGCTAATAAATTATCGGCATGGCCTTTAAACTGCTCATCCACCCGCGCAATCGCAATAAAGTCCGAGGCAATTTTCCAAGTACCTTGATGCAGCAACTGAAAATACGAATGCTGCACGTCGGAGCCGACCCCACCAAACAACACGGGAGCTGTCTTACCTTGTAATGGCCGACCAGCCGCATCGGTATTTTTGCCGTTCGATTCCATTTCAAGCTGTTGCAAGTAACTGGCAAAACTGCGCAACCGATAGCTATAGGCCACTACCGATAACGCGACAGCATCACGTTGCTGTACGTTATATAATCCTGCAACCGCCATCCAGACCGGCATATTCTCGGCCAGTGGTGCGTGGATAAAGTGCTGATCCATCGCCCGCGCACCGGCCAGCAACTGCTCAAATGCGTCAAAGCCGACCGCCAACGCAATCGGCAAGCCAATCGACGACCACAGCGAAAACCGACCGCCGACCCAATCCCACAGCGGAAAAACATGCTCGGGCGGAATGCCCATCGCCGCCGCTGCTTCGGGCTTGGCGGTCAACGCAATCAAATGATGCTGCCGCGCCATCGCCAGATCAATCTGCAAGCGCTCGGCCAGCCACTGTAAGCCGGACGCGGCATTACACAGCGTCTCTAACGTGCCGAGTGACTTACTCGCCATCATAAACAGCGTTTCGGCCGGATCAAGCTGACCCAGCACATCCTCTAGCTCGGCACTATCGACGCCAGTCACGATATGCACCCGCACCGCAGTCGTCGCCAGCGGAGCCAGTGCTTCTAATACCACACGCGGCCCTAAGCCAGACCCACCGACACCCAGATGTACCACCTGCCGAATCGGCCTACCGGTTGCCCCGAATACCTGCCCTGCTTGCATTTTTTCACAAAAACTGCGCATCTGTTTCCGCACCGCCAACACCTGTGGCATGACATCGACGCCATCGAGCTGATAGTGATCAGCGGCCTGCCCCCGCAAGGCCAAATGCAACACTGCACGCCGCTCAGAGGCATTGATCAGTTGGCCGGTTTGCAAGTCAGCAATCCAGTGTGGCAACTGCTGCAAGGCATACTGCGGCGCCAATTTCGCCATATTCGGTAGACGCTGATGGGTCAAATCCAATAAAAACCCGTGCAAACGCAGCATCTGACTGGCCTCTGCTGACGCGGTGATGGGTTGTGGCTCAGATGACATCAAAAATCCTCTTCACAATACGAAAAAAAGCCCAAGTCCGTTGGGCTTTCTGCTTGCCGATCAACAGGACTCGGCAGTCTGGTTTATGGGTCAGTCGTTGCTTTCGGTAAGACCTTGCTTCAGACCAAAATGAATATTCGCTTCTAAGAAGCCTTTTTTATTGCCACAATCGAAGCGTTTACCCTGAAACGGATGACCGACAAACCCTTCACTCGGCAAGCATTTGGCAATCGCATCGGTGAGTTGAATTTCGCCGCCTGCACCCGCTTCTTGGGTTTTCAGTGCTTCTAATACATCAGGGGTCAGAATATAGCGTCCGACCACACTCCAGTTGGACGGCGCGTTTTCGGCTTTCGGTTTTTCGACGATTTCGGTGATTTGCATCGGAAATTGTCTGGCATCGAGTGGCCGAATCACCCCATATTGATGAACTTGTGACATCGGCACTTTTTCGACCGCCAACACCGCTTTGCCAGTATCTTGATGCACTTCCAGCATCTGTGACAACGCGCCGCCGACGTTATAGCCATCAATCAAATCATCTGGCAGCACCACCGCAAACGGCTCATCCTCACCAATCAAATCCGCCGCACACAACACTGCATGCCCCAGACCCAACGGCTTGGCCTGCCGCACAAAAAAGCATTTCACATGTGGGGGGATGATGTTGCGCACAATCTCTAACGCTTCCAGTTTGTTTTTGGCCTCTAGCTCGGCTTCTAGCTCGGGATTGGCATCAAAATAATCGACAATCGCTTGCTTACTGCGCCCCACCACAAAAATCAGCACCTCACAACCGGCTTCAATCGCTTCTTCTACCGCATAATGAATAATCGGCCGATCCACAATAGTCAGCATTTCTTTTGGAATGGATTTGGTCGCGGGCAAAAAACGTGTGCCCAAACCTGCCACAGGAAAAATAGCTTTTTTTAGCGGTTTCAAATCAATCACTCCTCAGTATCGCGTCAGGGGTTCAGTGCGGATGGACAGTTCAGCTAGCTTAACCGGCAGAATGCCGCCTGTCACGTCATGCTGCAAAGTGACAATCAGTTTAAGCGACTGAAGTAATCAGTGCTTGGATCTCAGCGGTGCGTTGCTGCATCCGTTGCAATGCGCCTGCACCGCGCGCCTCGACATTCAGGCGTAACAGCGGCTCGGTATTGGAGGCACGAATGCTGACGCGCCAATCGCCAAAGTCCAGCGCAATCCCATCGGTCTGATCGACCGCAGGATTAAGCGCTGCAAAATGCTCAACCACGCCAGCAATCGCCGTCTGACTATCGGCGACTTTAAAATTAATCTCGCCACTACACGGATACAGCGCAATCCGCTCATCGACCAAGGCAGCCAATGGCTTGCCGGTTTTGGACAACAGATCGACAACCAATAGCCACGGAATCATGCCGCTATCGCAATAGGCAAAATCACGGAAGTAATGATGCGCACTCATTTCGCCGCCATACACCGCATTTTCAAGCCGCATACGCTCTTTAATAAAGGCATGACCGGTTTTGCACTGCACCGCCTGCCCACCAGCTTGCTCGACAATATCAATGGTGTTCCAGACCAGACGTGGATCATGGATGATCTTTTCACCGCGAGATTGGCGAGCCGCCGCTTTGACTAAAAATGCTTGTGCCAACAGACCGACGATATAATAGCCTTCGATAAACTCGCCACGCGCATCAAACAGGAAACAACGATCAAAATCACCATCCCATGCAATGCCCATGTCAGCGCCATGCGCCAATACGGCATCACGAGTCGCGGCACGGTTTTCGGGTAGAATTGGGTTGGGAATACCATTTGGAAATGTGCCATCCAGCTGATGATGGACTTTAATAAATTCAATCGGCACGGATAACGCGGCAAAGCGTTGTTCGAGCGCATCAATCACATGACCGGCTGCACCATTACCCGCATTCACCACCAGTTTCAGCGGACGAACGCTGCCCAGATCGAGATAACCCAGCAGATGCTCAACATAGTCCGGCACGATGTCGTGTTCGCTCATTTGGCCTTTTTGGGCAACATCGACAAATGCACCTGATTCGGCCAAGGCTTGAATCTCGTTTAGGCCGCTGTCGCTGCTGATCGGTAGGGCGTTTTTGCCGACCAGTTTCATGCCGTTATAATCTATCGGATTATGGCTGGCGGTGACTTCGATACCACCATCAACATCCAGATGAAACGCTGCAAAATACACCTCTTCCGTACCGGTCATGCCCAGATCAATCACGTCCACCCCAGCATCCATCAAGCCTTGGGCAGTGGCCTGCTTTAAGGACTCGCTGGTCAGGCGGATGTCTGCGCCGATGGCGACACGACGCGGTTTGAGCAGTTGGCCGTAAGCGCGACCGATCCGGTAGGCGATGTCTTCGTTCAGTTGGTCGCCGAGCCGTCCACGAATGTCATAAGCTTTAAAGCAGGTCAAGTGCATATGGGCGACTCCAAATTGGGTTTTTCGCAATCTGGGGATTATACACAAGTGGCCACATATTCGAGGAGTATACCGAGCGAATTGGACTCGTGATACAATCGGTGACGACTGCACAAGTACCTAGCCCGAACATGAACGAAGCTAACGTAAAGCCTATCCCTAAAATTATTCACTACTGTTGGTTTGGCAACAAGCCAATACCCGAACAGCTTCAAGCCTATATCAACTCTTGGAGGATACACTGCCCTAGCTGGGAAATTCGACTATGGAGTGAAGCAAATTTCGATGTCAGCAGCCATCCTTTCGTAGAATCTGCTTACGACCAAAAAAAATATGCTTACGTTTCAGACTATGTCAGAGCGTTGGCGCTTTACGAATATGGTGGAGTTTATTTTGATACCGATGTTGAAGTAAAGCGACCAATAGACACCTTCTGTCAGCATCAAGCGTTTAGTGGCTTCGAGAAAATAGGATTACCGTTTAGCTCCGCCATTTGGGGCTCAATACCAAAGCACAGTTTATCAAAGAAAATATTAAGCTACTACCAAGATAAAACAGTATACGACGCTACGACTGAGCAGCCTAACACGGTTTGGATTGCCAAAATCCTTGAGGATCACTTTCATATCGACTGTGCAAAGGATCAGCTACAAATTGGCGATGATGGAAAAAATAGCATTCATATTTATCCTTCGACACATTTTTGTCTGGACTTGCCGGAACATTACACCACACATCACTTTTCAGGTTCTTGGCTAGAGGAAACGAATAGCACCTATAAATCTTATGTGCATACACAGTATTTTTTACGAAAGATTTTAACGGATTCAACAAGTGACCTAAGTAGCAAAGACAATTTAAAGTTCATCGCTGCAAGCATGAGCATTGCCAAAATACTCAAATTACTTCGCTACAGAATAAAGCTTTTAATCCAACAGAGAAGGAAAAGCTCATGATTCTACTGACTGGTGGCTTGGGCTTTATTGGGTCACATATGGCTGCCACTTTAATTACGGCTGGCCGTCCCTTTGTAATTTTGGATAATTTATCGAATAGCCACATCGACGTTCTGGAGCGTCTACAGCAGCTTGCAGGCGCGACTCCGCTAAACTTTGTACAAAGTGATATTCGTGACCCGATGGCACTAAAACAACTATTTGAAGGCTATCC
>JBAQKP010000007.1:0-1990 GCA_049301135.1 Moraxellaceae bacterium | reverse complement strand
CCCCAGTTCCATGCCTCGCCCTCGAGCTCGTCAAGGCACACCGTCGCAGCTGCTGCAGTGGCTAGTAGTTCCTCGGGCACCGTGTTGCCCAGCATCTGGGCTAATATTCGTAAGGCCTATGCTGATGTTTTTCCAGAGGAGTTGCCTGCTGGACTCCCTCCAGCTCGTGAGGTCGATCACAAGATTGAGCTCGTTCCTGGCTCGACGCCTCCGAGTCGTCCCACTTTTCGTCTGAGTGCAACGGAGCTTGAGGAGCTCAAGAAGCAGCTCGATGAGTTGCTTGCGGCTGGATTTATTCAGCATAGTAAGTCACCGTATGGGGCGCCCATCCTGTTCGTGAAGAAGAAAGATGGCACCATGCGCATGTGTGTTGACTACCGTGCACTCAACAATGTCACCATCAAGAATAGCTACCCTCTGCCTCGCGTTGATGAGTTGTTCGATCGGCTGCAGGGTGCCCAATTCTTCAGCAAGATTGACTTGCGCAGTGGTTACCACCAGATTCGTATCGCCCCCGAGGATGTGCCCAAGACAGCCTTCCGTACTCGCTATGGCCATTTTGAGTTCCTCGTGCTTCCCTTCGGCCTCACCAATGCCCCTGCTACGTTCATGCATTTGATGCATCAGTCGTTCCGTGAGCTGTTGAACCACTTCGTGTTGGTCTTCCTCGATGATATCCTTATCTACAGTAGGACTAAGGAGGACCACGAGAGGCATGTCAAGGCTGTTCTTGACATCCTGCGTAAGGAAAAGTTGTTTGCCAAGGAGAGTAAGTGTGAGATGTTCCGCACTGAAGTCGAGTTCCTCGGTCACCATGTTGGTCGCGCTGGCATTCGTATGATGGAGGATAAGGTTCAAGCAGTCCGTGACTGGCCCACTCCTTCTAATGTTGGTCACATTCGTTCGTTCCTCGGCACTGCTGGTTACTATCACAAGTTCATCCGGGACTTCAGCAAGTTATCGGCACCGCTCACGCACCTCACCAAGCAGGACGTGAAGTTTGAATGGGGCACTCCTCAACAAACTGCCTTCGTCGCAATCAAGCAAGCCATGTCGACGGCTCCCGTGCTTGTGTTACCCGATCCGAAGTTACCCTTCGTTGTTCACACCGATGCGTCCGGGTACGCTATTGGTGCCGTTTTGCAGCAAGACCAAGGTCAAGGCTTGCAACCCGTCGCCTTCTTATCGAAGAAGATGTTGGATGCGGAGACTCGTTATCCGGTCCATGAGCAGGAGTTGTTAGCCATCATTCATGCCCTGAGCACCTGGCGCCATTACTTGTCGGGCGCCAAGTTCACCGTTCGTACTGACCACAAGTCCTTGCAGTTCTTCAAGACTCAGCCGCAGCTCTCAGGTCGCCAGTCCCGTTGGAAGGATGTCATCTCGAATTTCGACTTTGACATCGAATATGTCGATGGCAAGAGTAACGTTGTAGCGGATGGTCTCTCTCGTCGTCTCGATCACCAAACCAGTTCGCAACTGCTGTGCCTCTCGATCTTCGCAGCTGCGAGTGACTCTCGTCGGATAGTCTCCAGCTCAGTTCCACCTAGGGTCCATTCGGGATCTCGTCTGAGTGCCACTTCGTCGCTGTTGGTGGACATTCACACTTCTCATGGGAATGACCCTGAGTATGTTAGGCTGCTAAAGAAGCGTCATGCACCTACCGATCCTATCAAGGTCGTTCGGAGTTACTTGTACTACGGTGATGGCCGCCTCTATATACCAAATGATGAGGCACTCAAGACTAAGATCCTGCAGGAGTGTCATGACTCACCGTTGGCTGGACACTTGGGGACTGATAAGACCATCGAGCAGGTGAAGCGTCGATTCTATTGGCCTAGCATGGACAAGGATATTGAAGCTTATGTGATCAGCTGTGACGCCTGTCAGCGTAACAAACCGAGTCAGAGAGCCACGATGGGTCTCATGCAGCCTCTGCCTATACCGGATCGACCGTGGCAGCAAGTGAGTTTGGATCTCATTACTCAAC
>JBAQKP010000006.1:0-2452 GCA_049301135.1 Moraxellaceae bacterium | reverse complement strand
GGCTAGCAAGATGTGATTATAGGTTCCAAAATAGAACTTGTAAAGTCATCCGTCCAATCAACCGCGTACTGCACCGTCATGATGTTGCATCGACTGGCGCAATCCTCGCTCAATGGATTGACAGATTCTATTTTGGAACTTAAGCTCTGGCACAGAGGCACGTGGACTCACTTGCGAATAACAATTGCCTTGTGATCTTGCCAACTGACCCATCGACTCTCGTCTGTGGACTTTTTCATGACTATTGAGCGCATTGAAGATGACGATCTTGGCCAAAATTCAAACCGGAACTGTACAAGTCAATCCACAAGCGAACGATCTATCGAGTGTCTGCATCCTGTGTTCACACAATTGTGGGGTCAAACTGGATGTGGTAGACAACACCATCGTTTAGGTCAAAGCCGACCACAGCAACCCCACCACACAGGGCTATATTTGCAATAAAGCCTTTGCGATTCCACACAGCGTCCATCACAAACAACGGGTCGAGCATCCACTGAAAAAAATGCCGGATGGCAGTTTTGCGCGGATCAGTTGGGATCAAGCCATCAGCGAAATTGCCGCCAAACTCAATCATATTCGGCAGACTTATGCGCCGCGGGCGATTGCGGTGGCAGGGATTGGTGGGCAAGGCAATCACTCCAATGTGTTTGGGGCGCTGCCGTTGTTGTATAGCATCGGCTCAGGCTCTTTTTTTAATGCGCTAGGCCAAGAAAAAACCCAACATCCCTTGGTCGATGGTCGATTGTTTAAGGCGGGGCATGATCATTATCTAGCAGGCGATGAACATCTTGCACAATATGTGCTCTACATTGGTACCAATCCATTGCTGAGTAATCGGGGGATGAATGCCACCGATACCATCAAAGCGATTGTCAAAGACCCCAATCGCAAAATTGCCGTGGTTGACCCGCGAGTGACCGAAACCGCACGCCGTGCAGATCGTCATTTGTGTATCAAGCCTGCGCAAGATGTCTATTTTCTGCTGGCCATGAATACGATTATTGTGCAGGAAAAACTGTATGATCAGTCATTTATTGATCAAAAAATCGCAGGTTTTGAAGCGGTTGCGCAGTGGCTTAAGCAAATTGATCGACAAGCAATGGCACAGCGTACTGAGCTGGCATTGGCCGATATTGAAGCGGTCGCCCGTGAGTTTGCCCAATCACCTGCCGCTGCGATTTGCTACGATTTGGGGGTGGATCATGGCGTGAATACCACGCTGGTCAGCTATCTGATTCGGATGTTGTCGCTGATTACAGGCAATGTGGGCAAACGGGGCGGCAATGTGTTTGTGCAGCAGTTTGGCGCCAAGTTCCCGATTTTGCCACGTCTGCAAAAACCACTAGAGTCGGACATTTTGGCCTCTGCTTTGATTGCCCCGATGATGCAGTTTTCGCCCAATCTGTTGCCCGAAGAAATCCAATCCAAACATCCTGATCGCATTCGTGCCGTGATCGTCGATGGTGCCAACCCGTTGGTCAGTTATGTCGATACCAAACGCTTTCGTGAAGCGTTTGCGGCGCTGGATTTGCTGGTGGTTATCGAGCCAAATATGACCGAAACCGCACAAGTGGCTGATTATGTGTTGCCGACGCCAGCAGGTTATGAAAAATGGGAAACCGCCGTGTTTCCCAAAGACGTGATTTATTCACAAGTACGTCCGCCTGTGGTGACAGGCCCTGCCGATGCACTACCAGAGATCGAGATTTATTATCGACTGGCCAAAGCGATGAGGATTGTGCCTAAGCTGCCCAAAATCGCTTATCGACTGGGTAAAACCGGCACAGTGCCACATGTCGCACCAGCGTATTTGGCGTCCATTGGGGCATTTTCGTTTAGTGGTCGGTTGAGCAAAGCAGGCGCACTGTCCACTGTAGGGCGGACGTTTTTTGCCCTGTATGAAACGCTCGGTGGACATCTCAAAAATCCGTTGTTGGCCTATATGTGGATGTTGGCGGTGGGGTATGCGTTGACGCGGCGCAAGCAGTTTAATGCCGAATTTCCACAGATGGCAAAAGTCAAAAATCCATTTGCGATAGCCAAATATATTTTGGATTTGATTGAAGCGCATCCTGAAGGGGTGATTTTGGGTCGCTTGGATGAAGCACGCAATTTTGAAGATTTTTGTCATTATCGAGATGGCAAGGCTCGCTTGTATCAGGCCGATTTTATCCAAGATTTACAAGATCTGTTGCACACCACTGAGCAGGCATCCGACTATCCGTTTGTGTTGGATGCCGGCATGCGGACGGGTTGGACGGCCAATACCATTGTGCGTGATCCGTCATGGCGCAAGGGACGTGATATTCACTACGCCATGTTGGGGTCGTCTCAGAAAACGGAAAAAATCGTACGCTAAGATCGCGTTGAGGCTGGCAACCACCGATACAGCGTTGCGACAGAAACCCCCAAATTATTGGCGACATCTTTAGGCGGCATTCCCCCTGCC
>JBAQKP010000005.1:0-5416 GCA_049301135.1 Moraxellaceae bacterium | reverse complement strand
CTCAGATTGCACGGGAACTCCAGATTGGGCAAGCCACGGTATATCGGATCTTGGCTGGTGCGACACCAAAGACACCGCAAAACCCTTAGCGTGCTTTAATTTCCGTTTCGTGAGCTGACCCCTTATTGCACTACGCAAGGCGGGCTATTCAATCCGCGCCACTGCCGATATGGCAGGCTGTAGTCAGAGTCAGGTCAAGCGGATCTGGGCGAGGTTGTCACCGCTAACGACAGATGTATGAACCGAAGGCAGCAGCACTATACTTTTCCAGTGGTCATTCTTCACGGTATGCAATCACCTCCCAATATCCAGCCTTGCGAGAGCCAATATAACGTAAACGTTCTTGCTGTTTTAGCTTAGTCACGGCGCGTTCAACGGTACTGGTTGCCCGATTGAGATGTTGAGCGACTTGCACTAGGGTATATTCTGGATGGACGGACAGTAGTGCCAGTATCTGACTTGCGGTATCTGGTTTATGTTCTACCCGCGTTTCTACCTGCTTTTCTACCCGCGTTTCTATCTGATATTCTGCGGCAACCGCTTGCTGCAAACTGATGCGAATGGCGCTTAGAATAAACTCGATAAATCCACTGCAATCGGCGGACTGATCTGCAAGGCTCAGCATGTGATAATACTCAGACTGTTGTTGTTTGATCACCGTTTCAATCGGCAGATAAGCCAAAATCGGTTGCCAGCGGCTTAAAATCAAGGTTTGCCAGAGTCGGCCAATTCGACCATTTCCATCACTAAACGGGTGGATAAACTCAAGCTCGTAGTGAAACGCACAAGATGCAATCAATGGATGTGCATCGCTGTTGCTTAGCCACGTCATCAGATTGCCCATCAGGCGGGTTAACTGCGTGGCAGGTGGTGCCATGTGTACCAGTTGCTGCCCACGATAAATCCCAACGCCTGATGTTCTGAATTGACCAGCATCTACGACCAGTCCTTGCATTAATAATCTATGCGCCTGTAAGAGGTCATCGAGACGAGTCGGATCGAGTGAAGGCATCGTCTCGTATGCTGCAAATGCATTCAGCACTTCTTGGATTTCTTTGGGGTGACCCAGCACAGCTTTACCATCTAACACAGCAGTAACTTGTTCTATGGTGAGGGTATTTTGCTCGATCGCCAGTGATGCGTGGATGGTTTGAATCCGGTTGTCACGGCGCAGTCTAGGCACGGGTTCATGCTGGTGGGCTTGCTTCCAGCGTCCAAGTAATTCGGCGATGTCGGCCACATGCGACAGCATCTGGTGGTTTAATACAAACGGGGGTTGGTAGTTTGGCATGCGCTGCGCTCAGATCTCACCCAATCATCTTAACCAATTGTGCCTGTTGTTCGCGGTATCTGTTGCAAAAAATCATCTACTACTGACCCGTTTTAGTTGCAAAGTGTGCGCAGTATTTTGCCCAAAAAAACGGCGAACATGGCAGCTTTGGTCACTGCAGACCTATTGTGAAATTGACTGAGTTGACAGTGTTGTCAAAGTCGACTGGCCGAGATGTTTTTGTTGACAGTCGCTCATCTGTTTTGACAGTGCGTTGAAGCCCATCATAAATCACCAAAAACCGTTGAGATATCTATATTTTTACTATCAACAGGAACTGTCAAAAATCTATCAAATTTTGACAGTTGTTGAGGAGTATTTTTGACAGACTTTTTGACACCTGATGGGCTACGTTCAGGGTACGCTTTTGTTCTGAAATTGGCTATTGTGACGATATTGCTCATCGCCAAACATCTCGTAAAAAAGCGCTAGCATATCGAACAGCCTAGCTGTAACCGCTTCGCCTTGCGCAGGTAAATGCACAAACACCATAAATTTAGAATCAGTAAACGTTTTTATCAGGAAGCAGTATTTTATGAACGTTTTTTGGCTGCCATCACTAAAACTCTGCTGGATTAATCCGATATGAACGAATGGATTGAATTAAGCTGGTTTTAATAGTACCAACTTTCCCTCACAGTCTTTTAATGCGACTCTGCCTAGTTCAGGTATAGCATGTGCGAGGAACTTGTTTCTTGTGTGCGCATCACCTTGTCCCAAAAACGGTGAATATGGCAGCTTTGGTCACTACAGACCTATTGTGAAATTGACTGAATTGACAATACGGTTCAAATCGACTGGCCGAGTCATCTTTGTTAACAGTCTTTAACCTTTTTTAACAGTATCTTTAAACACCTCAAAACCAATGCAAGTCTTTGAAAATTATTAAGTTATACTGTTAAAAAACGCTGTTAAAAACCTATCAATTTTTAACAACTGTTGAGGAGTATTGTTAACAGAGTTTTTAACACCTGATGGGCTGTATTAGGGTGTCGATTTCATTCAGAAATTGGCAGATTTGACTGTATAGCCTCCCCTATACCCTAAAAGCCGACTGCTTCGAGATCTGCTCAACACGACTAATCCCAAGCAAACTCGCAACATGCTGCCAAGTACTCACAGCTTGCAACACCTGATCATAAATCTGAGTCGCCGCTGCATGACTGAGTCGAAAGAAGTCAATCACCTCAAACGCTAAACCATAGTCCAGCGCGTTATCGGTGTCCGTGATGTTTAAATGCAAACCCTGTTGCCCAACAATTGGATTGAGATCGTAGGCAGGTGACAACCTCCAACCTTTTGGTGTCAGCAAAAAACCATGATTGCGCAAATGATCATCGGTGTTTGATATCGCGACGTTAAATACGATTCTGCGCCACAACTGCGCCAGATCAACTTGAGTGTATGCGCCATTGCTGGTTAAAAACTCTGCGATTTCCAAGTAACTCGCCCCTGCTGACTGCTCACCATCGTAATACTGTAGCTGAGTCATCGCAGATGAAAAATGAATGCGTTGCTGTCCCACCCGATCAAATCGCTTGGTCAAAAACGTATGATGTGCGCTCGAAAATTTGCGAATCTCACAAGGAAACATCTCGACACCAGCAGCCAGCGCCAGTTGGTGACACACCATCTCCCAAGCACCGACATCAAAGGTATCGTTTTGGTTGGGAAATTTGGCGATCCATAAGTGCTGATCTGCATCCACCACACAGGCTTTTGGTCTTGCACCACCCAAGGATGAGCCAGGCGCAATCAACATCTTCAGCCAACCATAGTAGGCCTCGCTGTCAATATGCGCATCATTTTCAATTTGGATAGCCGCATATTCCAGCTCACGCAATGAGGTCATCGGCGGTGCTGCAAAATCTGCATGATCATCCATAAATGTGGCCGAACCGACTGGCTTAAACCGAATGCCGCCCATACGGTAAGAGTCATGTACGCCCAGCAGATAGTCCAGCTCAGTCAGGCGCGCAGTTGCTCGAAGGCCTTTTTGGTATTCAATCGCTGCTCGACGCTGCATCAGCACTCGCCCCCAACGGTCTGGTGCAGAATCTAAAAATGCCCGAAAATTCTTGTCAGCGGCATCGTTATATAGTTGGCCTTGATATAGCATCAGCCGTGGGTCAATCTGCAAGCGGTGCGGCGACTTTAAAAAACTGCGGTCATACTCAAAACTAAATACGCCGCCTCGACTGCTTTGCGCAAAGGTCAACTGTCCGATCAGTAGAGCTGACTGAATCGATAGCCAATCGGCAAACACCTCCACAACCATCCGCGTCATCGTTAACCACCCAGTAATTTAATATTTTGTAGTTTGATGCCAACCTCATCATGTGCAGCGATTTTAGCAAAATTGTCCTCCATGCCGAGTACAGACAGCACTTTAATATAAGTGCCAATCGCCACACCAGCATCTCCTGCAAAGACTTTATTGATGGTTTTTGGGTCAAACCCCGTACGCTCACAGACCATCTGCTTGGTCAAACCCCGACGCTTACAGGCCAATAATAGATCCTCGCCAAACACTGAGAGGATGTTTTGTTGTCTGGGAAATAATACGCGATGCAGGTCTTTTTTTGCCATGACAACACTCCAAAAAAAGGATAAAAATCCTTAAAAAATACAATTTCAAGGATACTTATCCGTTAAAGTAACATGGTTATTAAGTTGCCGTGAGAAAAATAGGATGGAATCTGTATGTGATGATCAAGCAACATGCGACACTTGGTCAGGCAGGTTTTGGGTGATGATCACACCGATCAAATGTCGTGCCAGCCAACCTCCCTTGGATGTCGAATCGCGCCCGCCATGTGCTCGATGTCCTGCGGCTTGACCCCTGAATCCTCGAAATAAACCCGCCACTCCCTGACCACCATGGCGATCTGGTTAATGGTGTTTTCTGCTTCTGCACGAGACAACCCAAAAATGCCGTATTGGCTGATTGCATTTTCCAACGTTGCCAGTCGACCGGCCTGACCCACGCCCAAATGTAAATATCGAGTGTGTGCAATCACTGGCGTTGGAACAACATCATATAGGGGGGACAAACGCCATCCCATCGCAACTGGATCCCATAAGAAGCCATGGTTGCGTAAATGGTCATCGTTGTTATTAACGAGGATGTTAAACACCATACGCTTAAATATCTCTGCGAGGTCTTGCCGTATGGTTGAACGTGCGCCGTGGCGCGTAATCGCAAGTGCGATGTCTTGATAACTAGCAGTTGATGACTCAGATTCGTGTTTTGCCATCAAGGTCAATGCTGAGACAAAGTGACGACGCGTGGTTACGCCAGTAGCACTATACTCCCGATCAAAACGCTCGATTAACATGACATGACGGTGGTTCACGCGTTCTAGGCGTAATGCAGGCACTGATAAACCCGCAGCGCGTGCCATTTGCATGGTGGCGTACTCCACACAAGGCACATCAAAACGGTCATCTGTCGAGCCAAATTTTGCTAGCCATTCTTTGCCATCTGCGACAATCACTGCTTTGGGTCGAGCACCGCCCATACTTGGACCTGCATCAAATAACAAAGCCAATTTTCCAGGTAGTCGCTCACCCGTCTGCACACGATCGGACGCTTCCAACAAATACTCCAAATCAATCAATCCGACATGTTGACCTTCTCGAGGTGGCGTGTTGGGTTTATCGCGAAAGTCCAGTGCGCCCGTTCGATTATTGCCAGCATGTTGAAGATAGGTGGATTCTGGTAAAGGTCCTAACCGCCCCAGCTTGTTTTCGATCACACGCCGCCCCCAGTGGTCTGGCGCTGCATCGCGAAAAACACCAAACTCTGTCAGTAACCCCTGTGGTGTCAGCGGTGGATCCCGCAGGGTAGCGGCATCCTGTGTAGGACTTTGGGTAAGTTGTAGGGTAAGCGGGTCTAATGCCAGTCGATTGTGTCGTTCCACATAGCGACCACCATACAAGAAGGCAGAGCGTAATACGGGGTCGTCTCAGAAAACGGAAAAAATCGTACGCTAAGATCGCGTTGAGGCTGGCAACCACCGATACAGCGTTGCGACAGAAACCCCCAAATTATTGGCGACATCTTTAGGCGGCATTCCCCCTGCC
>JBAQKP010000004.1:0-13594 GCA_049301135.1 Moraxellaceae bacterium | reverse complement strand
CGTTAGAGCTTGCTTTGCGCATTCATGGCGGCATTCGTACTGCGATGTTCCACGAAGGCATGAGCTTGCTGGAGCGCGACCAAGCGGCGGCGTATTTTGCTGATGAAGGCTACGGTGCACAGATTTTGTTGTGTTCGGAGATTGGTTCGGAAGGGCGTAATTTCCAGTTTGCGCATGATTTGGTGTTGTTTGATCTACCGGCCAATCCTGACGTATTGGAACAGCGGATTGGGCGTTTGGATCGGATCGGGCAGACTGAGCGGATTCAGATTCATGTGCCATACCTGATGGACACTGCACAAGAGCGCATGTTCCGCTGGTATAACGAAGCACTGAATATTTTTAGCCAGATTTCACCGACTGCGCAGACGCTACAAGAACAGTATATCGTCGATCTGAAAAATTGCCTGTTGACTGATCAAGGTCACACCTTTGATGTGCTGCTGGAGCAGGTCAACGATGAGCGTCTGGGCTTAGAGTATGAGTTGCAATCTGGTCGGGATCGTTTGCTGGAATTTAACTCCTGTCGTCCGGTGATTGCCAATCGCATCGTACAAGCGCTTGATGATCAAGACAGCAAAAACCCACTGCCAGACTTTATGCTACGCTTTTTGGCGGCGACTAACATCGAGCATGAAGAGCAAAGCGACGGTACAGTGATCATCCGGCCAACGGATGAGATGCAAGTCGAAGGGCTGATCTTGGATGAAGACGGTGTGACGGCGACGTTTCGTCGAGATTCGGCGCTCAGTCGCGATGATGCCGAGTATTTGACCCTAGAGCATCCGTTTATTCAAAGCATCTTTGAGATGGTCAAGACGCAATCGTTCGGCAATAGCAATGTGGCAATCCTACGCAGTAATGCGATTCCGCAGGGCAGTATTTTGCTTGAGATGTGGTTTCGGGTCGAGGTGATTGCGCCGAAAGTGTTGAACCTAGCGGCGAGTTTGCCACAGCAGTTGATTCGAGTATTGCTGAACGAAACAGGCCAAGATCTGTCGGCCAAGATCAATCCGGCGATGTTGCATCCGCATATTTATCCGCTGGATATGAACAACGCGCGTCAGGTGGTCAAGCTACGCCGTGAGGTGATTGAGCAGCGCTATAAGCAAGCCGAAGCGCTGGCGAAGGAGCAAACCGCCAATTTTGCTGAGGTGGCGCGGCAGCGTTATCACGAGCGGTTACAGCATGAGATTGATCGTTTGACCTATCTGAAAGAGCACAATCCAAGTATTCGGGATGATGAGTTGACCCGTTTGCAGGCGCAGCAGCAGCAGGGTTTGGCGTTGCTGGAGCAGTTGTCAGTGGTTCCCGATGCGATTCGGGTCATGGTGGCGATGAAAGGTTGATTGAGTGTTGGGTCGTCAAGTAGGATGCGTGCCTTGAAGGTGCGCATCTATCTGCTAATCAGTAAGTGTTGTTGTAATCATATAAATATGTCTCATATTCCAAAAAATCCCAAATGTGACCATCTAAGCGATCTACTAAAATTTGACCGCCCGCAGACTCCTCAGACAATGGATTGCTACTAATAATTCCAAAGCGCCAATACACCGGACTGGTATCAATATTCTGGTTATCTGGTGGCAAAATTGCGGTAAATCCATTTTGCTTCGCGTCCTTTTGTGCAGCTATAAAGGCTTGCTGCTGTGAGATGTTAGGCTGATCTCGGTAAGTGGTTGGTACTGAGTGAACGTGAAAAATTCCTACTTTTTTCAGTTCCATGATAAAGCTGACCAATTTGATTCTGTGTACATTCACGCCTAAAAAGCCGACGTACATCAGATTTGGATCATGTACAAAACTCTTGTCAAAAATACCGAGAAACCTCAAAACTTCGGAGTTAAACGGTTTTGCAGAGTACAGGTCACAAATCTGATGCATCAACTAATCCTAAGAAACTGCAAAATCTGGCGGAATCAGAATCGAGTCTTTGATCTCATCGGATAGTTCAGGATAATCAATCGTATAGTGTAAGCCACGCGACTCTTTACGCTGCAACGCACAACGCACAATCATCTCCGACACCAACACTAGATTACGCAGCTCGATCAGATTTTGACTGATCTGATAGCCCGCATAATAATCCTCAATCTCTTTTTTGAGCATCTGAATCCGATTCAGCGCTCGTTCCAGCCGCTTGGTACTGCGCACAATCCCAACATAATTCCACATAAAATGTCGCAGCTCATCCCAGTTTTGCAGGATCACCACATCTTCATCGGCGTGCTGCACCTGCGAGGCATCCCACACCGGAATCTGTGGCAACGGCTGCTGTGCCACATGCTGCGCCGCGATGTGTTTGGCCGCGCTCATACCATACACAAAACACTCCAACAGCGAGTTGCTGGCCATGCGGTTTGCGCCGTGTAACCCCGTAAACGACGTTTCACCAATCGCATATAAGCCCGCAATATCGGTCTGACTGTGCGCATCGACCATCACACCGCCACAGGTATAGTGCGCCGCAGGCACGACCGGAATCATATCCTTCGTGATGTCGATGCCGAGTTCGAGCAGGCGCTCGTACAGCATCGGGAAGTGGGATTTAACAAAATCGGCGGGCTGATGCGTGATGTCCAACCAGACATGCCGCACGCCCAAGCGCTTCATTTCAAAATCAATCGCCCGTGCCACGATGTCACGCGGCGCAAGCTCCTCACGCTCATCGAAGCGCGACATAAAGCGCTCACCATCAGGCAGCCGCAAATATGCACCCTCGCCACGCATCGCTTCCGT
Organism: Moraxellaceae bacterium; assembly: GCA_049301135.1. Classification (GTDB taxonomy): domain Bacteria; phylum Pseudomonadota; class Gammaproteobacteria; order Pseudomonadales; family Moraxellaceae; genus JAYXXU01. Next base: position 10,855 of record JBAQKP010000004.1, on the reverse strand, counting down.
GATCAAAAACGAACGTGCTTGCGGGTGATATAAGCAGGTCGGATGAAACTGGTTAAACTCCAAATTGGCGACCCGACAACCGGCACGCCATGCCATCGCAATCCCATCGCCGGTCGCAATATCTGGATTCGAGGTGTATAGATAGGCTTTACTCGCGCCACCGCAAGCGAGTGCGACAAACGGCGCGGCGTAGGTTTCCACCTGTTGCGTGTCGAGATTCAGCGCGTATAAACCGACTGCACGGTCTTCGCCCGCTAAACCAAGCTTATGGCGGGTAATCACATCAATCGCCGCGCGATTCTCCAGCAGCGTCACATGCTTGCATTCACGAACACGCTTCACCAAGGTGGTCGAAATCGCCATGCCAGTCGAATCCGCCACATGAATGATCCGCCGATGCGAGTGACCGCCCTCACGGGTCAGATGCAACTGCTCTTCTTCATCAAGAGTAAATTTGACGCCTTGCTTGAGCAAAAACTCGACCGCCTCGCGGCCATGTTCAACCGTGAGCGTCACCGCATCAAGATGGCACAAACCGCCACCAGCAATTAACGTATCTGAAATATGATCTTCGGTAGAATCTGTTTCATCGAGTACCGCTGCCACCCCACCTTGTGCATAAAATGTACTGGCTTCGGTCAGCACGGCTTTGGCCATCACCGCAACGCGTAAATGATCGGGTAGCGACAATGCAAGCGTCAAGCCTGCTGCGCCACTACCGACAATCAATACATCAAAACGATTTGAAGCCTCGAGATCGCGCATGTCGGTGTTGACCTACTGATGAATTAAACAAACGGACTGCGAATCTGACTGCAAAACCGCCAAAAACGCAAGGGCAAAACTGCCTTGTCTTAGTAATGATGTGATGTAAATGCGCTATTGGTCATTCTCCGTGCAGATTTACAGGTCTTTTGCAAATCCGACAACATTTGCTAACAGTTCTATTCTGATGGGCTGTGGTAAAACAAATCACCAGTTTTTTGTCACTTTAAAATGATTCATTGTAGGGTATCGGTATGAGCAGCAAGCAGTTTTTAGTTCCATTATGTGCGCTGGTAATGTCAGGGTTGACGTTGCAGACTGCACAAGCCACGGTTGATTTTTCACAACTGGTAGAGCAAGTCAGTCCGTCGGTGGTACGTGTCAACGTCGCCAAAAAAATGACTGAAGAAGAAATGCTACAACAGCAATTACCCGATATCCTGAAGCGTTTTTTTGGCAACCAAATTCAGATTCCACAGCAGCGACGTGCGCCCGTTGAGCACAGCTCATATGGAACGGCATTCTTTGTTAGTAAAGATGGCTATCTACTGACCAATCACCATGTGATCGAAGGTGCACGCAAAGTCACCATCACCCTGAACGACCGACGCGAACTGGACGCCGAGATCGTCGGTAGTGATGAGCGTACCGATGTCGCGGTGTTGCGCGTCAAAGGTACAAGTTTTCCGCCATTGAGCTTCGGTAACGCTGAACGAGTCAAAGTTGGTGAGCCTGTACTGGCGATTGGTTCGCCCTTTGGCTTTGACTATTCTGCATCGGCGGGGATCGTCAGCGCCACTTCACGTACCATGTCGCGTGAAAACGCCGTGCCGTTTATCCAGTCCGATGTCGCGCTCAACCCTGGTAATTCCGGTGGCCCATTGTTTAACCAGCGTGGCGAAGTGATTGGGATCAACTCGCGGATTTTTAGTGGTACCGGTGGCTATATGGGATTGTCTTTTTCGATTCCCGTTGATGTGGCAATGGATGTATTCGATCAGATCAAACAATCCGGCAAAGTCAGCCGCTCTTACTTAGGCGTGATTCCGCAGGATATTGATCGTAATTTGGCTGAGGTGTATCAACTCGAGCGTCCTGAAGGTGCGTTGATCACCCAAGTGATGCCAGACACACCGGCGAGCAAAGCAGGTATGAAAGAAGGCGATATCGTGCTGAGTTATCAGGGTCAGCGGATCACACGCTCAACTGATCTGATTAATCTGATCAATCGGACTCGCCCCAATACAGCCGTAAACTTAACTGTTCAACGCGGCAAACAGCAGGTGCAACTACAAGCCACTTTACAGGCTGCTTCAGATAGCACACCGTCAGTAGAGGGCAACACCTTAAATGCGTCAGGTACGCCAACGCTCGGCATGCAGGTACGAGATCTGACGGCAGCCGAGAAGCTACAATCGCCAATGTCTGGCGTGGTGATCGAGATGTTGCAACCAAATGGTCTGGCGGCACGGTCGCGCTTGGCCGCAGGTGATGTGATTACTCGCTTAAACGATCAACCGACGCCAAACATGGAAGCTTTTGCGAAAGCATTAAAAAATCTACCCAATAACAAAGTCGTCGGCGTGTCCCTACTGCGCGGTGGTTTGCCGTTGATCTTGGGCTTGCGGATCGAATCGGTCGAATAAAAAATTGAATTTGTTGGCGTTCGGTGTCTGTGTTACCATCTGGTTGCTAGGATTAGATGGTACGCATCTTGCTGGTTTTTTTAGTTGTTTGAGATCGGTCGTATGCAACCATCCCCCAAGCGCAGAACAGGCTTACAAATTCAAATAGCAGCCGTTCGTGCGTTATTTTGGCGTGAGGTTCATACCCGTTTTGGCACGTATGACCTGAGATTGGGGTATTTTTGGGTGCTCCTTGCGCCGGGTATGCAGGTTTTGTTTTTTTTGATCGTGTTTAGTACCATTAAAATAAAAGTCGTCCCCTACATGGATTTTAGTTTGTTTTTAGTTTCGGGTATCCTGCCTTGGGCAGTATTCGCCAGTTCTGCTGGTAGAGCATTGGGCGCAGTAGAGGCCAATAAAGGTCTGTTTAACTATCGCCCAGTCATGCTGATTGATACGATTATCGCGCGTACTACGCTAGAAACCCTATTAAGCTTTAATATTTTTATGATTTTTTTGTTTTTTTTATGGTGGTTTGGCAAGGTCATCAGTATTGAGCATGTACCACTGTTGGTGTTGTCATGGGGACTACTATGGTTGTTTTCGATTGCGTTTGCGCTGATCATGATGGTGGTTGGGCACTGGTCAGCCGAGGTCGGTCGTTTTATTATGATTTTTATTAGAATCTTATATTTTGCCTCTGGGGTAATGTACTCCCTACATATATTACCCCCTGAAGTCTTAAAATATGTGCTTTGGAATCCGATTCCACACGTCCTAGAGCATATACGCCACGCGATTGCGCCTGCGTATCCCGTTGATCATGTCAGTTTTGCTTATTTCTTGAAGTCACTGATCGTCATGTTGTTTATAGGATTACTGCTGTACCGTGGCAATGAGCGTAGTATGATGACGAGTAAAAGCCGATGATTCGCCTAGAGCAGTTGACGAAGTCTTACATGACCAAGTCCGGTCGGCACTATCTGTTTCGGGATCTCAGTTTGGAGTTGCCGACAGGCCGTAGTATCGGGTTGCTCGGTAAAAACGGTGCCGGAAAAAGTACACTGCTTCGCATTATTGGTGGTATTGATCATGCGGATTCAGGTCGTGTGGTGTCGGATGCCACCATTTCTTGGCCGGTTGGACTCGCCGGTGGTTTTCAAGGTAGCCTGTCCGGTCGGCAAAATGTTGTTTTTGTAAGCCGACTTTATGTGCCAGAAGCGCTGGTTGCCGAAAAGGTAAAGTTTGTCCGTGAATTTGCCGAGCTAGGCAAGTACTTTGACATGCCTGTCAAAAGTTATTCATCAGGGATGAAATCGCGTCTGACGTTTGGACTGAGCATGGCATTTGACTTCGATTATTATTTGATTGACGAGGTTTCGGGTGTCGGTGATGCAGCGTTTCGTAAAAAAAGCGCAGCGCTCATCGAAGAAAAGCGCAAGAGTTCTGGCTTCATTCTGGTCACCCATAATCTCAAGCGGCTTAAACAGCAATGTGACGCTGCTGTCATGTTGAGTGATGGTAAGGCCACTTATTTTGACAATATCGCTGAAGCGGTCGAGGTTTATGAGTCTTATGCAATCCCCACCAAATAAGCGCCGCTTACGAGTGATGAATGGCTTAATCCTACTGTTGGTTGTAGTGATTCCATTTTCGTGTATTGCTTTTTACATGTTGTTTGTGGCGCAGCCCCGCTATGTCAGCGAGTCGATTGTAGTTGTCAAGCAAGTCAGCGAATCTTCTGCATCCAACGTCAGTGGATTGGGCGTCTTACTCGGTGCCAATAATACCAGTGTCGAAGATGCACGCTATCTAAAAGCGTATATCGAGTCGCCTGATATGCTGAACCGGCTAGCCAATGCGCTTGACGTCCGCGCTGCGCTAGAGGGCGATGGTGGAGATCCGGTGTTTCAATTGTCTTCTGACGCGTCAAAAGAGCAGTTTTTAAAACAATATCAACGCTATCTGCAAGTCAGTCTTAATGAGCAAGATCATCTGCTTACTGTAAAAACAGAAGGCTTTACGCCAGAGTTTACCCATCGTTTAAATCAAACGATCTTGGCCGAAGGAGAAAAATTCATTAATGAAATTTCCCAGAAGGTCGCTCGTGAACAACTGCTTTTTTCTGAAAAACAACTACAAGAAGCTACTCAACAATTGGCAAAAGCCAAAGAAAATCTAATCGCCTACCAAAATGACAATCAAATGCTTGATCCTTTATCGAATGCTGAGTCGGTAAACGCGATTATCAGTGGTTTTAACGCACAGATTGCCGACCTTCGGGCGCAAGAGCGCGCACTGTTGAGCTATCTGAATCCAGATACGCCACAAGTGGTGTCAATTCGCAGCCAAATTGTTGCATTACAACAACAAATTGACAGTGAGCAGACCAAGCTGACCTCACGTACCGGCACCAAGCTCAACCGGCAAGCGGCCCAGTTTGAAAGCCTAAAGTCTGATGTTGAGTTTGCTACTGATTTGTATCGATTGGCTCTGACTGCTTCCGAAAAAGGCCGCCTAGACGCTGCCCAGAAACTAAAAAATCTTGTGGTGATTTCCTCTCCCCAAATGCCTCAGCAGGCTTCATATCCACGCACTGCCTATGTGTTACTGTCAGCGCTATTGCTGCTGCTGATGTTATACGGTGTTGTGCATCTTACACTTTCTGTGATCCGCGATCATAAGGATTAGCATATGAAACGCTTTACAGTGACGATGATAGCGACCGCAGTATTGGCAAGCGGCAGTGTGTATGCAAACACGTTTAGTCAACTTATGGGTGTGGACGCACCAGATAGTGCAGTGCCAAGCGGCAATAGCCCAAACCCAACGAATTCGGCTGACCTACAAAGCCAATCTGTGCTGTCGACTCAGTCGTTTGGTAGTCCAACAGCGATTAAAGTCGCCTCAAGCATGTTTGGAGAGCAGTTGTTTCGCGGGGCATTTGCCAGCACCAGCGGCAGTGCCTTTAATGACAGCTATACGATTAACCCTGGCGACAATGTCCAGCTCAGGATGTGGGGTGCTTACCAGTTTTCAGGTAATCTGACGGTCGATCCCCAAGGCAATATTTTTATTCCAAACGTCGGCCCTGTGCGTATTGCAGGAGTCAACAATGGTGCATTGCAGCGCACGGTTGAGCAGCGTGTGCGTCAAGTCTACCGTGCCAATGTCGGTATTTATGCGGCACTCGAAACAGCCCAGCCGGTTAAAGTTTTTGTGACTGGTTTTGTGACCCAGCCGGGCTATTACGGTGGGGTCTCGGCAGACTCTGTATTGTCGTATCTTGACCGCGCTGGCGGCGTCGATCCCAAGCGTGGTAGCTATGTCGATGTCGAGATTCGCCGTAATGGTCAGGTAAAGCAACACATTAATCTCTACGAATTTTTACTCTCTGGCAACCTCACGCCGTTCAGTTTTCGGGATGGCGATGTCATCGTGGTCGCGCCACGCAAATACACCTTTAGTGTCATGGGCGAAGTGTACAACGCGTTTGATTTTGAGTTTGATGTAGAGCGCTTGACCGTAGAGCGCGCCCTAAAAGTCGCAAGACTCAAGCCAGGTGCAACCCACATCAGCATCAACCGCCGTCAGGGCACAGAGTTTCGCAGCGAATACTATCCGATTGCCCAAGCTGGTCAAGTGGTGCTGCAAGACGGCGATAGCCTAAGTGTCACCTCAGATCGCTTTGCAGGGACGATACAAGTTCGCGTCAGTGGGGCGCATTCGGGTGAACAAGCTGTCGTACTCCCGTACGGCGCGACGCTTAAGCAAGTGCTAGACCAGATTAAACCCAATCAACTCTCGCAGTTACAGCACATTCAGTTGTTTCGCCAGTCCGTGATCGAACGACAAAAACAGATGTTGAACGTGTCACTCGACAAGCTCGAAGAAGCCACATTTTCTGTGCGTTCTGCGACTAAGGAAGAAGCTGGACTACGCGCCCAAGATGCCCAGTTGATTAAGCAGTTTATTGACAAAGCTCGAAAAACCGAGCCGAAAGGCCAAGTCGTGATCGCGCAAGGTGAGTGGGACAGTGTGATCCTAGAGGACGGTGATATACTTAACATCCCTGAGCAAACCTCTGTAATCATGGTGCATGGCGAGGTGACATTCCCGAATGCACTCACGTGGCGTAGTGGCTTACGCGCCAGTGATTATATTGACCAAGTTGGGGGATATACACAGTCTTCGAATAAGTCAAGACTGGTGCTGATCCGCCAAAACGGCGAAGCGCAACTGGTGCGCCCATCGACTGAGGTGCTGCAAGGCGATGAGATCATGGTACTGCCCAAAGTCCAAACCAAGCACGTCGAAGTGGCGCGTGGTCTGACTGCAGTGCTGTTCCAGATTGCGATTGCGACGAAGACGATTTTGGATCTGTAAAATGTCTTTGGTATGTCATCGACAGCCGAATATGGCATTTTTTTTGAAAGTGATAGGATGAATCCCATGATCGTAAACTCTGACTATGCTCAGTACCTGAAAACTGACGGAGCAGACAGACTCTATATTTTCTTTTCTGCTAGAAACCGTAAAAAAACAACGTTTGACAAATATCCAGTCGAGACTGATCAAGTACCAGCAAGCTTTATTTATCTAAACTGCACCGACAACGCTTGGTATCATGACGGTGTTGCGGGTCTTGGCGATCTCGAGCAGACCCTCGCGCAGTTGCAAGAGCTGATTCAAGATAGCGGTGCGTCTCAAGTGATTACCGTGGGATCCTCTATGGGAGGGTTTGGTGCGCTATATTATGGACTGCGCCTAAAGGTTGATACGGTCATCTGTTTTGGTTCTGAGACCGTCATGAACATCTATGGCGGTCACAGCCATCAAAACCTAAAGGACAAGTCGCTCATAGAACTGGCCAACTGTGCCCATACGGATGCCAATATTTTTTATATCAATGGTGATCTGTCGCCAGTTGATATTTTTTGTGCTGAATACGCGATGAGCATCATCGGTGGGCAGCAATACGTGGTCAAACATGCTGATCATGGCGTGGCACGGTTCTTAAAAAATCAGAATGTATTGCCACAGGTCATCGAAGCATGTACCCAAAACGAACGGTCGATGCTGGGTCAGCTCTTGCAGTCTGCTGGATCAGGACAAGCCACATGGTTTGCGCACAACCGCTTATCAGAGTTTAATGCAAACACTATCTCTGATTTTGCGATCCGCCACCATGCTGACCATCAAGCCGGTCTTTTCGAAATTGCCAATTTTATGGTGTCTAGAAAGGCTTTCTTGGCAGCCAAACAAATCGCTGATTTTGTTGAGCAAAAGTACGGTGCTTCTTACGAAGTCCGCTTGATTCAAGGTAGATGCGCCCTCAAGCTGCGCCGCCTCGTCGAGTCTGAGCATGCACTTCTTGCTGCGGCCAAGCTTAAACCGGATGAACACGAAGTAAACTTTTTGCTCTCCACCTTGTATCATCGCCAGAACAAACTGAATCAATGCATTCGGTATTGCGACGCTGCGATATTTTATGCATCGACCAGTCCAAACTTTAAAGTATCAAAAGACGCGTATGTGCGTTTTAGAGACAGCCTAAATGTCTCTTAAGCGTCGTCCGATTTTTTATACTGTTAACGTAATCAAAGGGTGCTCTGGACATGTTTAAATTTCGGATTAAAAAACAAGCAGTCGTCGCAGCTGCTAACCAAATTCTCTACAAGAAATTAGGTGAGATTGGCGTTTCACCTGAAGAGTACCAACGCAAACTATCCAAGTTAGTCAGAGATCCTAAACGATTTTTTGCCGACAGTAAGCAGCTCAGCTTCGTCAACTCTTGGTTTGATTTTGACGAATACCGATCTGGTGACGAACGAGAATCAGCACTCGTGAGATACAATGCCGAAAACCAGCACTTAGGTTTAGATGCTTTCGATCTCATCGGTGAGAATTGGGTTTCAGATGATCAAAAACCGATTGCGTTTTTATGGGGCTTTCATGCTTGGAAGCGGGAGTATGTTTCAAGCTATCTGAAGGAGTACCGTACAGCATATTCCAATACAAAAAGAGGTTGGACATCAGAGCAGGCAGCACTGAGAAAAGTCAAAAAAGCCGTATTTATTTTTTGGGGCATGACAGGTAATCCAAGCGTGATCAGCCACGCCCAGAATCGTGGCTTTAAAATACTTCGCATGGAAGATGGATTCATTCGATCATCTGACCTAGGCAGTAAACGTACCATGCCCATGTCGCTGGTCTTGGACGATATAGGAATTTATTTTGATGCAACCCGACCTTCACGCCTCGAAAATATCCTGCAATCTACAGATTTTGCAGCCACAGAGCACCTTCTAGACGCCGCTGAAGCGCTACTCAAAGTGTTTAAAGCGCTAGAAATGAGTAAATACAATATCAAAAGCTGTCGAGATGCTGCTGATATTTTAGGGGTAAAATTTAGACAAAGAATTTTGGTGATTGGACAGGTTCCAGATGATGCGTCTTTGCTATACGGTGATTTGCAGGGTTGGGATGACCAAAAGCTGATTGAGTTAGCAATTCAAGAAAACCCCGATTGTGAAATTGTTTATAAGCCGCATCCAGATGTTCTAGAGGGTTTTCGGAAAAGCGAAGAGCCGATCAGTTCTAAAAACGTTGTCATCATCAATGAGCGTGTCAGCCTACCTAGTTTATTTAGGGCAGTGGATAAGGTTTACACGATTACATCTCTGTCAGGCTTTGAAGCATTAATCTATGGTCTTCCCGTCACTGTGGTGGGGATGCCATTTTATGCAGGTTGGGGGCTGACAGATGACAGAGCGAGTATCCCGCGTCGCCATCGAACCCTGACACTGGTCGAGATTTTTTGTGCGACTTACTTGCTTTATCCAAGATATTTGCTGAACTTAGATGAGTCGATCCGAGGTTGCCTATCATCCATGTTTTATGTCGCGGCTGAAAGCTCAGATGCTGTGATGCAAGAGGTGACCAGAAACCCGACTCACGATGGCGAGGTCAGAAAAATTTGTGCGACACCCTATTGGCCTGTACTGTTTAGACCTGCCATTTTTTCAGTCATAGAGCCCGTATATAATAAAAAATTGTATTCAGTCTTCTCAGCTGAGCTTTTCTTTCTGGGCTATAACGGTGACAGCTCCAAAGAAACCATCGCATATTTTCTAACCGGTAAAATGAATGGAAAATCGTCTTTTGGCCGTTTCTTAAAGTCCATGCGACCTTATATTCCCGTTGAGGTCTTTTCGCAGATCATCAAAATGCTTTGGGATGATAAGCCCACATCGCTACTGCTAGAGCAATATGCGTGGGCATCCGAGACCTCCGGTAACTACATGTACACCCAAAAATTACTCGATCATTTAGCGTTTTCTGGAGACTATAAGTCTGAGGAGATTTCTGATCGATTAGAGGTCGGCCTAGAGGATAAGCTAATTCCACCGAGTCGATTTGCGTTTGTATTAAAGCTCGCTCAGTTTGAGCTAAAACAAAGAAACTTAGACGAGTCGAAGGCACACTTCCAAAAGCTGCTGCTGTCTGGGTATGTTGTGGGAGATGTTTTTGTTGGTCTAGCAGATATTGCTCGATTGAAGTTTGATTATTTATCCGCGTCAGAAATTATGCGGTTTTACAATATTTATGAACCACAGTGGAAGATCGGGCGAGCACACATACAAGAGTCTATTTACGCTTCTGTGAATGGAGATGCGCCACAAGCTCTACAGTCTTTAGTGAAGGCGATCAATATCAATCCCGCTTATGTAGAAAGCACCGCAACAATTGAACGGGTGTTTAATACAACGTTTGGTGTGCTGCCGTACAGTGAGTCATTTGCAACTTCGATTGTGCGCCATCGTGACTCACATGCGATTGGTGTTGCTCGTGCGCTTATTTCGACAGGAGAGTCGGAGAGGGCCGAGCAAGTATTACTCAGATATAAACCCCTAAAAAATGAGGTCGTCCGATACAGCCTAATTTTGTCATCTGCATACATATACCAAAGCAAACTCAGTGACGCAAGGCGTTTAATTGAGAGCTTACTAGATGCGACCTGTAGCGTGATGGTGTACCGAGAAGCTCTCAGACTCTCGATTATCCAGTCAGATTATACTTGGGGTGAGCAGTTACTCAAAGAATCCATCTTGAAAGGTTTTTCGGTGGGGGACATTTATCATCGTAAGATCCGAATTGGGCTGGGCGATATTAAGGGCAGCTATCTAAGTTTTAGACAGATCCGAGCCAATAAAATTATTAGTACCTATTTTGGTGAGAAGTATATCCAGAGCGTTGTTGATTCGAAGCTAGATGAAACATCAACAGTGCTGGCGTTGGCATTTTTTGGTCCCGGTGACGAGATTCGCTTTGCCAGTAAGTACTCAGAAATTTATCAGAAGAGTACCACTAAAAATCTTAAATTTAGCTGCGATCCTAGGTTGGCAACCATGCTGTCCCGATCTTATCCCGAGATCGAGTTTGTGCCGGTCGCACGTCTCAGA
>JBAQKP010000003.1:0-3544 GCA_049301135.1 Moraxellaceae bacterium | reverse complement strand
GTACAGCCGACCGTCTACTGCTGCTTGGCAGGGAGCTTGAGATGACTCCGCAGTAGCACGGCCTACCTCAGTGGGACAGGTCTCTTCGACTAGCGTAACGAAAACCGATAGCGATCTTTCGGTTTATCCTCAGGTGGTGTCTCAAGCTCAGGCGGCTGTTTAATCGATGCTGTGACGACTTCTGGTGCGACAGTCGGCTCAACCTCAGGCGGCTGCGGCGCGACAATAGGCGCAGTGACTGTGTCCAGCGTGCTGAGTAGTCCAAACTGCGCGCGTAGCTCAATCGCGAGCAACATCAGATCTTCTTGGTCAGTGTCTTCGGCAAGATCAAATACCTGTCTAGCGTATTCTTGATCTTTGACCAACGCGCTCAAATCGACCGAATATTGGTGAATTTTTCGCATGAGAAGCTTAAATTGTGCGAGTTTACCGAGTTCGTCTCTGCTTAGAGTGCTCATGTGGTGACCCTATTCTGTATGCAGTTTTTGCTGCAAGTTTATCCACCCCTGAATAAAACACGACTAACTTGACATACTTTGCTGATAATTTGTACATTTGGTTGCCTGAAAGCAGCCAAAAAGTAGATAACTGGTGTGATGTGAGAGAGGTTTTTTAGATAAAGATTAGATAAATGGCGCTGCGTCTGATGAGATGTGGGTTACGGCTGGCTAGCCGTAACCCAAGCAACAGACCTTAGTTAACCCGCTGATAAATCAAATCCCACACGCCATGACCCGCTGCATGACCACGTCGCTCAAACTTGGTTTCAGGTCGCCAGTCTGGCCGTAGCGCATACTGTCCACGCCCATAGACGTTTTCGAGTCGTGGCATTTGCTCTAGGACATCCAGCATCCATTCGGCATACGGCTGCCAGTCGGTCGCCGCATGAAACCAGCCACCAACCGTCAGTTTATCTTCGATCAGGCGCATGCGTTCAGGGATCACAAAGCGGCGCTTAAAGTGACGTTTTTTTTGCCAAGGATCGGGAAAAAACAACTGAATCCGATCAATTGAACCATCTGGCAAGCCTTGCAATACTTCGATGGCATCGGCATCCATCAGTTTGAGGTTGGTCAAACCCGCTTGCCCTGCCTCAAATGCACACTGCGCAATGCCCGGAATATGCACTTCGATGCCGAGAAAATTGCGCTCAGGTGCATCACCGGCCATTTTGACCAGTGAGCTGCCCATGCCGAAGCCGATTTCGATAGTCAGTGGCCGCTCAGGATGAGTGAACAAATCTCTGGCATCACTGATTGGGGTCGTCACAATCAAGTCGGCGTGTTGTTCGAGTCCTTGCCGCTGTGAGGTATTGAGCGGTGAAGTGCGCCGCATAAAGGTATGAATCGGACGGGCAGTCTGTTCAATGTCTGCTGGGCTAAGCACTGCGTCAGACGTGACGTCGTGCGCTGGGTTGGGTTGCTGTTCGGTCATGTGGCAGTACAGTCTGGGTCAGTCAATCATGTTGCTATTGTACCCAAAAAACGTGCGTGCTGAAAAAAACCGAATCGGTCAGTGCTGAGTTTACTGTCGATGTTGCTGCAACATTGGGCGGAATCTACGATATAGTCTGGGATGGCTGGTGGATGGTTTTGGGAGGCTGTCTATGTCGGATTTACTCAAGGTGAAGCGGCGTGCGTTTGCAGCTTTTGCTTATACAGATCGACCGACTACGCCACCGCCTGAGTTGTTAGTCTTGGCATTACGCCTGTTTTATTTGAGTTTGCTGCTCAGTGTGCCTGCTTTACTCGGCGGCGATTGGTCACGGCCGGTTCCGCGCTTGCTGGGATTGTGTTTTTGGCTGTGGTTGTTGTACTGGATGATTCGGCAGCTCTATATGGCTCAAAACTGGCTGCGTTATCTGTGGGTCGGTTGGTTGCTGTTGGCATTGCTGGCTGTGCCGCTGACTTTGGACAATCATCGGGTCGGTTGGCCGCAGTTTTTGTATGTGATTCAAGCGTTGTTGCAGGCAGGTACTGGGTTGCTGTTGCTACATCCAAAGGTGTCACTGTGGTTTAACTATGCGGCTGAGCAGCGACGACAGGCAAGAGAGGCGAGTTGATGAGGGTAAATTGTCGAGCATCGCTGTTCGATCACCTGTTGAGTGGGTTGCTGGATTGTTTCCTTAAACGATCTAATGCATTAAAAATAACCGTATTTGTTTCTTTTTGGCTTGGTTTACACTGACATTTAATCCATAGACTGATTTAAGGAAGCCACATGATGAACACCCTCAATCCCATTTGGACATTGCGCGCTCAGGCCGCTTTACGAATCGTCACCGGCTATCTGTTTTTTTTACATGGTTCAGCCAAGCTGTTTGCGCTGCCGCATGTGGCAATGTTTGACGGCTTGCAACTGTTTTCACTGATGGGTGTCGCGGGATTGCTGGAGCTGGTCGGTGGCTTCTTGGTCATGATTGGCTGGTGGACACGTCCGGTCGCATTTGTGTTGTCGGGTATGATGGCTGTGGCTTATTTTATGGCGCATGCCAGTCTGGCAACACTGCATTTACCTTTGCTTAATGGCGGTGAGGCAGCGGCTTTATTTAGCTTTATTTTCTTGTTTTTGGCTGCGGCTGGTGCAGGTTGCTGGTCAGTTGATACGCGCAAGCAGTCATAACACGGTTCGTTCGTTGCATCAGCAAGTTGAGTCAGTCGAGTGCAGTCATAAGCTTCCATCGATCCAACCTGAATTGAAGCCTATGATTTTTTTGCAGTCAGACCAGTGAAGCAGTATGATCCGCCCACTGTTGGCGGATTCTGGCTGTAAAAACGAGTGGCGAGCATGGCTTCCAAAATAGCATCTAAACCTCTGCGTGTGGCGGTCAATGGTTTTGGTCGGATTGGCCGCAACGTCCTGCGCGCATGGATGGAAAACGGCTGCTATCCAGATTTTCAAATCGTCGCCATTAATGACATTGCCGATGGGCAAACCCTTGCACACCTGCTGCGCTTCGACAGCACGCACGGCCGCTTTGCTGGACAAGTTCACTACGACGGTGAAGCCTTCGAACTCGACAGCCTCGGCGTGCGTCAGCGTATTCTGGTGCTACAACAGCCAGACCCCGCGCAGTTGCCGTGGCAATCACTACAAATCGACGTGGTGCTGGAGTGTACAGGGCATTTTCGCTCACGCTTAGACGCATCCAAACACCTGAGCGCCGGCGCAGGGCGGGTGATTATCGGCGCTGCGCCGTTTGATACAGTAGATGCTGCGATTGTGTTTGGGGTCAATCAAACCAGCTTAACTGCCCAAGATCGGGTGATTTCCAGCGTGTCGTGTACCACGCAAGCACTGGTGCCACTGGTGAAGATTTTGGATGATCAATTTGGTATTGAATCCGCCTTGATGACCGAAATTCATGCGGTGACTGCCGATCAGTCGGTACTCGATCAAGCACACCGTGATCCTAGACGGGCTCGGGCGTCGGGCTATAACATCATTCCGACCACCTCAAGTGCGCTGGCGGCCTTAAAGCGCGTCATGCCACATATGGAAGGGCGAATCGAGGGCTACTCGATTCGTGTGCCGACCATCAATG
>JBAQKP010000002.1:0-1987 GCA_049301135.1 Moraxellaceae bacterium | reverse complement strand
GGTCAGCAGCAGTCGGTTTTGGTATTTGTGTAAAATGCCTGCGGTGGCATTGGCTGCGGCTTCGCCAAGAGGATCGACTGAATAGCCGGTTGGGGTGTCGCTTTCTATATGCAGCGGTAATACTTGCAGCAGTAACGGATCATCAGGATTGCCGATCTGCATCCGCTGCACAAACGCGCGTGGCACACGCAGCCCAAATGATTGCTGACCGGCCAGCGCACCGTCGAGCAGTTGCTCCGGTAGTTGTAACAGACGCAGCAGCTCACGCGGATCAGTAATCAGATCATTGATCTGAGCTTGCCAGTTTTGATCTGTGACTAAATGGTTTATCATGCGCGCCAGTGCTTAACCTTGCTAGTATATTGCTAGTGTATCACCCATTCACGTCTGTTGTAGTTTTGGAGTTTGCCGGTCATGGCCACTTTTTCCACAAATGAATTCAAGCCCGGCCTAAAAGTCTTGCTTGATGGTAACCCTTGCTCGATCATCGAAAATGAATACGTCAAACCAGGTAAAGGTCAAGCGTTTAACCGCGTCAAACTGCGTAACCTGAAAACCGGCAAGGTGCTTGAGAATACGTTTAAGTCAAACGAAACGCTGGAAGGCGCGGATATTGTCGATGTCGAAATGCAGTACCTGTATAACGACGGTGAGTACTGGCATTTTATGCAGACTGAAACCTTTGAGCAGATTCAGGCGGGTGAAACCGCCATGCGTGATGCGGCCAAATGGTTGAAAGACGACTCAAATGACGTGTGTACGATTACGTTGTTTAACGGTCAGCCGTTGTCAGTCACGCCACCAAACTTTGTGACCCTACAGATCGTCGAAACCGATCCCGGTGTGCGCGGTGATACCTCGGGTGGTGGTGGCAAGCCAGCCAAGCTGGAAACGGGCGCAGTGGTGCGCGTGCCGTTGTTCGTGCAGCAAGAAGAAGTCATTCGCGTCGATACCCGCGATGGCGGGTCGTACATGAGCCGTGTCGGTAAAGAATAAAGACTGCCATTAGCGTAAGAAGTTATGTTCTGACGCTTAATCCGAAAAAACCGTCGTCTCATCGACGGTTTTTTTATGTGTGTTGTAAATTCGCATTTGTACGCTTGAAAAATGCCAATGATGTTGCCATTGTCGGGAGCGAAGCATCAAGGCACTGTCGCCACTGGAATGGCACACCACACTGCCAGCACCACACAACAGGGAATCATCTATGAATATGCCAGTCGCGCCCGCCGATGTGGTACTCACCGCGCAGCCACAAGTGACCAGCGTCCTCGATGCGATTGGTCAGATTGTGTTGGATAAGCCCGAGCAGATTCGCTTGTCGATTGCTTGCTTGCTCGCGGGGGGGCATTTGTTGCTGCAAGACTTACCCGGTATGGGCAAGACCACTTTGGCGGAGAGTCTGTCGCGGGTGCTGGGGCTGGAGTATCGGCGGGTGCAGTTTACCAGCGATATGTTGCCAGCAGATATCTTGGGGTTGTCGATTTTTAACCCAGAGCGCCAACAGTTTGAGTTTCGGGCAGGGCCGATTTTTACCCAGATTTTATTGGCCGATGAGATCAATCGTTCGAGTCCAAAAACCCAAAGTGCGCTACTTGAGGCGATGGAAGAACGGCAAGTGTCACAAGATGGGGTGACGCGCGCGTTGCCCGCGCCGTTTTTTGTCATCGCCACGCAGAATCCGCTACAGCAGTCCGGCGTTTATCCGTTGCCAGAGTCGCAGTTGGATCGGTTTTTGATGTGTTTGTCGTTGGGTTATCCGTCGGCGCAGGCCGAGCGCGATCTGTTGCTGGGCGTGGATCGGCGTGAGCTGTTGGCGGCATTGCGCCCGTTACTCGATACGCAGATTTTGCAGCAGTGGCAGCAACGTATTGTGCAGTTGCATGTGGCGACACCCGTATTGGATTATTTGCAGCGTTTGGTCGCCAAGAGCCGTGAGTCGCGCCAGCACATTGGACTCTCGACGCGCGGTGTCTTGGCACTCAAG
>JBAQKP010000001.1:0-7122 GCA_049301135.1 Moraxellaceae bacterium | reverse complement strand
AAGGTTTAACCGCACAAAATCAATGGCTCGCCCAACTGACTGCACAAGGCCATCTGTTGTGGCTGAATCAATCGGTGTTGGCGACGTTACGGCTGGAGGACTTACCACGCGGCAATCGGCAGGATATACAGCAGGAACTTGTGGAATTGTTGGCGGCGCGTTTGCCAGAATTCAAGACATAGACTTTTTAGGCGTTTACGCTGATTTTTCGGTATGATGTGCGCGGGTGTTGTAGACCGTGGTTGATTGAGTGGATGAGATGGACAATATTGTCATTTGTATGAAATGGGGCACCAAATACGGCGCTGAGTACGTCAATCGACTCTATAACATGGTCAATCGGCATACCACCTTGCCGTTTAAAATGGTTTGTCTCACCGATGACAGCACGGGGATTGATCCTGCGGTACAGTGCTTTCCAATTCCACCGCTTGCGTTGCCGGAGGGTAGTCCCGAACGCGGCTGGAATAAATTATCTACCTTTGAGCCGGAATTGTACGGTTTGCAGGGCAACGCGCTGTTTTTAGATATTGATATCGTGATCGTCGATAACATGGATTGCTTTTTTACCCACGGCGGCGATTTTTTGATTGTTCATGATTGGAAACGGCCGTGGCGCATCACCGGCAATAGCTCGGTGTATCGTTTTAAGCTGGGTGCATTTCCTGACTTAATGCCGTATTTTCGCGCCAACTTCGACGAGATCCGCAGCAAATTCCGCAACGAACAAGCCTACCTGTCATGGTATGTGCAGCAGCAAGGTAAGCTGAGTTATTGGCCTGCCGACTGGTGTAAAAGCTATAAATATCATTGTCTACGTCCGATTCCATTTGCCTATTGGCAGCCACCGATTAAACCCGAAAAAGCCAAGATTATCGTGTTTCATGGTGAGATCAACCCGCCCGATGCGATTAATGGCGGCGGCGGTAAATGGTATCGGCATGTATTGCCGTCGCAGTGGATTAAAGACGAGTGGCAGTAACCGCTATGCTTGATCACCACAGCCCCGCACTGAATCAACAGCCTCGGCCATATCGCTTGAGTGTGGTGATGATGGTCAAAAACGAGGCTAAAAACCTCGCCATCACGCTGCCTGCCTTACGTGGCTGGGTCGATGAGCTGATCGTGTTGGATTCAGGCAGCACCGATGACAGTCGGCAGTTGGTCGAGCAGGCGGGTGGGCAGTGGTGGGTCAGTGCCGATTGGCAAGGCTTCGGCATTCAGCGACAACGCGCCCAAGCCTATGCGAACGGTGATTGGATTTTGGCATTGGATGCTGATGAAGAAATTACCCCCAAATTACGCGATAGTATTTTACAGGTGATTCAGCACGCGCCCGCCAATATTGTGTATGGCATGAAGCGGGTCGATTGTATTTTTGGGCATAAGATTGACAATCCATACTGGCCGCTGAAGGCGCATTGGCGCTTGTATCCCAAGTCGTTTCAATACAATAGCAACACGGTGCATGAGTCGGTCGAATTACATGATGCTCAGACCGTTGCATTAAACGGTTATGCGCTGCACCACACCGCACATACGCCGTTATTTTGGTTGGATAAACGGCTGGCCTACGCCAAGACGTGGGCGCAAGAACGGCATGCCAAAGGCAAAACCACCTCGATTGGCGGCATACTGGGGCATGCGATCTGGGCGTTTTTTAAGCAGTATTTGCTGGATGGACGTTTTTTAATGGGGCGTTATGGCTTCATTTACGTGTTGTTATTTGTGCAATATACCTTTAATAAATACGCGATTTTATATGATTTGACCCATAATCCGATTCAAGATCCACCGCGTAACCCACAGCCGCAGCCGATTGAGCAAACCACCCCGAATGCACAGTGCAGCCTGTCTTTGGTGATGATCGTCAAAAACGAATCCAAGCATCTGTCAGCCTGCCTAGAGTCGGTGCGTGATATTGTCGATGAGCTGATTGTGCTGGATTCTGGCAGTAGCGATGACACGCAAGCGATTGCCGAAGCTTATGGCGCGACGTGGCGAGTCAATACCGATTGGCAGGGCTTCGGTCGGCAGCGGCAACTGGCGCAATATTATGCGACTGGCGATTATGTGCTGGTGTTGGACGCAGATGAGCGAGTGGATGCGACCTTGAAACAGTCAATTCAGCAGGTATTACAGCAGCCGCTCCAGACCGATAAAGTATTTATGTTGGCGCGGGTGAATTACTTTTGTGGTGTGCCGACGCACTTGCGCGGCTGGTATCGGGATTGGCAAAAACGCCTGTATGCGCGTGAAGCATTTCAGTATTCCAGCTTAGAGGTGCATGAAACACTCGACAGCCAATCCGCCCAACTGGTGAAACTGAGCGGCGTACAACACCACCATACCAGTGATGACCTGTCGCACTATCTACTGAAGCGACTGCGTTATAGTCATGATTGGGCAGAAGAAAAATATCAACACGGCAAAACCACGAGCCTGATCGGTGTGGTGTTGCATGGCTGGTTTTCATTTGTGCGCGAGTATTGGATTCGTGGCGGTTTTTTGTATTTGCGCTATGGCACGTTATCGTCGGTGGTGTTGATGTGGTACACCCTGAATAAGTATCTGTTGCTGTATGTACAGCGTGATCTAGCGCGACATCCGCAACATGACGTATAGGAAACAGTATGCCGCCTCGTCAAAAAACTAAATTTGAGCAGTGGTTTTCGTGGAGTCGACATCAGCGTCGCGCGGGTGCAGCACAAACTTTGCAGGAGTTACATGCCGTTGATATCGAACAGCTAAAACAGCAGATTATCAGTGGCGACTCGATTGAATATACCTATGGTTCGGCCAAAGATTTGCAGCAGCATTTGAATGCTTTACGCGCCGAGTTTGTCGGTTCTCCAGAGCTAGCACATTATCACGCCAGCTTGATCGTGCTACTGCGTCGAGATGTAGATGTGGCGACCAACTATCAGCGCCTCAAGCAGTTATGGCTGGCCGAGCGGGATTTTTTATTGGGTTGTCTGAATACGCGCTGGTTGATTTCGGCGTGTGACAGCATGATTGACCACGATGATGACCCGCTATTGCAGGCACTCCTGATGAACGCGGTGATGCTGATCAATACGCTGAAACTGCAAGAAACTGAAGCGATTTTGTGCCAGCACGATTACACCGAAGATCCGAAGATGCGCGAGCAATTACAGCAGCAGCGGGTGGCGTTATTTGATGGGACGTCAGCGTTTGCGGTCGGTACGGATGACACTTTGCGTAATATGCGTTGGCGCTTAGAAAAAATCTGCCAATTGCATCCGCTTGGTCAGATCGTTTTGGAGATTTTTGATCGGCTACAGCAGGAGGCTAACCCAAATGTCTACCTGCGTTTTAAACAACGGCATCAACGTGAACGGACGCGCTGGTGGTAATCATGTTTTAAATCCAGTGCCGAGGACGTGCTCAAGGTATTGCTTTGCCACTTGATCAGGCAGTAATTTCAGGTCAAATGGACTGCGAAAATCGTCACTGTTTGCAATGGCCTGATCAATTTTTGCGGCCAGCGCAGCCGTATCGCCGACAGGTACGAGGTTGGCCTCCGGCAACAACTCACGAGGGCCGGCCTCACAATCGGTGCTGATGACAGGCACACCCAGTGCTAATGCTTCTGCAATCACAATCCCAAAACCTTCAAACACCGACGACAACAGCATCAGCCGTGCCTGCCGAATATAGGGATATGGATTGGCCTGAAACCCCACAAAAATCACCCGATCAGATAGCCCGAGCTGCTCGACCAGCGCCATTATGTCGTTTTTTAGACCACCTTCACCCACCAATAGCAATGGTAACATTTGTTTGGATTGCGCGTAGGCACGGATCAGCGCCTCGTGCGCTTTGGCAGGCTTAAACTTACCGACATGCACCAGATAGTCGGCAGGTGTGTCGACTGCTGCAAGGCTTTGCTGCTTGATTGCTTCGGCATCGATTGGGTTATGAATTGCAGTGATTTTAGGATGTTGGCTAAAAATTTTAAGAAAATCATCCAGTACACCTTGGCTCACACAGACACACGGGCGGCTGCCGTAGATCTGATGGAGCTGTTGGGTTAGGCGCTGTTGCTGCGAAGTCGATTGCTCGTACAACGCATATTCCTTAGAGATCGTGTTATGAATCACAAAGCAAATTGGATCAAGCTGGCTATAACGCAGCACTTGATCGACGGGCAGTAAGTTGGAAATCACCATCTGTACTGTGCCAATCTGTTGCCGAACATAACGGTCGAACACGCGCGCAAAAATCGGATTTCGCCAGATTTTTGGCAACCAGCGATAGGCTTGGTAGTTTAAAAAATGAACTTTTACCCCGTCTGGAATGGGATAATGGACTTGGTTTTTAAAGCACACCACATGTGCATCAAACCCCAATTTTAAAAAAGCCTCTGCCAGTGTGAGTACAAAACGCTCAGCGCCACCCCCTTGTAGCGTAAAGATAGCCAAAACGATTTTGGGTGAAGCAGCGTGTAAATCTGACAAGTGAAAACCCTCTGTCAAGATGTGAGCCAAGGCAACGTTGGCAGGTGTCTTAAAACATCAATAACCCATACATACGCCACAAATCGACGCGTCGGGCAAATTTGCGGTGTTTATACCAAAATCGACGGATTTTCTGCTTCAGTGGTAAACGATTACCGTAGTGACGGTCGTTGATATTACTATCATTGAGGGATTGCGTCACCAAACATGGGTAGGTGAAGCCTTCAACCAACTGACCACTGGCATAACGCCAAACCCAATCTATCGGGAATTCAAATCGTTCCGAAGCCTTTAATAATGCTTGTGCCGCATGTAATGACACAATATAACCACTACCCAATAACGGTGCTGGATCACATTCCATTGCATAATGCTGGTTGAATGTTGGGTGAATTTGAAAAATTCGCCAGCTACGATTCCATTCGAGCTTACGCCATTCTGAGCGATCTTGATGAAAAATGTGCGGGCGGCGTAGTTTTTGTCGACTCACAAAATAGTCCAAAGCCTGAGGATCGACCCGATAAGGCTCGATATATGACAGATTTAAAAAATCAAAGTGCTGGTAGTTATTTAAATCAGCCAAAAAACCAACCAATTCTGCACGAATGGTAATATCATCCTCTAGAATTAGCGCAAAGGGTAGATTTTGCTCAACCATCCGTTGCCAAATCGCTCTATGCGACATAGCACAACCGATTTCCCCTAAAGCTATTTTTCTTTTGACATTAAATTGGAATTTCTGATTCTCCTCTGACAATGTTGGGCTAAGCATCGTGCCATCAAAGGCATCAAAACGCTCAAATTCTAACCCCAGTTGGTCTAGTTGCTGCTTAACGTGTACAAGTCTGTCAGATCGACGTTTAAGGTTGATTAAAAAAATTTTAAGCATATTGATCCAAAAAAATCAGAAGTTTAGGCCTAAGCAATGTCCAGCGGCCAGCAAAAGGTAAAGTGAAATTTTACACAAGAGCGCTTGTAATAGATAGCCTCAACAAAAAAGGCTACAATGACCAGCGGATGTAGGTGTCTAGAAGGCATGTCTTCTAGATTAGCCATGCTCACCATTTTAAGTCATTAAGCGTGCGGTGTTTCAGTGAAAAAAATTGTCATCAGCTTAGCGAGTGCTACCGAACGGCGCACGCATATCAGAGCTCAGTTCGATATTCAGAATATTGAGTTCGAGTTCTATGATGCCGTGACGCCTGTACCGGCACGGCACTTAGCCGAACATATGGAGTTACCTATTCGTTATGATCTGCTAACAGGCGGTGAGCTAGCTTGTTTTATGAGTCATGTTAGTGTCTGGAAAAAGGTAATAGATCATAACATAGATTATGTGGCGGTTTTTGAGGATGATGTTGTATTAAGTAATCAGGCTGCCATTTACTTGAATAATCATGACTGGATTCCAAAAGGATATCATTTTATTAAAACTGAAGCATTTTGGCCAAAGGCCAATATGGCGATAAGTGGGATTGCGTTGCCTTATGGTAATCGCAAATTGTTTAGATTGTTTGCAGGTCATGTTGCAACAGCGGGATATATTTTATCTAATGCTGCTGCACACTCTTTATTCGAGTACGTCAAAAAATACGAAAGTAGGAGGCCAATTGATCATATTATGTTTGAGCATTATATTTATGATGGAGAGTATCAGGTTTTTCAAATGAATCCAGCACTGTGTATTCAAGATGATGTATTAAATCGTCATCAAGCACGTATGCCAAGCATGCTAGAGCACGATAGACGCCAAAGGATTAATGATGCAAATCCGAATCGAAAAATAAAACTGACTCCCACACAAAAAATTATGCGGGAAGTTATGCGACCATTCTTTCAGCTACTAAAGTTATTGACTCTCAAGCATTTGCTGTCTCGACGGGTGCATTTCAAATAGTAGGTTAGGTAGATGCGTAACGCCATAGATCGGTACACATCGCTTGTACTGGTCTAGTTGCTTGCCAGCCCAAAATCTGTTGAGCCAGACTCGGCTCTGCAAAAAGTCGATCCGTATCACCTTGACGGCGTGGCATGATCCGGTAAGGTAGTTCATGCCCTACAGCGGCTTCAAACGCATGGTGCATTTCTAGCACGCTGATACCTGCCCCACGTCCTAAATTTAGGCTTAAACTAAATCCAGTGTGCTGTTGCTCCAAGTAATGAAGCGCTGCCAAATGTCCTTCGGCCAAATCCATCACATGCAAATAATCACGCACACAGGTTCCGTCAGGTGTGTTGTAGTCACCACCATAAATTGATAAAAACTCGCGCTGTCCAGTCGCAACTTGTAACAGATAAGGCATTAAGTTCATTGGGATGCCGCGCGGATTTTCACCAAGTAAACCGCTTGGATGTGCACCGGTTGGATTAAAATAACGCAGGTTAACCACTTTCCAGCGTGAATCAGAGAGAGTCAGCGCATTTAAAAGTTGTTCGCCAGCCAGTTTGCTCTCACCATAAGGCGTTGTAGGTCGTGTCGCAGCACTTTCTGTGATCGGCAATTTTTTGGGTATACCATACACGGCTGCCGAAGAGCTAAAAACGATGTTGTACACGTCATGATCGCGCATAGCTTTAATCAAGCAAATCATGCCAAGTACGTTATTGTCATAGTATTCCAGTGGTTTTTGGATAGATTCAC